>NZ_AQPF01000036.1:0-38898 GCF_009846745.1 Alcanivorax xiamenensis | reverse complement strand
CCGGCGTGGTGGCCAAGATCGTAGAGTAAGATAATTTGAGGTCGGGGCTTGCTCCGGCCTTTTTTTGTCTATATACTCTGCGCCCTCTTTCCAGTGTTAATGCTGGAGAGGGCGCGATCAACCGGGGCATCGTTCCCGGGCTTGTTTTGACACCCACCTCCTTCGGATGAGAAGGATGGGCGGGCTTTTTGCCATCTAAAGTATGGTTCGAAACAGTCTGGAGTTTGTTAGCTATGGCTAACCAGAGAATCCGAATCCGTCTCAAGGCTTTTGATCATCGCCTGATCGATCAGTCCGCCCAGGAGATCGTGGATACGGCAAAACGCACGGGTGCGCAGGTACAGGGTCCGATCCCTCTGCCCACGCGTAAAGAACGGTTTACGGTGCTGGTCTCTCCGCACGTTAACAAAGATGCGCGGGATCAGTACGAGATCCGTACCCACAAGCGGATGGTGGACATCGTGGAGCCCACGGACAAGACCGTGGACGCACTGATGAAGCTGGATCTGGCCGCTGGTGTGGATGTGCAGATCAGCCTGGGATAACTCAGCCTGAGACAACAACGTGCGGCCTGGCCGCAACAGGTTGTGAAGAGGTAGACAATGGCGATTGGTGTGATCGGTCGAAAATGCGGGATGACCCGGGTGTTCACTGAAGATGGTGTCAGTGTGCCGGTGACCGTGATTGAAGTGTCCCCGAATCGGGTGAGCCAGATTAAGACCGAAGAGACAGATGGCTACGAGGCCGTGCAAGTGACGGTGGGCGAACGCCGCGCAAGCCGAGTGACCAAGCCGATGGCGGGTCATTTCGCCAAGGCGGGTGTTGAGGCTGGCCGCACTGTTGGTGAGTTTCGCGCTGCCGCGGGTGACTTGCAGGTGGGCGGTGAGCTGACCCTGGAAGTGTTCGAGGCTGGCCAGATCGTGGACGTAACCGGTACCTCTAAAGGTAAAGGTTTCGCCGGTACGGTTAAGCGTTGGAATTTCCGTACCCAGGACGCCACTCACGGTAACTCTCTGTCCCACCGCGCTCCGGGTTCCATCGGTCAGAACCAAACCCCGGGCCGCGTATTCAAGGGTAAGAAAATGGCGGGCCACATGGGTGCCGAGCGTGTGACGGTTCAGAACCTGGAAGTCGTGCGCGTGGACGTGGAAAAGAATCTGTTGCTGGTTAAGGGTGCGGTCCCCGGCGCGGCCGGTGGTGATGTGATCGTGATCCCGGCAGTGAAGGCGAAGGCCTGAAAGAGGAATAGAGGATGAATCTCAATACCGCCTCTGGAGGTACCGTTACTGTGTCTGAAGTCGCCTTCGGCAAGGACTTCAACGAGCCTCTGGTTCATCAGGTAGTGACTGCTTACCTGGCGGGTGCCCGTCAGGGTTCCAAAGCGCAGAAAAGCCGCTCCGATGTCAGTGGTGGTGGTCGTAAGCCCTGGCGGCAGAAAGGTACTGGCCGTGCTCGCGCCGGTACTATCCGCAGCCCGCTGTGGCGTGGCGGCGGCAAGACGTTTGCCGCGGTGCCGCGTGACCACTCACAGAAAGTAAACCGCAAAATGTACCGTGGCGCGCTGCGCTGCATTTTGTCCGAGCTGGTTCGCCAGGAGCGCTTGGTTGTGGTGGACGACTTCTCCGTCGACTCCCCGAAAACCAAGCAGGTGTCCGCCAAGCTCAAGGATCTGAACCTGAGCAATGTTCTCATCGTGACGGATGACGTGGATGAGAACCTGTATTTGGCAGCTCGTAATCTGCCGAAGGTCGACATTCGCGATGCCAGCGGTGTGGATCCGGTCAGCCTGATCGCCTTTGACAAGGTGCTGGTGACCGTGCCGGCTCTGAAGAAGCTTGAGGAGGCGCTGGCATGAATAAAGAGCGCATTTTAAAAGTGCTGCTTGCACCGCACTTTTCCGAAAAGGCCACCGACGCGACCGAGCGTAGCAATGCCTTCGCTTTCAAAGTGGCAAAAGACGCCACCAAAGCGGAGATCAAGGCAGCCGTGGAAGCCATGTTCGAGGTCAAGGTGCGTAACGTTCGGACTCTGAACGTGAAAGGCAAGCGCAAGTTCTTCGGTCGTGTCGCCGGTAAGCGTAGCGACTGGAAGAAGGCCTACGTGTCCCTTGAACAAGGCCAGGATATCGACTTCCTGGGCGCTGAGTAAGGTAAGGGAGTAAGTAATCATGGCGATTGTTAAGACCAAGCCGACTTCTCCGGGCCGCCGCTTTGTCGTAAAGGTGGTCAACGAGGAGCTGCACAAAGGTGCTCCCTACGCGCCCTTGCTGGAAGCCAAGGCCAAGAATGGCGGCCGTAACAACAATGGTCGTATCACCACACGTCATAAAGGTGGTGGCCACAAGCAGAAATACCGCGTAGTGGATTTCCGTCGCAATAAAGATGGTGTCCCGGGTGTGGTGGAGCGTCTGGAATACGATCCGAACCGTTCCGCGCACATCGCGCTGGTGAAGTATATGGATGGCGAGCGTCGTTACATTCTGGCGCCGAAAGACCTGAAGGCGGGCGACCGCGTTCAGTCCGGTGAAGACGCTCCGATCAAAGTGGGTAATGCTCTGCCGCTGCGCAACATCCCGCTGGGTTCCACGATTCACAATGTGGAGCTGAAGCCTGGTAAAGGTGGTCAGCTGGCTCGCTCCGCGGGCACGTCCGTCCAGCTGCTGGCGAAGGACGGACAGTATGTAACCCTGCGTTTGCGCTCCGGCGAAATGCGCAAGGTGCACGCTGAGTGCCGAGCCACCATCGGGCAAGTATCCAACAGTGAGCACAGCCTGCGCTCGCTGGGTAAGGCCGGCGCAACCCGCTGGCGCGGTGTTCGTCCCACTGTTCGCGGTGTGGCCATGAACCCCGTGGATCACCCCCATGGTGGTGGTGAAGGGCGTACGTCCGGTGGCCGTCATCCGGTAACCCCCTGGGGTGTACCGACCAAGGGCCACAAAACCCGTACCAACAAGCGCACCTCCAAGATGATTGTGCGCGACCGTCGTAAGTAAGGGATAGAGAGAGGTTCAGGCTGTGCCACGTTCACTGAAAAAAGGTCCGTTTCTGGATCACCACCTGTTGAAGAAGGTGGAAGAAGCGGTGGAAGCCGGCTCCCGTAAGCCGATCAAAACCTGGTCCCGTCGCTCCATGATCATCCCGGAGATGGTGGGTTTGACCATCGCGGTACATAACGGCCGTCAGCATGTTCCGGTATTGGTTTCCGAGCACATGGTGGGCCACAAGCTGGGCGAATTCGCCCTGACCCGTAACTTCCGCGGGCATATCGTGGACAAAAAGGCTAAGCGATAAGGTGACAGCCATGGCGACTGAAGTTGCAGCCCGTCTGCGGGGCGCAAGAATTTCGGCTCAGAAAGCCCGCCTGGTGGCCGACCAGATCCGAGGTCTGGAGGTGGAAAGGGCGTTGAATGTTCTCGCCTTTAGCCCCAAGAAGGCGGCCAAGATTGTTAAGAAGGTGCTGGAGTCCGCGATTGCTAACGCGGAAAACAACGACGGCGCCGATGTGGATGAGCTGAAAGTATCCACCATCTACGTGGATGAAGGCATGACGATGAAGCGTATCCGTCCTCGCGCGAAAGGGCGTGCGGATCGGATTCTCAAGCGTACCTGCCACATCACTGTAAAAGTCTCGGAAGGTCAGGAGTAACCAGATGGGTCAGAAAGTTCATCCGATCGGTATTCGTCTGGGCATCGTCAAGGAGCACAACTCCCTGTGGTATGCGGGTCCCAAGACCTACGCAGACTGCCTGGTTACCGATCTGGAGGTGCGTGAATATCTGTTCAAGCGCCTCAAGAATGCCTCGGTGAGCCGGATTAAAATCGAGCGTCCGTCCGAAAACGTTCGCATCACCATTTCCACGGCTCGTCCGGGGATCGTGATCGGCAAGAAGGGCGAGGACGTTGAGCGCCTGCGTCGCGACGTGGCTGCCAAGATGGGTGTGCCGGTGCACATCAACATCGAGGAAGTGCGTAAGCCTGACGTGGATGCCCGTCTGGTAGCCGACAATATCGCTGGCCAGATCGAACGTCGTGTTATGTTCCGCCGTGCTATGAAACGTGCGGTTCAGAACGCGCTCAAGGCCGGTGCCGAAGGTATTCGGGTCCAGCTTTCTGGCCGTCTTGGTGGTGCCGAGATTGCTCGTACGGAATGGTACCGTGAAGGTCGCGTGCCGCTGCACACTCTGCGTGCGGACATCGATTACGCCAACGTGCGTGCTGAGACCACCTACGGAACCATCGGTGTGAAGGTCTGGATCTTCCGTGGCGAAGTGCTTGGTGGCATGGAGCAGGTTCAGGAAGAGCAGAAGCAGTCCAAGGGCGCGAAAAAGCGCGGCCGTGGTTAAAAGGTAACGAACGATGTTGCAGCCGAAGCGTACCAAATTCCGGAAAATTCATAAGGGCCGTAACCGTGGCCTGGCACAGCGCGGCAACAAGGTGTCTTTTGGCACCATCGGCCTGCAGGCCACCGGCCGTGGCCGGATCACCGCGCGTCAGATCGAGGCGGCTCGTCGGGCCATGACCCGTCACATCAAACGGGGCGGTAAGATCTGGATTCGGGTCTTCCCCGACAAGCCGATTACCCAGAAGCCGCTCGAAGTGCGGATGGGTAAAGGTAAAGGTAGCGTGGAGTACTGGGTAGCCCAGATTCAGCCGGGCCGCATGCTCTACGAAATGGAAGGTGTTTCCGAAGACGTGGCGCGTGAAGCGTTCCGTCTGGCCGCAGCCAAGCTGCCGGTCAGCACCCGTGTCGTGACTCGGACGGTGATGTAAGCCATGAAAGCGAGCGAACTGAAAGAAAAGAGTGTTGAGCAGTTGCGCGAGCAGCACCTTGAGCTGCTGGAACAACAGTTCAAGCTGCGCATGAAGAAAGCATCCGGTCAGCTTTCCCAAACCCATCAGCTTGGGACGGTCCGCCGTGATATTGCACGTGTGAAGACCATTCTGCGGGAAAAACAGGGTAACTAATCATGGCAGAGGCGAAACAGAAACTGCGCCGGACCGTTACCGGTAAAGTGATTTCCAGTAAAGGTGATAAGACCATCACCGTATTGGTTGAGCGCCGGGTACAACACCCCATTTATGGCAAGATCATCAAGCGTTCTACCAAACTGATGGCTCACGATGAGCAGAACCAGTGTGGCGAAGGCGACCTGGTCACCATCGAAGAATGCCGTCCGCTGTCCAAGCGTAAAAGCTGGATGCTGGTCAGCGTAGTGGAGCAGGCCGTCAAGGCCTGATGAGAGAATGCTGTGGCTGCCTGCACAGGGCAGGAGTTGGAGAGAGTAAGCGATGATTCAGACCGAAACCATGCTCGAAGTCGCCGATAACAGCGGCGCTCGTCGAGTGCAGTGCATCAAGGTGCTGGGTGGCTCCCACCGCCGCTATGCAGGCATTGGTGACATCATCAAGGTCACAGTAAAGGAAGCGATTCCGCGTGGTCGTGTTAAGAAAGGCGACGTGATGAGCGCTGTCGTGGTACGTACCCGTCGTGGTGTGCGTCGTCCCGATGGTTCTGTGATTCGTTTTGACGAAAACGCCGCGGTCCTGTTGAACAACAACAAGGCTCCGATCGGCACCCGGATCTTTGGGCCGGTGACCCGTGAACTGCGTAACGACCAGTTCATGAAGATCATCTCCCTGGCACCGGAAGTTCTTTAAAGGCGGGTTAAGGCAATGCTCAAGATCAAGCGCAATGACGAAGTCATCGTAATCGCGGGCAAGGACAAAGGTAAGCGGGGCCAGGTACAGCGCGTGCTCCCTAACGGCCGCCTTCTTGTCTCCGGTGTGAACATGGTGAAAAAACACGTTCGCGCCAACCCTAACCGCGGTATTCAAGGTGGCATCGTTCAGCAGGAGGCGGGTATTCACGCTTCCAATGTGGCCATCTGGAATGCGAAGACCCAGAAGGCCGATCGTGTCGGCGTCCGTTTCGAGGACGGCAAAAAAGTGCGGTTCTTCAAGTCCAACGGCGAAGCGCTGGACGCGTGAGGTTAGGTGAACCATGAGTGATCTGAAGAAGGTTTACAACGAAGAGATTGTGCCGAAGCTCCGCGATGAGTTCGGTTACAAGAACGTCATGGAGGTGCCCCGCATCACCAAGATCACCCTGAACATGGGTGTGGGTGAAGCGGCCGCTGACCGGAAGGCGATCGAAGGTGCGCTGTCGGATATGACCGCCATCGCGGGTCAGAAGCCCCTGGTCACCAAGGCGCGCAAGTCCGTGGCGGGCTTCAAGATCCGTGAAGGCTGGCCGATTGGCTGCAAGGTGACCCTGCGTAACCGTCGTATGTACGAGTTCCTGGAGCGCCTGGTATCCGTGGCGATCCCGCGTGTCCGTGACTTCCGGGGCCTGAACCCGAAGTCCTTTGACGGCCGCGGCAACTACTCCATGGGTCTGCGGGAGCAAATCGTGTTCCCGGAAATCGATTTCGACAAGGTCGACAAGCTGCGTGGTCTGGATATTACCATCACCACATCAGCCAAGACCGATGACGAAGCACGGGCGCTGCTGCGCGCCTTCAACTTCCCGCTGAAAGGCTAAGAGGATTTGTCATGGCAAAGGTCTCTATGAAAAACCGGGAGGCGAAGCGCGCCAAGTTGGTTCAGCGTTACGCCGCCAAGCGTGCCGCGCTGAAAGCGGTTGTCCAGGACCCCAACGCGGAACCCGAAGCGAAGTGGGAGGCTCAGTTGGAGCTGCAGAAGCTGCCGCGGGACTCTTCTCCGGTTCGCCAGCGTAACCGCTGCCGCATCACCGGCCGTCCGCATGGTTACTACCGCAAGTTCGGCCTGAGCCGCATTAAACTGCGTGAAGCAGCGATGCGTGGTGACGTTCCCGGGCTGGTTAAATCCAGCTGGTAAGCAAAGAGTAGCGGAGCAACTGCAGCATGAGCATGCAAGATACCCTGGCGGATATGTTTACCCGTATTCGCAACGCGCAAATGGCTCGTAAAGTCGAAGTGGAGATTCCCTCCTCCAAGGCCAAGGAAGCCATTGCCAAGGTTTTGAAGGAAGAAGGTTACATCGACGGCTATGCCGTGTCCGAGGACGCCAAGCCGACGCTGACCGTACAACTGCGTTATTTTGAAGGCCAGCCGGTGATCGAGAAGATCGCTCGGGTGAGCCGTCCGGGCCTGCGGGTATACAAAGGTGCCGGTGAGATTCCCAAGGTGAAAGGTGGCCTGGGTGTGATGATCGTGTCCACCAACCAGGGCATCATTTCCGATCGGGCCGCCCGCCAGGCGAATGTCGGCGGCGAACTGATCTGCGAAGTGTCCTAAGGTTTTGGTGTAGACGGATTAGGTGCAGCGATGTCTAGAGTAGCGAAAAATCCGGTTAACCTGCCCAAAGGCGTCGAGGTAGCTATCGACGGCCAGAAGGTGACCGTGAAAGGGTCCAAGGGCAGCCTGGATCACCAGGTGCACGATTTGGTGGAAGTGGCCGTGGATGACGGCGTATTCTCCGTCAAACCCCGTGAAGAGTCTCAGCAGGCCTGGGCCGTGGCCGGTACCACGCGTGCTCTGGTCAACAACATGGTTACCGGTGTCTCCGCGGGCTTCGAACGTCGCCTGCTGCTGAACGGCGTTGGTTACCGTGCTCAGGCCCAGGGCAAGACCCTGAATCTGACGCTGGGCTTTTCCCATCCGGTAGCCTATGAGCTGCCTGAAGGGATCACCATTGAAACCCCGAGTCAGACGGAAATCGTCATCAAGGGTATTGATAAGCAGCTGGTAGGCCAGGTGGCCGCCAATGTTCGGGGCTTCCGCCCGCCCGAGCCCTACAAGGGCAAAGGGGTGCGCTATGCTGATGAGCAAGTGCGCCGTAAGGAAGCCAAGAAGAAATAATCGTTGAGACAGAAGCCATGATGGACAAGAAAGTTGCACGTCTGCGCAGGGCAAAGCGTACTCGCCTGAAGATTCGTGAGCTGGGCGAGCTTCGTCTTTCCGTGCATCGCACTCCGCGCCATATTTATGCGCAAATCACCAGCAGCGCTGGTGATCGTGTGCTGGCCTCCGCGAGCACGGTGGAAAAAGACCTGCGCGCTGGCGCGACGGGTAATTCTGAAGCCGCCGCTAAAGTTGGCGAGTTGATCGCTCAACGCGCTAAAGAGGCGGGTATCGAAAGCGTGGCCTTTGACCGTTCCGGTTTCCGTTATCACGGCCGGGTCAAGGCGCTGGCGGATGCCGCACGCGAAAACGGGCTTAAATTCTAAGGGTACTTGGTTATGGCGAAAGTTGATCCCAACGAAGGTCTCCAGGAGAAGCTGGTTCAGGTGAACCGGGTTGCCAAGGTGGTGAAAGGCGGCCGTATCTTCGGCTTCACCGCGTTGACCGTGGTGGGTGACGGTAATGGCAAAGTGGGTTTCGGTCGCGGTAAAGCCCGTGAAGTGCCCGCCGCCATCCAGAAGGCCCTGGAAGCTGCCCGTCGCAACATGATTCAGGTGGAGCTCAACGGCACCACCATTCAGCATCCGATCAAGGCTCGGCATGGCGCCTCCAAGGTGTTCATGCAGCCGGCCAGCGATGGTACCGGTGTCATTGCTGGCGGTGCCATGCGTGCCGTGCTGGAAGTGGCTGGTGTGCAGAACGTACTGGCCAAGTGCTATGGTTCCACCAACCCGGTGAATGTGGTTCGTGCCACGTTCGAGGGTTTGAAAGCGATGGCCTCCGCCGAGTCCGTTGCCGCCAAGCGCGGTAAAACGGTCGAAGAGATCCTGAGCTAAGCGCAGACAGACGGAACGTAACGATGGCTGACAAGATCAAGGTAACGCAGGTAAAAAGCACCAACGGCCGGCTGGAAAAGCACAAGGCCTGTGTGCGTGGTCTCGGTCTGCGCCGTATTGGCCATACCGTTGAAGTTGAAGACACCCCTTCGGTACGCGGCATGATTAATAAAGTCGCGTACATGGTGCGGGTAGAGGGAGAATAAGCGATGCGTTTGAATGATCTGCATCCCGCTGAAGGTTCCCGTCCGGCCCAGAAACGGGTCGGTCGCGGTATCGGCTCCGGTCTCGGTAAAACGGGTGGTCGTGGCCATAAAGGTCAGAAATCCCGTTCCGGCGGTACCGTGAAGCCCGGGTTCGAAGGTGGTCAAATGCCGCTGCAGCGCCGTGTGCCGAAGTTCGGTTTCACGTCCAAGCTGGCAATGGCAACCGCTGAAGTGCGCCTGGAAGAGCTGGCCAAAGTGGAAGGCGACGTAATCGACCTGGCCTCTTTGAAAGCCGCCGGCGTGGTTCGTTCTGACAAGAAACGCGCCAAGATCGTACTGCGTGGTGGCATTGACCGCGCGGTGACGGTACGTGGCGTGGCGATCACCAAAGGTGCCCGCGAAGCGGTGGAAAAAGCCGGCGGTAAAGTCGAGGAATAACAGGAACCGGGCTATGGCCAAGAACCGTGCACAAACGCTTAACAGTGGTGCCGTCGCAGCCAGCGGTGGCGCTACTCGGGAGTTGTGGCGTCGTATCGGATTCCTGCTTGGGGCCCTGCTGGTATTCCGGATCGGGGCCCATATTCCGGTACCGGGTATGAACCCGGACATGTTGGAACAGATGTTCAACCAAAACCGGGATACTATCCTTGGCCTGTTCAACATGTTCTCCGGCGGCTCTCTTGAGCGCATGAGTATTTTTGCACTCGGCATCATGCCGTACATTACCGCGAGCATCGTAATTCAGTTGATGACCGCGGTAGTCCCCAGTCTTGAGCAATTGCGCAAGGAAGGGGAGCAGGGCCGTCGCAAGATTACTCAGTACACCCGTTACCTGACCGTTGCTCTGGCGCTGGTACAGTCTTTCGGGGTATGCGCGGGTCTCAAGAGCCAGGGAATCACCCTGTTGCCGGAAGGCGCGGACAGCATGCAGGTGGCGAGCTTCTATTTTGTGGCCGTGACCTCATTGGTGACCGGGACGATTTTCCTGATGTGGCTGGGTGAACAGATCACCGAGCGTGGCATCGGGAACGGCATTTCCATGCTGATTTTCGCTTCCATCGTAGCCGGCTTGCCGGGAGCGGTGGCGCAGACCTTCGAGTCCGCCCGTCAGGGTGAGCTGGGACTGCTGGCCATGCTCATGGTCTTCCTGGTGGCCGTGGCGGTGATTTTCGGTGTGGTGTTCGTGGAACGCGGTCAGCGCCGCATAACCGTGAACTACGCTCGACGTCAGCAAGGCCGTCGGGTGTACGCGGCGCAGCAAAGCCATTTGCCGCTGAAAGTAAACATGGCGGGTGTGATTCCGGCGATTTTCGCCAGTTCCATCCTGCTGTTTCCGGCGTCACTGACCCAGTGGTTCAGTGATTCCAACCCGGATTCCTGGTGGGGGATGACCCTGCGCCGGGTCAGTGATGCACTGCTGCCGGGTACGCCGCTGTACATTCTGTTGTTTACGCTGGCGATCATGTTCTTCTGCTACTTCTACACGGCGTTGGTGTTCAACCCGAAGGATGTGGCGGACAACCTGAAGAAATCCGGGGCCTATATCCCGGGTATTCGCCCTGGTGAACAATCAGCACGTTACATCGATACCGTGATGGGCCGTCTGACGCTGATCGGTGCCGTGTACATGACGCTGGTTTGTCTGTTGCCGCTGGGGCTGCAGGCGATCTGGAATGTACCTTTCTATCTGGGCGGTACTTCGCTGCTGATCGTGGTAGTCGTGGTGATGGACTTCTGGGGCCAGGTAAACTCCCATTTGATGTCCACTCAGTACGAGAAACTGATGAAGAAAGCCAACCTGAAAGGGTATGGCGGCACCGGTCTGGTGCGTTAACAAGGCCTTAGTGGCCGAGATAGTGAGGCGAGTGCGATGAAAGTTCAGGCTTCTGTAAAGAAGATCTGCCGTAACTGCAAAGTGATCCGCCGCAAGGGGCGGGTCATGGTGATCTGCAGTGCCGAGCCGCGGCACAAGCAGCGTCAGGGTTAATTGGCGAGCTTCTTTCCTAGAGATTGGTTGAAATTCAGTCGGTGTAACGCTAGACTCTCCCGCCTTTCGGCGCCAGAGACTGGCGATACCGCTTTGTGAATCGGAGATATTCGGATGGCCCGTATTGCAGGCGTAAACATCCCGGACAACAAACATACGGTGATTTCCCTCACCTATATTTTCGGGATTGGCCGCACCCGTGCTCGCCAGATTTGCGAGCAGACCGGCATTGCGCCGGAGGTTAAGATTCGTGATCTGTCCGGCGATCAGCTGGACGCGATCCGTGCGGAGGTTGCCAAGGTTTCCACGGAGGGCGACCTGCGTCGGGAAATCAACATGAATATCAAGCGGTTGATGGATCTGGGCTGCTACCGTGGCATCCGTCATCGTCGCGGCTTGCCGCTGCGCGGTCAGCGCACCAAAACCAACGCCCGCACCCGTAAGGGCCCGCGGAAACCGATCCGCAAGTAAGTCCTGAATTTGGATAGGCATCATGGCTAAAGCGAAAAGAGACAGTGGCGCACGTCGGAAGAAGGTAACGCGGACCGTTGCGGATGGCATCGCTCACGTACACGCTTCTTTCAATAACACCATCATTACCATCACCGATCGTCAGGGCAATGCGTTGTCCTGGGCGACCTCTGGTGGCGCGGGTTTCCGTGGCTCCCGTAAGAGCACCCCGTTCGCGGCCCAGGTGGCTGCGGAAAACGCCGGAAACGCCGCCAAGGACTATGGCTTGAAGAATCTGGAAGTGCGGGTGAAAGGCCCGGGTCCGGGTCGCGAGTCTTCCATTCGGGCGCTGAACGCCTGTGGTTACAAGATTACCCATATTCAGGACGTGACGCCGATTCCGCACAATGGTTGCCGTCCGCCGAAGAAGCGCCGCGTGTAACGGGAGTTAGAGCAAGATGGCAAGATATCTCGGTCCCAAGTGCAAGCTTTCCCGTCGTGAAGGCACTGACCTGTTTTTGAAGAGCGGCATTCGTCCGCTGGAATCCAAGTGCAAGGCGGAGCAGCCCCCGGGCCAGGCCGCCGCCGGTCGTCGCCCCAGCCGCCTGTCCGACTACGGCGTGCAGCTGCGCGAGAAGCAAAAAGTGCGTCGTATGTACGGTGTGCTGGAAAAGCAATTCCGTAGCTACTACAAGAAGGCGGCCCGTGCTCGTGGCGCCACCGGTGAAGTGCTGCTGCAATTGCTGGAAGGTCGCCTGGACAACGTGGTTTACCGCATGGGCTTCGGCGCTACCCGCTCTGAAGCGCGTCAGCTGGTATCTCACCGTGCGATCCTGGTTAACGGTCAGTCCGTTAACATTCCGTCCTACCAGATCAGCGCCGGTGACGTGATCACCGTGCGTGAGAAGTCCAAGAACCAGCTGCGCGTGAAGAACGCCATGGAGCTGGCTCAGCAACGTGGCTTCCCGACCTGGTTGGAAGTGGACGAGAAGAAGCTCGAAGGTACTTTCAAAGCGCTGCCGGAGCGTATTGACCTCCCCGCGGAGATCAATGAAAACCTGATCGTCGAGCTGTACTCCAAGTAAGGACTGCCTGAGGGATCTCTATGACCGCCGTGAACGAATTTCTCACGCCCCGCTCGATCGCGGTCAACGCGATCAGCGAGACCCACGCAAAGGTTGTGCTTGAGCCGCTGGAGCGGGGTTTTGGGCATACGCTGGGCACGGCGCTGCGCCGCATCCTGTTGTCCAGCATGCCGGGATGCGCCATCACTGAAGTGGAGATCGATGGCGTACAGCACGAGTACTCCACCATTGACGGCATTCAGGAAGATGTAATCAACATCCTGCTGAACCTCAAGGGTGTGGCTCTGAAGATGGATGACCGGGAAGAAGTGGTCCTGGAACTGGTCAAAAAAGGCCCGGGTGATGTGACCGCCGATGATATCCAGCGCGACCACAGCGTGGAGGTCATCAATCCGGAGCATCTGATCTGCACCATCACCGGTGACACCGAACTGCGTGTCCGTATGAAGGTGGAGAAAGGTCGGGGCTATGTGCCCGCGGACAGCCGTCGCAGCGATGACGACGAAACCCGTGGCATTGGCCGTCTGCAACTGGATGCCAGCTTCAGCCCCGTGCGCCGTGTCGCCTACGTGGTGGAAGCGGCCCGGGTGGAGCAACGGACCGACCTGGACAAGCTGGTTATCGATCTGGAAACCAACGGGACCATTGATCCCGAGGAAGCTATCCGGCGCGCGGCCACCATTCTGCAACAGCAGATCGCGGTGTTCGTCGACCTGGAGCAGGACTCCAAGCCCGAGCCAAAACAGGAGCGGGAGGAAGTCGACCCCATCCTGCTGCGTCCGGTGGATGACCTGGAATTGACGGTACGTTCCGCCAACTGTCTGAAAGCCGAGAACATTTACTATATCGGCGATCTGGTACAGCGCACCGAGGTGGAGCTGCTGAAAACGCCGAACCTCGGCAAGAAGTCGCTCACCGAGATCAAGGATGTGCTGGCTTCCAAAGGGTTGGCGCTGGGCATGCGTCTGGAGAACTGGCCACCGGTCAGCCTCCGTGATGATGACCGACTGAACACCAAATTGCGCTAATTGAGTTGTCGTGGACGCTGTGAAGCGCCCTTGAAGATAGGAATAGAACCATGCGTCATCGCAAGAGCGGCAGAAAACTGAATCGGAACAGCTCACATCGTCAGGCCATGTTCCGTAACATGGCGGTGTCGCTGTTGGAACACGAAGCGATCAAGACCACCTTGCCGAAGGCAAAGGAGCTGCGTCGTGTTGCCGAGCCCCTGATCACTCTGGCCAAGGAAGATTCCGTGGCCAACCGTCGCCTGGCATTCAGCCGGACCCGGTCCAAGGAAGTGGTAGGCAAGCTGTTCAACGAACTCGGCCCGCGCTATAAAGCGCGTCCGGGTGGCTATGTGCGGATCCTTAAAATGGGCTTCCGTGCTGGCGACAATGCCCCGATGGCCTATGTGGAACTGGTGGATCGTCCCGAGCCGGGTGAAGCCGCCGACGCTGAATAAACGCGTAGCCTTCCGCATGTCTGGTCCCGAAATAGGTTGACACCTATTTCGTCTCGGAACGCCCGATGCACCGCATCGGGCGTTTTGTATTTCAGGGCCAGATGAGGCCGTTCCTGGTTATAGATTTCCACCGACTCATCGACCCTTGTCCTGGCCTGCTCCAGGCTCCCTGGCCGCACTAGCAGGAACTCCGTCCTCAGGATGCCGTTCACCCGCTCCGCCAGCGCGTTCTGATAGCAGTCGTAGCCATCGGTCATCGAACATTGAATGCCGTGCCGACGGTGCAATTCCTGGTAACTGTCGCAGCAGTATTGGATACCCCGGTCGCAGTGGTGGATCAACGGCAGGCGCCCCGACCGGTCGCGCAGGGCCTTGCGCAACGCCTGCTCCACATCCTCGCTGCGTAAGCTCTCATGCACATGATGGCCCACGATCTTGCGGGAGTAGGCATCGGTCACCAGACTTACGTGGCTCATGCCCGAGCGGGTCGGCAGAAAGGTGATATCCGCCACCCAGACTTGGTTAGGCCGGCAGGCTACCACTTGCTCGGAGCCCGGCTTGAGCAGATTCGGGTGACGCCGGAAGCGGTGATGACTGTGCGTGGTCTTATGGTAGGCCCGGCGGCGAGGCACCAACAGGCGCTGGGCCCGCGGTACCTGGAGCAGCTGATCCCGGCCCAGATGAAGGGTGTGATCCGGTTGTCCATGGAGAAGATGTTGGAAGCTTGCGAGCGCCGATCCGGGGCTGGCGACGACGGATGGTCCGGACAAAGTTCACCACCCGCTGTTCCCGATCCTCCCTGGCTTGCTGTGCTCGCTCCGCCTGATACCAGGCTTGGCGGCTGATGCCCAGGAGATGACAGGCCCTGCTGACGGCTAATCCGGCAACGCGTCTCTGCGTGAGGACTTGCCGGGCCGCTTTTTTACCGTCACCCCGTAGTCCTTCTCCATGACATCGACAACGGCTTCGAAGAACTCGGCCTTCTGTTCGGCCAACCGCAGCTTCTCTTCAAGCTCCTTGATTCGCTGTTCGGGGGTAGGTGGGGACTTCGGCACGGTAGGGCTCCGGCTCGCACGGTGGGGGGCAGGACGCCAGTCCTGGTCGCCATATCGACGTAATCACTTTAGTACCGTCGAGCGGCCCTGAATACCGTGGCGGGCCTGGGCCTGCTTATAGGTCAGCTCACCGCGCTCCACCTCGTCCACCACCGCCTGTTTAAAGGCCAGGGTGTAATCCCGCTGCGTGCGCTTAACCCTTTGATTCATCACGTTCTCCCAAAGTCAGGGCCGGAACGTGTCAACTCTATTCAGGGCGGGTCAGCATCAACAAAAAAGCCGGGATATGCCCGGCTTTTTTGTGTCTTGTCTTTCTGGCGGGCTCTCCCCTCAGGCCCTCAGCGGCGGCGTCAAAGCTCGTCCCCTGTTCTTTTTCCGTCGTGGGCGGCTGCTTCTTTCAAGATTGTTTGTGATCGTCCTCTTCCTGGTCTGGAAAGGCATCCGCCTGTTCCAGCCAATCCGGGCCCAGTTGCGCCTGGACATATTCCCGAATGAATTGCCGTACTTTCTGTGAGGGCGTGACGTCCTCACGGGCGCAGAGCTGCTCGAATGCGCGCTTTTTGCGAGGATCAATAAGAAGGGTGAGGCGGGCAGTGCGTTTTTCCATGTTAATTTGATTAACATTGAGTGAATGTTGAATAGGAATATAATACTCATCTGATTTCTCTTCAATGGGATTTGGCCTTTATGTCACACCGTCGCTATCTGTTCTCGTTGAAAATAGGTTATGCGCTGCGGGAGTGCGTGGCGGAAGGCTATGGCGCGGGTGAGCTGAGAAAGGACCTGGTCGCCGGGCTCACGGTTGGTGTCATCGCCATTCCCTTGTCCATGGCGCTGGCCATTGCCAGCGGGGTGCCTCCCCAGCATGGGCTGTACACCGCCATTATCGCCGGCTTTCTGATTGCCTTGACCGGGGGCTCGCGCTTCAGTGTCTCGGGGCCGACCGCCGCTTTTGTGGTGATTCTCTACCCGGTGGCGCAGAGTCACGGTTTGCCCGGATTGCTGATGGCGTCGGTACTGGCGGGTGTCATGCTGATCCTGATGGCGGTGTGCCGCCTCGGAAGGCTGATCGAGTACATCCCGCAGGCGGTGACACTGGGCTTCACCGCGGGCATCGCGGTGGTGATCGCGACCCTGCAGCTCAGCGATTTTCTGGGCCTTCACACTGGTCCGGCGCCGGAAGGCTACCTGCAGAAATGGTCAGTGCTGATTCAGTACTTGCCCGGCCTGCATGGCCCCAGTCTGTTAGTGGCGGTGATAACGCTGGCCACGCTGATTCTCTGGCCGCGACTGAAGACACCGCTACCGGCCCATTTGCCGGCGGTACTGATCGGATCGCTGCTGGCGTGGTGCCTCAACCGTTATCAACTGCCGGTGGAGACCCTGGGCTCCCGTTTCAGCTTTCTGTTGCCGGACGGCTCCCTGGGGCACGGGATCCCATCGGTACTGCCGGCCGTCGACTGGCCCTGGAATCATGGTGCGGGGGGCGGTAACAGCCACTTCTGGTCCTGGGCGTCCTGGCGGGAATTGGTGCCCGCGGCTTTCGCTATTGCCATGCTCGGTGCCATTGAGTCGTTGCTGTGCGCGGTGGTCCTGGACGGTATGTCAGGTAAGCGCCACAGTGCCAATAGCGAGCTGTTGGGGCAGGGTATCGGTAATCTGGTGGCCCCGTTTTTTGGCGGTATCACCGCCACCGCGGCGATTGCCCGATCCGCCGCCAATTTCAAGGCCGGTGCCAGATCGCCTGTGGCATCCATGATTCACGCCGCCGTGGTGCTGCTGGGTATGGTGGTGTTGGGGCCTTTGCTGGCCTATCTGCCAATGCCGGCGATGGCGGCATTGCTGATGATGGTGGCTTGGAATATGAGCGAGGCGCATAAAGCAATGCGCTTGCTCCGTCGTGCTCCTCTGGGTGAGGTGTTGGTCTTTCTGAGCTGTTTTTCCCTTACCGTGTTTCTGGATATGGTGGTGGCTATCACCGTGGGGGTACTGCTGGCCGCCTTGTTGTTCATGCGTGAAATCGCCGCCATGACGCGGATTTCCGACATCACCAACTCGCCCCGGCTGCGGGACTATCAGATCCCGGAACAGTGGGGCGTGCTCAAGATCGTGGGTCCGTTGTTCTTTGCCGCCGCCGACCGTGTCTTCGCGGAGGCCGACGGCCTGGCCGCCGGCCGCTCTGGTGTGGTGTTGTATATGGATGGCGTGTCTGTCCTCGATGGTGGGGGTGTGTCCGCTCTGCAGGGTTTTGTCGATCGCTGTGCCGCCAGTGGTTGCCAGGTGATGGTAGCGGATCTGGGTTTCCAGCCTCTCAAGACCCTGGCCCGTGCCGGTATGGAGCCGCTGCCGGGGAAATTGAGATTCTCTCCGAGTCTCGATGAAGCCCTGAAGTCGCTGGCTTGAGGTGTGGCGGTGCTCCCCGACTTTACGCAATTTTGCGTTTCCCCCTCTTGTGTTCCCTGATTGTGGAGAGCATCACTAGTCAGACTCAGGTTCCCATGTCTGAAACCGCGGGGAGGTATCATGAGCGACAAACAACCGTTTCTGACCGATATCAAAACGCTGCGAGAGCGAGCTCGTAAACACATCGAACAAGGGGCGGTGACCGAAGGCTACAACGCGGATCGCGCCCAGGTGGTCGAGCTGTTGAATGCGGCCCTGGCCACGGAAATCGTGTGCACGCTGCGTTATAAACGGCACTACTATATGGCGGATGGGCTCAACGCCAGTATCGCCGCCGAGGAGTTCCTCGAACACGCCCAGCAGGAACAACAGCACGCGGACTGGCTGGCCGAACGCATCGTGCAATTGGGAGGGGCACCGAATTTTTCCCCTGAAGGTCTGCAAAGTCGATCCCATGCGGAATACGTGGAAGGCGAGACTCTCAGGGATATGGTGCGCGAGGATCTGGTCGCTGAGCGGATTGCTATCGACAGCTATCGTGAGATCGCGGCCTATCTGGGCGAGAAGGACCCCACCACCCGTCGTATCATGGAGGAAATCCTGGCCCAGGAGGAAGAACACGCCGATGATATGGCGGCGATCCTGGAGGCGCTTTGATTTTCCCTTTCACGGAGCGCTGGCCGGAGAGCCGGCGCCGCTTACGCCGACGTCGCAATGGAGATATCTATGACCGAGCCCCGTGTCGTGAAACAACCTGGCCGTATTATCGCCGGCATTCAGATACGCACCAGTAATGAGTTGGAAATGCGCTCGGATGACGCCCGCATTCCCCGCCTCTGGCAAAGCTTTGAAAGCGAAAAACTGAATGAGGTGATCCCGGATAAGGCGGCGGGGTCCCCGGTGTATGGTGTTTACACCGAGTACAGTAACGGCATGGACGGCGAGTACAGCGTGCTGGCCGGGGTCGAAGTCACCGATGAGGCCAAGGTGCCGGACGACTACCTCACGGCGGTGCTCAATGCGGGCGACTATCTGGCTTTTGAAGCGCAGGGGCCGCTGGACAGGATCGTTCCGGAAACCTGGGCGCGGGTATGGGCTTATTTCGAGTCGGCGCAGGCGCCGCAGAGGGCGTTTGATACGGACTATGAGGTCTACGAGAGTACCGACAAGGTCACCCTGTACGTCGGCATCCGCTAAGCGTTCTCGGGGCGGGGACCGGGCTCCGGGCCCGGCCTCGGCCCCTGAGGCGCTGCTTACAGGCCCATGCAGTTGGCGTAGAAAGTAGTGGTAGCGGGCCAATCGGAGAAGACCGCGGTCACCCCTACGTCTCGGGCCAGCACGTCCAGCAGTGTCAGTGTGTCGCCGTCATTGTCGATGGCCTCATTGACGCTCTGATAATACCAGCCGCCTCCCGAGGCCAGTGGACCGGAACGCTCCAGTGACCAGGCAATCAGTTGCAACCCGGCGGCTTTGGCCGCTCGGGCATATTCGCTGGGAACGATCTGGTTATTGGCATCGGTGGTGACCAGCATCCACAGCGGCGGCGCCAGATAATTCACGCCTTGACCGGCCAGGGTGGCCATGTCCGGTTCCCAAGTGCCGGGGTTTTGCGGGTCCAGTCCGCTGCCGTCACGATCGTCCAGGTAAACCGCCTGGCGGCCATAGGCCGGCTCGGCGCTGATCCAGTAAAGCACGTCATCCAGATTGAACGATTGGGGCAACACCTGACGGGGTGAGACGCCGGCTTCCTTGTACTCGTTGATCAATTGCTGGGCGTACCGTTCCTGGGTGTAGTCCCCGTCGTACGGCATGGGAACACTGGGTTCCTTGAGCTCGGGAGTCATTTTCACGCCCAGTTCCTGGAACAGCGCGATGCTCTCCTTGTGGCTCATCAAAGTGCCGTTCTGACTGTAGAGATCGGTGCGCCAGTCCGGTGTGGACGCCATGTATTCCTCCACGGTGCGGGCATCGGGATTGCCGGCGTCCATCTTGCCTTCAAGGCTTTTGAATTCTTCCAGGGTCAGATCACTGGTGCAGCAGCTCACATTGCTGAAGTCGTATTCACCATTGCCCAACGGCACGGGCGGGCTGCTGCATTTGCCGGCCAGATCGGTGGCCAGGATGTTGGTGGTGGTGTGCAGATCGCACTGGGAATGGCGGCAAACCAGTTCCTTGTCCCGGGTGAAGGCGACATCGCATTCCAGAATACCGGCACCCATGCGAGCGGCGGCCCGGTAGGATTCCTCGGTATGTTCGGGGAACTGTAGCGGGGCACCCCGGTGGCCGATGGACCAGTCCGTGCTCCGTTGCGGGCGTTTCCGCTCGGCACAGGACTGCAGGCGCCGCTTCAACGGGCCGGGATCCATGTCGTCCACCAGATAGTAGGGGCGTGGCCCCAGTTCCACCGTGCCGGCGATATGGACAGGGCGGTGGCGGTCGGGGCCGTGATCGGCACCGTGGCCATAACCGTTACCTTTGCCGTTGTTGGCGCAGGCAGCGGTGGCCAGACCGAGCAGGGACAGGGCAAGCATGGAACGAGTCACGGTCGAACGCATGGCGGGAGCTCCCTTCTTGAGTTATTGGCGGACTTCCCAACCTAGGAATGTTCTATGACGATCCGGTTAGCGTCGTGCCTCCGCTCGAGCCGGATGTCTGAAGTGTGCGTTGTGTCACGATCTCCCAGGAGGCAGGGTGCCTTTCGCGGAAGGATGTTCCGTTACGGTGCGCGTTTGGCATGGATGCTGCTTCTTTATTCAGGAAAGAAAAAAGTTCATCGCAGTTTAGAGGGCCACGGTGCTTTAATCATGGGCGCGGGTCTGTAACGGAAGGGGCTACGAAGCCGCTGTGGGAAGCGGCCTTGGCCGCGAATGCCCTGGGTCGTTGGCGATTCGCTTGCAAGCAAGCTTCCCACAGCGGCTTCGTAGCATGATCTGAATGGATGTCTTCGAGGTAACCGAGCAATACGGGTCTCCTTTCCTCTCCTGGAAAGGTTTGTCGTTGTTGGCGTCCGCAACGCGGCGGTTCACTCGAATCGGGGCTGCACGGAGCCCGGCTGGAGCGAGACTTCCCGCTAAACCGCGATGAGCCAGAAAAAAGGGGGGGAGGCATGAGCACGGGATTGAGCGATCACTGGTTGATGCACCGGCAGGTGGTCAGTCTGGTAAATCAATGCCGGCGCCGGATTCGCGAGGAATTCGCGGTAGCGCTGCGATTGTCTGATGCTGACCTGCGCCAACAGCTCAGACACTATGCCCGGGTTAGCCAGGACACGCGGATCCGTGCGTTGCTGAGCGAAATCGATAGCCTGGCGCCGGAGCTTCCGGCTGAGCCCGAGGCGCCTCGTCAGATGTACCGTGGGCAGGCGGTTCGTTCAGAGGAGAAACCTTCCCAGGCCAGAACGCCCAAGCCGGTGAAGAAAAGCAAACGAATGTACCGCGGGCGCCCAGTGGAGGATTAGGGGAAGGGCTTCCTTTCAATCCGGGGTTTTGCCTTTCTGGAGGGGAGCGTCACCGGTCAGGGCGTTCCAGGACACGCTGTGAATACGTCCCTGTAAGCTCGTGTTTGGCCATCCCTGGCCAAACACGGTCCTGGAACGTCCTGACCGGCGACACTCCGCGAGTTCTGAAGTGCCCAACTTCGAATCAAGGTTGGGTGGAAAGAACACAGAACCCTTCGGTTGGCTGTGACCGAGGGTCTTGCGTGTATCCCGGGTGTCCATGACTGTGTGAGGCAGGACGCCGAACGCAAGCCTACAGGGATGTATTCACGGCGGGTCATGGGCACCCGGGATACACGCAAGACCCGCCTGCGAAGCACCAAGGCTTCCCATCACAAAGAGTCGATTTCCCGCCAATCCGCGATGAACTTTATTTTTTTCCCAGTAGAGGTTTCAGAAAGCGCCCGGTGTGGCTGGCTTTGACCTTGACCACCTGTTCCGGCGTGCCCTCGGCGATGATCTCGCCGCCGCCGTCACCGCCCTCCGGGCCAAGATCAACGATCCAGTCGGCGGTCTTGATCACGTCCAGGTTGTGCTCGATCACGACGATACTGTTGCCGTGGTCGCGCAGCCGGTTGAGGACGTCCAGCAACAACTGAATATCCTGGAAGTGCAGCCCGGTGGTGGGCTCGTCGAGAATGTAGAGCGTGTTGCCAGTATCGCGACGGGACAGTTCCCGCGCCAGCTTTACCCGTTGCGCTTCACCGCCGGACAGTGTGGTGGCGGCCTGGCCCAGTTTGATGTAACTCAGACCCACGTCCAGCAGGGTCTGCAGACGCCGTTGCAAAGCCGGCACCGCGTCGAAAAACTCGCGACCCTCTTCCACGGTCATTTCCAGCACTTCGTAGATATTCTTGCCCTTGTAGGTGATTTCCAGGGTTTCCCGATTGTAGCGTTTGCCTTCGCACACCTCGCAGGGAACATAAATGTCTGGCAGAAAGTGCATTTCCACCTTGATCACGCCATCGCCCTGGCAGGCCTCGCAGCGGCCGCCCTTGACGTTGAAGCTGAAACGGCCGGGCTTGTAGCCGCGGGAGCGGGCTTCCTGGGTACCGGCGAACAGCTCCCGCACCGGTGTGAAAATACCGGTGTAAGTGGCCGGGTTGGAACGCGGGGTGCGGCCGATCGGGCTCTGATCGATATCCACCACTTTGTCGAAGTGATCGAGCCCCTTGATCTCCCGATACGGCGCCGCGCGCAGAGTGGTGGCTTTGTTCAGGCGGGTGGCGGCCACCGGGTACAGGGTGTGGTTGATCAGCGTGGACTTGCCGGAACCCGAGACGCCGGTAATGCAGGTGAACAGGCCCACCGGCAGTTTGAGATGGGCGTCTTTGAGGTTATTGCCGCTGGCGCCGGTGAGTTCCAGCCAGCGGTCGTTGGCGGCGACCCGTTTTTTCGGAACGGCGATGGCGCGCCGGCCGGACAAATAGTCACCGGTCAGGGACCGGGGGTTGCCGGCCACGTCTTCCGGTTTGCCCTGGGCCACCACTTGTCCACCATGCACGCCAGCGCCGGGGCCGATATCGATGACATGGTCCGCCATACGGATGGCGTCCTCATCGTGCTCCACTACCAGTACGGTATTGCCGAGATCACGCAGCCGGGTCAGGGTGCTGAGCAGGCGCTCATTGTCGCGCTGATGCAGGCCAATGGAGGGCTCGTCGAGCACGTACATTACCCCCACCAGGCCAGCGCCGATCTGGCTGGCCAGGCGGATACGCTGGGCCTCACCGCCGGACAGGGTCTCCGCGCTGCGCTCCAGAGTCAGATAGTCCAGGCCGACATTGACCAGGAACTGCAGACGGTCACGGATTTCCTTGAGAATCTTCTCGGCGATCTCGCCCCGGCTGCCGGCCAGTTTCAGTTGATCGAAATAGTCGAATGCCTTGCCCACCGCCATGCGCACCACCTGGGGCAGTGTGGTTTCGTCGATGAACACATGCCGGGCGGCTTCCCGAAGCCGGGAGCCGTGACAGCTCGGGCAGGTGGAGGTCGACAGGTAGGTGGCCAGATCCTCGCGTACCGCGTCCGACTCGGTTTCCCGATAGCGGCGCTCCATGTTGGGGATGATGCCCTCGAACGGATGGTTGCGGCTGATGATGTCTCCACGGTCGTTGAGATAGCGGAATTCCACGTTTTCCTTGCCGGTACCGTAGAGGATCTTCTTGCGGACGGTTTTACTCAGTTTTTTGAACGGCACATCCATATCAAAGCCGATGCTGTCAGCCAGAGAGGTGAGCATCTGGAAATAGTAGACGTTGCGGCGGTCCCAGCCGCGAATCGCGCCCTCGGCCAGGGACAGTTCATCGCTGGTGATGACCTTGTCCTCGTCGAAGAA
This sequence comes from Alcanivorax xiamenensis, assembly GCF_009846745.1. Classification (NCBI taxonomy): domain Bacteria; kingdom Pseudomonadati; phylum Pseudomonadota; class Gammaproteobacteria; order Oceanospirillales; family Alcanivoracaceae; genus Alcanivorax; species Alcanivorax xiamenensis. Next base: position 15,695 of record NZ_AQPF01000036.1, on the reverse strand, counting down.
CTGTTTGACACCCAGACCGTCGCAGCTCGGGCAGGCACCGGCCGGGTTGTTGAATGAAAACAAGCGGGGTTCCAGTTCTGGAATGGAGTAGCCACAGTGGGGGCAGGCGAATTTGGCGGAGAAAGTCGTCTCTTCGCCCTTGCCGTCCATGGGGGCGATTACGGCGATGTCATCCGCCAGGTGCAGGGCGGTCTCGAACGATTCCGCCAGACGATTCTGCAGATCCGGACGCACCTTGAAACGATCCACCACCACTTCGACGGTGTGCTTCTTGTTCTTGTCCAGGGGCGGGGTGTCGTCCATGTCGTGGATACGGCCGTTGACCCGGACCCGCACGAAACCCTGGGCACGAAGTTCGTCGAACAGATGCAGATGCTCGCCTTTTTTTTCCCGAACCACTGGCGCCAACAGCATCAGCCGGGCCCCATCCTCCATGGCCAGTACCTGATCCACCATCTGGCTGATGGTCTGGGCCGTCAGTGGCGTGTCGTGCTCGGGACAGCGGGGTTCGCCTACCCGGGCGAACAGCAGCCGAAGATAGTCGTAGATCTCGGTAATGGTGCCCACGGTGGAGCGTGGGTTGTGGCTGGTGGACTTCTGTTCGATGGAAATCGCCGGGCTCAGCCCCTCGATATGGTCGACATCGGGCTTTTCCATCATCGACAGGAACTGCCGGGCGTAGGTGGACAGCGACTCCACGTAGCGGCGTTGCCCTTCGGCGTAGAGCGTGTCGAACGCCAGCGACGATTTGCCGGAACCGGACAGGCCGGTGATCACCACCAACTTGTCCCGTGGAATGTCCAGGTCCACGTTTTTCAGGTTATGGGTACGGGCACCGCGCACCAGAATGGTATCCATGGGTACTGCCACCTACTGTCAAAATGAACAGTGGAGTATAGGGGAAATGATGTGAAGGAGAAAAGAAATGAACGGTCGGGCGGCGGCGGGACTGGAAGGGCCGACACGCGATGCGTGTCGGCCGGGGGGAATCACAGGTTTTCCTGGGCCCAGTTCACCGCCTGCAGGCGATTGGAAGCGTTGATCTTCTTGAAGATGTTGTAGATATGGGTCTTGATGGTATGGGGGCTGAGGTTCAGGGCGCTGGCAATCTCGGAGTTCTTGGCGCCGGTGGCCATGACTTTGAGTACTTCCACTTCGCGGTCGGTCAGATTCACTTCGCTGCGTGAGAAGGTCTTGTTGAACGCGCGGCTTTTCACCAGATATTGCTGCAGCACTTTGCGCGGGAACCACAGCTCGCCTTCGAAAATTGCCTTGATACCCTTGGTCAGCAGGCCCTGGGGGCAGTCGTGCAGGAAGCCGCCATTGACCATCGGCAGGCCGGCCAGACGCGACAGGGAGGCGTCGTCGTCCACGTTGAAGACGCCGGTGAGCACGTCGCAATCCAGGCGCTGGTCCACGGCCAGGAGATGATTGATGACATCGTTGACGTCCACCGAATGGTAATCCACCAGGAACAGGTTCTGCTCCGCTCCGGCCAGATCGTCTTCGGCTACCATGTCAACCGTTTTCACGGCGGTGGCGGGAATGGACTCCTTAGCGAGAAACTCGGTAAGCAGGGCGTTTTGCAGGTGCTGGTTACCAACCACGTACACCTTCTGAGCAGGGATTTTGTCCATGGAGTCTTCCGTGATGCGCTGAGGCTATCGGAGTGGCTACGAAAAATACCGTATTGTGCAAAAATCTATCACCCCTGGCGGGGCGGTTCAATTTGCTATTGCCTTAACTGACAAGGTTTTACAGGTTCGGGCTTGATTCGGATCGGTATCCGGTCGTTTTGTTCCCGCCCGGTGCCGGGGGAATCTGGTACACTTGCCGCCCCTAACCAGTCGCACCAGTTGTCAATCACCATGACGGATCAGCCCACCGCCGCGCTACGGCGCACGGAAATCAGTGCCAGCGGTTCCCTGGCCGCGATCTTTGCCCTGCGTATGTTCGGGCTGTTCATGATTCTACCGGTGTTCGCCGTGTTCGGTGGGCAGCTTGAGGGCGCCACCCCGCTGCTGATCGGTACCGCCATTGGCGCCTACGGTTTGATGCAGGCGTGTCTGCAGATCCCGTTTGGTATGCTCTCCGACCGCTTCGGGCGCCGTCCGATGCTACTGATCGGTCTGGCCCTGTTCATGGCCGGTGGCGTGGTGGCGGCGCTGAGTGACACCATCCACGGCGTTATCCTGGGGCGTGCCCTGCAAGGGGCCGGTGCCATCGCCAGCGTCATCATGGCGCTGATCGGCGATGTGGTGAGCGAGCGCAACCGTACCAAGGCAATGGCCCTGATCGGAATGTCGGTGGGCGGTTCCTTCATTCTGGCACTGATTCTGGGGCCACTGCTGGCTCACTGGCTGGGACTGAGCGGCCTGTTCTGGTTGACCGTGGCCCTCGGGGCGGTGGCGTTGCTGGTGGCGCTGCGGGTGCCGGCGCCAAAGGTGATGCAGGATGAGGCGCTGCCGCCGTCGCAGCGGTTCCGGCAGGTGCTTGGCAGCCCTGATCTGCGCCGCCTGGATCTGGGTATCCTGGTGCTGCATCTGACCATGACCGCGTCCTTCGTGGTGCTGCCCAAATTATTGCAATCCCGGCTCGGATTGAGCCTGGAGCAGCATAGTCTGCTGTATCTGGTGGTTCTGGTGGCGGGTTTCCTGGCCATGATCCCGCTGATCATCGCCGCGGAGCGCCATGGCGCGGTACCGATCAAAAGAGCGGCGGTGGCTTTGCTGATCGTCGCCGAGGTGTTGCTGGCGGTGGCCGGCGAGACCTTGTGGCACTTTGTGCTGGCCTTGTTTGTCTATTTCATGGCCTTCAATCTGCTGGAAGCCCTGTTGCCCTCCATGGTTGGCCGAGCCGCGCCAGCCGGTACCCGTGGCACCGCCATGGGCGTGTACTCCACCAGCCAGTTCCTGGGCGTCTTCATCGGCGGGCAACTGGGCGGTGCCCTGTTTCAGTGGGTGGGCGCCGAGGCGGTTTTCTATGGGTGCGCCGCCATGGCGCTGTTCTGGTTATGGCGTCTGGCCGGCATGAAGGAACTGCCAAAGCTCGATAACCGGGTCATTCAACTGAACCCCGCCGACGACCCGCGCCATACGGTGGAGCGGCTGCGTGCCGTGCCCGGTGTGCTGGAGGCGGTGGTGGTCACCGAGAAGCATCTGGCCCTGCTGAAGGTGGATAATCAGCTGCTTGACGAGCACGCGCTCCAGGCCCTCGCCGCCGAAGGGCAAAACTGACAGAATACCCGTTTATCCAGTTACGCCGCCGCAGGGCGGCCAGTCGAATTTGAGGGAGTGAAAGGCCATGGCGAGAGGGGTGAACAAAGTGATATTGATCGGCAACCTGGGTGCCGATCCGGAAACCCGCTTCATGCCCAGTGGCGGGGCGGTGACCAATGTCCGCCTGGCCACCTCGGAAACCTGGAAGGACCGGCAGACCGGTCAGATGCAGGAGCGTACTGAATGGCACCGGGTGGTGTTCTTCAACAAGCTTGGCGAGATCGCCGGTGAATACTTGAAGAAAGGCAGCAAGGTTTACATTGAAGGCTCGATCCGTACCCGTAAATGGCAGGGGCAGGACGGCCAGGACCGCTACACCACCGAGATTGTCGCCAACGAAATGCAAATGCTGGATGGCCGTGGCGAAGGCGGTGGCGGCTTCGGTGGCGGCGACCGCCAGGGCGGTGGCGCGCCCCGCCAGCAGCAAGGCGGCTACGATCAAGGCGGCAATGACTACAACCAGGGCGGCGGCCAGAGCGGTGGTGGTCAAAGTGGCGGTTTCGGTGGCCCGGCCGACGATTTCGACGACGATATCCCGTTCTGACTGCCCGACCCACTCCTGCCCGGGGGCCGTCTGCCCCTGGGCGTCCCCGCGAGGCGGATTTCCAGCTTCCCTTTCCTGAATGTCCTGGTCCCGTGAATATTCCATGACAAAACGACGGTCATGGCGGTCGCGGCTCGTCTTGTTAATGCGGCCCACCATTTCGCGGCAGGTTGCCCGTCGCCGAGGTGGCCAGGCGGCATCAAGTATCAATCCAGACAGTTGGCATCTTTTCGTTGCCCCCGCTCCCGGGGCAACGATCTTTTTCTTCTCCTGATGCCGGCCCTTTTCCTGCTTTCCTCGACGCGCTTGTCACCGTCGCTTCATGGCCATCCCGCCCCGGGGAAAGGGCGTCATGGGCGTGTCATCGTGATGGTCCACCCTGGTGCCCCGTCTTGTGAAATCGCGCCGTCTTGCCCTGCGCGCGGCACTGGCCCTATTTGAGCAGGTGCTAGCAGGCTCCGGATTGAGGTACAGTTAACGTTTCGACTTCGTTGCTGGCGCGGTCGTACCAGTCGGTCCATCAGGACACGGCCAGGCAAGTTCATTGGGGTGTAGTGGATTCATGACCATGTATGCCATGGAAAACAAACGTCCGTGCCGGCACCATCGCATGCCCGGCAGGATGTCGGATGTTGGATTGAAATGATGCGTCGTGGTTTCGCCTTGGGGGCGGTGTTTGTCGTCAGTCTGATCCTGTTTCTCATTGTGTTGATGCCGGCGGCGGTGCTGGTGGAGCGGATTCCGCAACTGCGCCCGGGGGGCGCGCCGCTGACCGTGGCCGACGCCCGGGGGCGCTGGTGGAGCGGCTCCGCGGCGGTCAGTTGGCGCGATCAACAGGGGCGGGCGCGCTGGGAGGTCAATTGGCACGGATTGACGCCGGGGCTTGATCTGGCCATGGTATCCAACGATTTGGATGTGCAAGGCTGGCTGGGCGCCGCCTGGGGTAACTGGCGTCTGGAGCAATGGCGCGCCAGCGTGCCGGTGGCGATGGTAAGCCGCTATATTCCCCAGGGACAGGCCGATGGCACGGTAAGGGTAACCCTGATTGCTCTGGAACTCGCCGATGATGCCGTGGTCGATGCCAAAGGCACCCTTGATTACAGTGGGGGCACGGTTGGCTGGGGGCGCGGTGAGTCGGCGCCGGTGCCGCCTCTTCAGGGGCGTCTGAGCATGATGGAGACCGGCCCGTCGCTGGTGGTGACGGACCCCGAACAGAAAAAAGTGGTTGCCGCCCGGGTGGCGGAGCAAAAACTGAACGTACAAGTATTCAGGGCGTGGCCCCAATTGCTCGGGGTCAGCCAGGGGGGGGATCCCTCCGATGTGGTGTTCCAGATGAGTCAGCCGTTTCCGCCGGGACGCTGACAGATAGCGCTGGAAAAAAAACCGCATTTTTTATATTACGGTAATGTGTCCGCTGTAGGGTCGGTCGACGTCGGCACCCGTGAACGTGTGTCAATGCGGCGGGCCCGGGTGAACAAGGACATCCGGCCAGCCCTGGGTCGTCAGTTCCGGTATCGGAACGGCGGAGGTCGGTGGCGGTTGGTATAACGATAACGGGAAGTGACGCTTTTATGATTCAGTGGGCCCAAAGGGGAAATGCGCAGCAATGGCAGCCTCCGCTCCGTATGGCGGTGATGTTGCTGTTGGTGGTGGGGCTTGCCTACCTGATCGCGCAGACCGTCTGGCTGCTGAGTTACGGCCCCAATGATCCGGTACCGGAATCGGGGCTGCGCACCATGTCCGCGTCCGGGCAGAGCGGGGAGCGTCGCGGCATCTCTCCGTCGGAGATGGAAGCCTGGAACCTGTTCGGGGTGTACCAGGCGGAGGAGGACGTCAGCGACAAGCCTGTCGACGCGCCGGATACCCGCCTTAAACTGAAACTGCTCGGTGTCTTTCGCAGTCTGGATCGCAGCCAGTCTTCCGCCATTATTGCCGAGAGCGGCGGGGACGCCGAGCTGTACCACATCGGCGATGCCTTGCCCGGCAACGCCACCGTCGAAGAGATTTACGCCGACCGTATCATCCTCAAACGCGTGGGGCAGTTGGAAACTCTGCGCCTGAGCGAGCTGGCCGCGCTCGGCGGGGTCTCGGTATCGTCCCGGCCGCCGCCGCCTCCTCCGCCAAGACAGCCCGAGGAATCCTCGCCGGGTGAGGCTGACCTTGGCCAGCAGCGCACCACACTGATTCGTCAGCTCGGCCTCAAGGCTGTTGCCAGTGGCGAGAGCCAGGGGTATTCGCTGGGCTCTTCCGCGCCAAAACAACTGATCGAGCAGGTCGGCCTGAATCAAGGCGACGTGATTTTGTCGGTGAACGGGTATCTCCTGGGCACCGAGGAAAATGACCTGGCGGCACTGCAGTCGTTCCAGGAGTCCCAGAGCGCCACCATCGTGGTACAGCGTGGCGATCAGGAATTCACCGTGAGTTATCCACCGTAGCGAGACCTTTATGGAGCCCCTGAAACAGCATCGTGGAGTTTCTGCCAAGAGGCTCCTGGCACCGGCCCTAGGCAGCATTCTGGCTGTCCTTGTCGTGTCCGTGAGCCTGCCGGCCCACGCGCAGCGCGCCGGCCAGGACCAGGTGGTGCAGAACGCCGATGGCAAGACATGGACCGTCAATATCCGTAATGCGGATATACAGGCGTTTATCAGCCAGGTGGCGGAGATGACCGGCAAGAACTTCGTGGTCGATCCACGGGTCCGGGCCCGTGATGTGACGGTGATATCCAATCAGCCGCTGACGTCCGCCGAGGTCTATGAGCTGTTCCTGTCGGTTCTTCAGGTGCATGGTTACGCCGCGGTACCTTCCGGTGATGTGGTCAAGATCGTCACCAACACCACCGCCAAGCAGAGCAACCTGCCGATGACCGAGGCCAACGAGGCCGGCGGCGAGGAACTGGTAACCCAGGTGATCGCGGTGCAGAACTCCCCGGTGGAGGAACTGGTACCGGTGCTGCGCCCCCTGGTGCCCCAGTACGGCCATCTGGCGGCGGTGGGCTCCGCCAATGCTCTGATCATCAGCGACCATGCCGACAATATTCAGCGCATGCGCGCCATCATTCATCACCTCGACAACACCGAAAGTGAAGAGGTGGAGATTGTTCAGCTGCAGCACGCTTTCGCCGGCAACATGGTGTCGCTGCTCGATCAGTTGGTCAGCAGTCCCCAAGCGGCGGGGGGCAACCGCCGTGCGCCGAGAGCGGAGTCCGCCACGGTGGTGGCCGATGAGCGCACCAACCGTCTGATCCTGAAAGGCGACAGGGCCACCCGGGCGAGGCTGCTGCCGTTGATCGCGCGGCTGGATACTCCTTCTTCCGCCTCCAGCCGGGTTCAGGTGATCCGTCTGAGTCATGGCGACGCCGAGGATATGGCCGAACTATTGATGAACTTCGCCCAGGGGGCGGCGGCGGTGCGTAAGGGAGGGGAAGGTTCCAGTACCCCGGGCGGTTCCAGTGGCGCCGCCGTGGCGGGCACCGGCGACAACAAAGTGTCGATCCAGGCCGACGCTTCTCTCAATGCTCTGGTGATTCGCGCCGAGCCGGAGATGATGAATGAGCTGCAATCGGTGATCAGCCAGTTGGACGTACGGCGTACTCAGATCCTGATTGAAGCGGCGATTGTCGAGGTCACCGGCGACAAGGCTGACAGCCTGGGCTTTCAGTATCTGGCCGGCAGCAGCAGTGGCGGTTATGGCGGCGTCAATTTTTCGGGGCAGGGGCTTAGCGTACAAGGCCTGATCCAGGCCATGCTCACCGATGACCCCACCAATCTGACGCTGGGCGACGGTATTGCCGCTGGTTTTGGCGAAACCGACGCGGATGGAAACCTGCGTTGGGGCGCTCTGGTTCAGGCCCTGGCCAGCACCACCAACACCAATCTGTTGTCCACTCCGAGCATCCTGACACTGGATAACCAGGAAGCGTCCATTATCGTGGGGGAGAATGTGCCGTTCATTACCGGGCAGTCCACGTCCTCCAGTTCCACCACCGCCAACCCATTCACTACCATCCAACGGGAAGATGTGGGCCTGACCCTGAAAGTAACCCCGCATCTGGCGGGTATGGATACCATCCGGCTGGAGCTGGATCAGGAAACCTCCGCGGTGAAGGATGATTCCTCCGCGTCCGATATCATCACCACCAAACGCCAGTTGACCACCACGGTGCTGGCGGATGACGGTCAGACCATCGCCTTGGGGGGTTTGATCAGTGATGACGTGCAGAAGACCGTGCGCAAAGTGCCCCTGTTGGGCGATATTCCTCTGTTGGGTGTGTTGTTCCGCGCCACCAGCGAGACTCACGTGAAACGCAATCTGATGGTCTTCATCAAGCCGACCATCCTGGAAAGCAATGAGCGTCTGGTGGATATGACGCGCGACAAGTACATGGGGATCACCGCCATGCAGTTCAGCGTTGATGAGAATGGCGAATTAGTGCAGGAAGTGAAGAACCCGCTGCCCACCCGGGTCGACCGGCTGTTCAATGGCCGTACCAGCACCTCCGATGATTATCGCCGGGCCTATGAGCGCGAACAGCAACGCAGCGCCGATGAGAGTGTGGTGCCGCCGGCCTCCGGGCCCGTGATCAACGCCGAGCAGGGTTCAGCGGCACAGAAGAGCAAAGCCGACGACGAACAAGGCGAACAATAAGCCTCGCGGGAGCGGTTGGGTTCCCGCCGCTTCCCGTTCTTCCCGTCTTCGGTGAGTGAGCGCTTGTCGCAAGCGGACTATTCCGATGAGGTGGCGTCCAGGGCGCGTAGATTGTTGAGTACCCGCCGGGTTCTTTCCAGCTTCTTGTTGAGCTCCACGTTGTCCGGTGCCAGGGGCTTGAGCTCCTGCCAGATGGCGTACGCGGCCTGATATTCACCACGGGCGTAGAGCGCATCCCCGGTGGCCATATCCTTGTTGTAACGCTCTCGGAAAAGCGTCTCCACCTCGTCGCGCAACGCCGTGAGATGGTTGTTGGGGGTGGTGCGCAGGTATTCCCGTATTGCCAGCAGATCCTGCAGCGAGCCGCTTTCGCGGTAGGCGGCCATTAAAGACTCCGAGCGTTGCTGTTGGCGTTGGGTCTGTTGTTGCTCGGCTCTGTGGCGGGCTTGGGCCAACACCTGCTGCGCTTGGTTCAGGGCCTCGGGCACGGGTCGATCCGGTTGTAGCTGGTGGGCCAGATGCAAAGCCCGTTGTGCCCGTGACCAGTCCCCCTGCGCGGCGTAGGCGTTACCCGCTTCGGTGAGTCGCTCGGCCAGGTCGGCCCGCAGAGTCTGGCGAAGCTCGAGGGTCTGCCCCGCTTCCGGCAGGGTGTAGCCGGGGAGTGTGCTGTCCAGGGAGGCGCTGTCCAACAGGGCGCGGGCCTGGGCCTGCCACCATTCGGAAAGACGTTGCCGCAGGCGCCGTGCCTCTTGCTGATGCAGTGACTCACGCAAGGCCACCAGCGGGCCGGGATAGATCAAATGGCCGCCGGTGGATTCCAGTAGTCCCTGAGCCTCACGCCACTGTTCCTGCCCGGCAAGGCGCTGTGCTTCCGCCAGGGTTTGGTCCCGATATTCGCGGCTCGCCTTGATGATGTCTTCCCGCTGTTGGCTCAGTGCCGCATGATCCGGGGCGTCTTGTCTCAGGCGCTCATCCAGCATTGTCAGTGCTTCCCGGTAACGGTGCTCATGGAGTACCTGCTCCAGGGTCTTCTCGGCGACTTCCGGCGGTGGCGGCGTGGTTTGGCAGGCGCTCAGTGCGAGCGCTCCGGCCAGCAAAAGCAATCCGGGGCGGCGTGATGAATCAGGACGATGCACGGTGGCCGTCCGTATTGAGGCGGGTCAGGAATTGGGCGATGCGTTGCTCCATCAGGGTTTCGGACAGGGCGTGCACACCGTTGACCCGATAGGTGCTGACCGGCTCCTGTCGGCCACGAACGCGCATGGAGCCATACTCCAGGGCCCGCACCCGAGGGGCAATATTGGCGTCCTTGAACACCGAGGCGGCGGCAATGATTTCTCCCGCGGCGGCCATGTTTGAGAGCCGGGATGCCAGATTCACGGTATCGCCGACCACGGTGTACTGCATGCGATCACGGGAGCCCAGGTTGCCGGCCAGCATGGCGCCGGAATTGATACCGATACGGAATTCCACGGTGGTCAGGCCCCGGGCCTGACGGTGCTCATTGAGGCGCTGGATCAGGCGCTGGATCATCACCGCGCAGCAGAGGCCATGGAACAAGTGCTCCGGATCCTCTTCCGGCACCCCGAACACAATCATGGCGCAGTCGCCCATATATTTGTCGATGGTGCCGCGATAGGAGTCCGCCGCCCAGGCGATGGCGTCGAAGTAAACGTTGAGCATGTGGGCCACGGCTTCCGGTGCCAGACTCTCCGACAAGCGGGTAAAGCCGACAATATCGGCGAACACCACGGTGGCGTTGACATCCCGTCCGCCGAGAGTGACCTGGTCCAGGTCGGCCATCATGCTTTTCGCCACCGAAGGGCTGACGAAGCGCTGCAGAACCCTTTCCACCTGGTCTTTCTCCAGCATGCTGTGAGCCATGCTGTTGTAGGCCTCGATCAGCAGCCCGATCTCGTCATTGCGGCGTTCGTGGATACGGAACTGCAAGTCGCCGCGCCGCATGGCGCTGGTGGCGGCCAGCAGATCACGAATCGGCTGGGACAACCGGCGGCTGATCACGAAAGAAGCGATGATGGCGATCAGGCCCATGATCACGGTGGCGGTGATCATGGCGGTCCGGACTTCTTTCTGGGCCAGAGCGATAGGTTGATCGGAGAGGGTGATCGCCACCGCGCCGACCTGAGTATCGTTCACCATAACCGGAGAAATATAAGTGCTCATGGGGGCGTCGGCCAGGGTCCAGCGGCTGACGCCCGCCTCGCTCTGCGGTCCGCGTTGGGTCGGCTGCACGCCGGCTTCGTCGATCAAGTCGCCGTTCCGGTCAAACAGGGTGGCGCCATAAATATTGTCGCTGCGAACCAGGTTGTTGATGTGCACCTTGAGCAGGAAACGATCCTCGGCCAGCAGAGGTTCACGGGCGGTATGCGCCAATTGGGAGGCTATGGCGCCGCCGAAGCTGTCCGCCTGTTGGCGCATGCGTTCCAGCTGGTTGTTCAGCAGCAGAGTGCCGAGAATGGCCATGCCCAGAAGGAGCATCGCCGAGATCGACAGGCCCATTTTCCAGGCAACCGGGAAATAGGCGGGCAGGTAAGGTCGCAACAGCCGGCTGAGCCGGTGCTTGCTCTGTTGCGGTTGTTGTTTTGAAGAATCGTCCACGCTGCTGTTCCTAGAGCCCGTTTGGGAGTGCCCGTCTTCGCCGAAGCTTGAGGCAATATCGCCGTACCCTTGCCGGGGGCGGCTCATAACCGGGCCGGGTGCCGTCGACACCGTGTTGGTATTCTCTATCGGTACTTTCTATTGCTACTTTCTCTCGGTATTTTCTACCCGTATTCCGTATTCTACCTGAATGGCCGCTTCGCGGAGGAGAAGATCAAGGCGTGTCCCCTGTCGGCGGCTTGCCAGGCTGCGGTTCCGGTGTCACATTGCCAGAATGGCGCAGGTTAGGGAACCATGGAATGGGCCTCGTTTCCACCCAACCAGCATGACGGGCTTCGGCGGAGGATGCCTTGTGCATCCGGTAGCCGGGTAGTTCCGGGAGTATTGTCCCGGGAAAGCGGGTTCCAGGAAATTACGATGGGATTTATAAAAGAGCGGCGAGTGCCCGCCAATGGTCTGGATATGTACATTGCCGAGGCGGGCGCCGAGGGTGCCCCTTTGGTGTTGTGTTTGCACGGTTTCCCGGAATGCTGGGCCTCGTGGCGCTATCAGCTGCCGGTGCTGGCTCAGTCCGGATACCACGCGGTGGCGCCGGATTTACGTGGTTACGGCGAAACCCGGGGCGCGGCGACGGTGGAGGACTGCCGTCTGTCCTGTCTGGCCGCGGATGTGGTGGCTCTGATCGAGGTGCTTGGCGCCGAGCGGGCGGTGCTGGTAGGGCATGATTGGGGGTGTGCACTGGCTTGGGAAGTGGCCAGAACCTATCCGGAGCGGGTAACGGCGGTGGTAGGGCTATCGGTTCCCTATGGCGGCCCCGCGCCACGCCCGCCCACGGAAACGATGCGGGACCTGTTCGGCGACCATTTCTTTTACATGCTTTATTTCCAGCAGGCCGAGGTGCCGGAAAACGAGCTTGGAGAGGACGTTCGATATAGCCTGAGGGCCTTGTTTCACAATCTGTCCGCCGAAGGCATGGCCAATTTCCAGGTGGCACCGGATGACAGCGGTGTGCTGGATTCCATGCGCGTGCCGGCGCGGCCCTCGCGCTGGATGCGTGAGGAAGACCTGGATTATTACGTGGCCCGCTTCGAAAAGACCGGGTTTACCGGGGCGCTCAACTGGTACCGGGCCATGGATGCATCCTGGGAAGAAAGCCGCGCTGACGACAACTGGGCGATTCAGGCGCCGGTGCTGTTTCTCGGTGGCATGCAGGATCCGGTACTAATGTTCAGTCAGAAGGCGTTGGCGCGCATGCCGGACTATGTGCCGAATTTGAATACCGTGGTCCTGGACCAGTGCGGGCATTGGATCCAGATGGAGCAGGCCGCGGAAGTGAATCGGGAAATACTCGCGTTTCTGGCGGAGGCGGCGCCGCCCGGAGGGGATCACCCCGAACCCTGATCTGCATCAAGGGGGCCCGGGCGTGAATCGGAGACTATTCTCTCCGGGGCGCAAGCCCCGCTGCGTATGCTTCCGGTATATCCGGCTTTTCAAGGCCCCACGGCGGGGCCTTTTTTAATGGTTCATAGCGGAATGACTGGAATGACCGGAATGGACGTCTACTAGCGGGCGTAATACGGCTCCGCTGTCCATGATGGAAGGCAAGGCCGTTTCCCGCTAAACCGCGATGAACCTTTTTATGACCACCATCCCTGGCGGCCGCCACCATCGCGCGGAACGAACCCGCTACCAGTGAATCCCCTTGAACAGCCGCGAGAAGGCCGCCTGCTCCCGGCTGATCCGCTTCGGCGTGCGCTCGCGTCGCCCCATCGCGGCGGCGGAGTCGGAGAACAGTTTGTAGCCGGTGTTCATGATCGTTTCCGTGGCCCGTGGAGTAATGAAGTGCATCACCTGGCCGAGAACGCCGAGACTGGTGGCGATCCGTTTGGGTTGGCGCACGATGGCGTCGCAGATCATGTCCGCCGCCTGGCTGGGGCTGATGGTGGGCACGTGATTGTACAGCTTGGTGGGCGCGATCATCGGCGTGCGCACCAGAGGCATGTTGATGGTGGTGAAACGGATGCCCTGGTGAGCCAGCTCGCTGGCGGCGCAACGGGTGAACGAGTCCAGCGCGGCCTTGGACGCCACATAGGCGGAGAAGCGCGGCGCGTTGGTCAGAACCCCGATACTGGAGATATTGATGACGTGCCCGCTGCCCTGTTCGAGCATGCTCGGTAGCAGGCGCATGATCAGCCGCAAGGAGCCGAAATAGTTCAGCTGCATGGTGCGCTCGAAATCGTGGAAGCGGTAGACCGAGTTGACCACCGAGCGGCGAATGGAGTGGCCAGCGTTGTTCACCAGGATATCGACCCGGCCGTAATCCTCCAGGACCTCTTTCACCAGGTCGTCCACGGACTCCAGCTTCGAGACGTCGCAGCGGTAGGCCCGGGCGATGCCCCCCACCTGCTTGATCTCGTGCAGGGTCTCCTCCAGTTTCTCGGGAGTACGGGCCACCACCAGCACGGTGGCGCCGGCGCGAGCCAGCTTCAGGGCCGAGGCCTTGCCGATCCCGGAAGTGGCTCCGGTGATCAGTACCACCTTGTCTTCCACCTTGTCCGGCAGCGATGGCAACGGCTGCAATTCATCCTCACGTTGATCCCGTTCCGGGTCCAGGTGGTTTTCCCAGAAATCCCACAACTGCTGGATGTAGCTTTCCAGATCCGGCACTTCAATGCCGCTGCCCTCCAGTGCGGCCCTGGCCCGCTGATTGTCATACTGGGTCGGGAACGTCAGGAATTGAACGATGGTGGGGGGAATATCCAGGCTTTCCAGCAACTGGTTGATCAGGGCTTTCGGCGTCAGTGCGTTGACGCCTTTCCTGACGAAACCGGGTACCGCGTTGAAGACACGATTATCCAGGCGCACCGGCATGCGCGGCGCCTGGGCGGCACCGGCGATGATGTCCATCACCTCGCTGAAGTTATAGCTGCGCCCGGCGGTCAGGTGAAAACACTGACCATTGCCGTCGGTTTGATGGGCGATGTGATCCAGTGCGTTGGCCACGAAATCCACTGGAACGATGTTGAAATGGCCGCTTTCCACGCCCACCAGCGGGAACCAGTTGGGAAGGTAATCCTTGAGCTTCTGGATCAGTTTGAAGAAATAGTACGGGCCGTCGATTTTGTCCATTTCCCCGGTCTGGGAATGGCCCACTACCAGAGACGGCCGGTAGATGCGCCAGGGTATCTGGCTTTCCTGGCGCACCAGCGCTTCCGATTCATGCTTGGTCAGCAGGTAGGGATTGTCCAGGCCGGTGGCTTCTTCGAACATGTCTTCGGTGAAGGTGCCGGGATAGAGCCCGCCGGCGGCTACCGAGGAAACGTGATGGAAACAGCTGGCCTGCAACTGTTCCGCCAGTTTCAGGGTCTGGCGGGTGCCTTCGATATTGGTGTAACGCTGAGTGTTCTCGTCGGCATTGAGGTCATAGATCGCCGCCAGGTGGAAAAAATGGTCAATCTGGCCGCGCAGGTCATCCAGGTCCCGCTTGCTCAGCCCCAGGCTTTTTCTCGTCAGATCACCGGTGATCGGCACCAGGCGCTGCTCCTCCACGCCCAGGCGTCGCCGCAGCGCCTCCAGCTTGTATTCGGAGCCCGGACGAACCAGGGCGAAGACCCGGCTGCCTTCCCGTTTCAGAAGCCGGGCAACCAGAAAGCGGCCGATGAAGCCGGTGGCCCCTGTGACGAAATAATTCATGGTGGTCAGTCCCTCGTTAGCACGCACGATTTGTTGTAGAGCCTGTTTGGCGATCTTGCCGGGCACCTGATCGATGATGCGCCCCTTGTCCGGACGATACCAGCGTGGACCGGTCTCGTTTTTACAGCTAACAAGTGTTAGTTATTTTGTGGTCATTACCTTCTAATGTCAACAGCCTCCCCAGGCTGTTGCAAGAAGCCTGCCTTTTATGGCTATATAGGGATAAGTAATAACTAACAGTTGTTTGTTGAGAATGACGGAAACCCTGCGACAAAAGCAGAAAAAGGAAACCCGCGAACGGATTCTGGGCGCGGCCCGGCAATTGATGGCTGGCGGGCGGGGCCTGGACAGTCTGGGATTGCGCGAGGTGGCTCGTGAAGCCGGCCTCGCCGCCACGTCTCTGTATAACCATTTTCCCGATATGGAAGCGCTGGGGCTGGCATTGATTGACGAAGCCTGCTTTCGGCTGCGTGTGGCCATGTCGGAGGGGCGGCGCAGCATGATCGAGATCGGGCCACGCCAGGCGATTCAGGAGTTGGTGGGACGTTTCGGCCGCTTCATTCTGTCCAACGAAGGCGAGTTTCGCCTGTTGCTGCAGCAGCGGCTTGGGCGCAGCCGGCGCTATCGGGCCCGTATTCACAGTGAGCTGCAATTGCTGGTGGATGAGTTGGCCGAGGATATCCGCTCGGTGGTGGCGGCCCAGGGGCGCCCGGCGGTGCCCGCCGAGCGTGAGGCGGAAGCAGCGGTGTCGCTGATGTTCGGACTTGGCGTGGCGATGCTGGATGTCTCTCCGGCGCGGCGCGAGGAACTGGCCGCCAACGCGGTGGAGCAACTGGCGATCCTGGCCCTGGGAGGGCGTCGCTGGGCTCAGGGTGAGCGCCTTTAGTGGTCTTCCGGCGGCCCGCTGGCGGCCTGGG
>NZ_AQPF01000035.1:0-42417 GCF_009846745.1 Alcanivorax xiamenensis | reverse complement strand
TACGGCCTTCGGGGTTGCCCCATTCGCTTGCAGGGGGCGATCAGCACGTGGGCACCCACCGCAATAAGCAGACACCGCTGTCCTCATCGTGCTGGAAGTGCGCCTGCACGCGCTGGCCGCATTGAATCTTCTCCACGTCTTCGCCGAAGGCGTTGCCGAGCAGCCGCAAACCGTTTTCCAGCTCGGCGACGACAATGGCGTAGGGCAAGTGGTCCTTGAACCAGGGGTGCGGCGCGCGGTACACCACGGAGTAGGTGTAGACCACCGCCTGATCCGGCATCACCGGCCAGTGGAAGCGATCACCGTGGCACTGTTTGCACAGATCCCGGGGCGGCCATTGCAGTTGACCGCAGGCGTCGCACTGCTGCACCCGCAGCTGATTGTCTTTCAGGCCCTGAAAGTGCATTTGATAAAGCGGGTCGTTGACGTCGGGCAGGGGGCGTTGAACGGGGTTACCCATGGTGTCCTCGTTGGGTCCTGTGAACATTAGTTATGCAGGATGGCGATGGCGCCGTCGCCGAAATCGCCGTAGCCAGTGACCAGGCCAAGGTGAGCGCCGGCCACCTGGGCCTGGCCGGCGTCGCCGCGCAGCTGACGCACCGCCTCCACCACGTGGTTCATGCCGGAGATATGCGCCTGGGAGAGCAGCCCGCCGTGGGTGTTCAGTGGTAGTTCTCCACCCAGGGCGATGCGGCCGTTGGCGACGAAGTCCGGTGCTTCACCACGCTGGCAGAAGCCGATTTCCTCCAACTGCCGCAGTACGATGAAGGTGAAGCAGTCGTAGATCTCGGCGAAATCCAGCTCGTCCAGGTGGATGCCGGCGATGTCCAGCGCCCGTGGTGCCGCCTTGCCGATACCCATGCCGAGAATGTCCGGGCGGTTGCTGAGGTCGTCCGGCGAGTCCGGATGGCCTTCGGCGGTGGCCGCCACGTACACCGGCGGTTTGCCACCGGCGTGGCGCGCGGCGTCGGCGCGGGTCACCAGGATGGCGGCGGCGCCGTCGGTTTCCAGGCACACGTCGAGCAGTTTGAACGGCGTCACCAGCATCGGAGAGGCGTCGTAGTCTTCCCGGCTCATGGGGCGATCGCGGAACCAGGCGCGTGGATTGAGATGGGCGTGATGGCGGGTGTTCAAGGCCACCGTGGCCATGCCTTCGCGGCTGGCGTTGGTTTCATGGAACCAGCGGTTGGCGTGCAGGCTGTACCACTGCATCGGCGCGATCATGCCGTAGGGGTATTCCAGGTTGCGGCGGATGTCATCGCCGGGCCAGACCACCCGGGGACCGGCGTCGGTGGCGCCCAGGCGCATGCTGCTGTAGGCGTTGCGGCCAGCGCTGACCAGCACGCGTTCGGCGATGCCCGAGGCCACCGCGTGGCAGGCGAGGTGCAGCCCGGCCACCGGGCTGGCGCCGCCGATCTTGATGTGGGCGTGGAATTTCAGGTCGGTGATGCCGAGGCTGGCGACGAAGTCTTCGTTGGTGCCCACTCGCGAGGTCATTACCAGGCCGTCCACGGCGCCGCTTTCGATGCCGGCGTCGGCGCAGGCTTTCAGCGAGGCTTCCATCAGCAGTTGCAGGCCGCTCTTGTCGGTGCCCCGGGTGTATTCGGTTTCGCCGATGCCGGCGATGGCGGCGGCGTCCGGTTGATAGCCACTCATGAGGCGGCCCCGGTGTTCAGTCCCAGTTTGCGGATCGCCAGGGTGCGCAGGGCCGGCTTGTCGAACTTGCCGGTGAGCGTGATCGGCCATTCTTCCCGCGTTACCGGTACCAGGTGTTTGGGGATTTTGAAGCCGGCGATGCGTTCCTTGCAGAAGGTTTTCAGGGTTTCCAGTTCCAGTTCCTTGCCGGGGTGGGTTTCCACCACCGCGGTCACCGCTTCACCCCAGCGGTCGTCGGGGACGCCGACCACTTGCACGGTGGCGATGTGCGGGTGCTGTTCCAGGAACATTTCCACTTCCCGCTGGGACACGTTCTCGCCGCCGGTTTTCACCATCTGCTTGAACCTGCCCCGGTAATACACGTTGCCGGCGGCGTCTTTCCAACCATAGTCGCCGGTGTGGAAGAAGCCTTCGTCGTCCATGCTCTCGGCGGTTTGCTTTGGCATCTTGTAGTAGCCGAGAAACAGCGACCAGCCGCGCACGCAGATTTCTCCGGGCTCGTCGGCGCCGCATTCGCGGCCGGTTTCCGGGTGCACAATTTTTACTTCACAACCGGGGAAGGGGCGGCCGTTGCTGTTCTTGCGCACGACTTCGTCGTTTTCTTCCGGCGGCACCGCCACCGAGGTGCCTTCGGTAAAACCGTAGTGGTGGGTGACGGAAGTATGGCCAAAGCCCAGCTCACGGACTTTGTCGTACCACTCGGGGCCGCAGGCCAGCATGATGCGGTCGACCTTGCTGACGTCGGTATCGGCGAAGTCCGGGTGCGCCGACATGGCGCGGTAGTGAGTATCGAAGCCGCCCATGCAGGTGATGCCTTC
The DNA here is from genome assembly GCF_009846745.1 of Alcanivorax xiamenensis. NCBI lineage: Bacteria > Pseudomonadati > Pseudomonadota > Gammaproteobacteria > Oceanospirillales > Alcanivoracaceae > Alcanivorax > Alcanivorax xiamenensis. The sequence continues at coordinate 39,943 of NZ_AQPF01000035.1, read as the reverse complement.
CTCGCGGATCAGCTTCAGAGCGTGGCCGGCTTCGAAGTAGTCCATCAGCACCGTGGTGGCGCCGAACAGGGCGTTGCCCAGAGTGGTGTAGATGCAGCCGCCGACGTGGTAGAAGGGCGACATGCCGAGCTGGCGGTCGCCGGGTTGCAGGCGGAAGGTGGACTGGTAAAGGTGCCCGGCGATGGCGACGTTGCTGCCGTGGCTGCGCAGTGCTGGTTTTGGAAAGGCGGTGCTGCCGGAGGTGAACAGAATATAGGAGGGCGCGCTGGGCGAGAGCCGGGCGAACCAGGCTTCCACTTCCGCTGGCCGCACATGGGCGCCGGAACGCATCACGTCGTTGAAGTCGAAACAGCCGTCGTGGGTGCTGCCCGCCGGGCTCAGCGTTACCACGGTTTTCAGATGGGGGAAGCGTTGGCTGTGCAGGAAACCCGGCGCGGCGCCGACCCGTTCCGGCAGCAGTTCGGAGAACAGGGCCAGGTAGTCCACGTCGCGGAACTCATCCATGGTCACCAGCGCCTTGACGTCGGCGCAGCGCAGAACGTGTTCCAGTTCCTGGCGGCGGAATGTCACGTTGATCGGTACGATCACCGCCCCCAGCAGGGTGATGGCGTAGGATAGATAGAACCATTCCGGCCGGCCGCCGATCAGCGTGGCCACGTGATCGCCGGGCCCGATGCCCAGATTGCTCAGCCCCTTGGCCAGCGCGCAGGCCCTCTGGTACTGCTTGGCGAAGGTGATCGACTCTCCGTGATAACGCAGCGCGACGCCGTCCGGCCATTGCTCGGCCGCGTTCCGGGCTACCTCGGGAATGGTTTTGTTCAACAGAGACGGCTCGCTGGCCATGATCGGTTCTCCTTGTTGGCGGGGAGGGGCTGGCTCGACTGACCGGTCAGCCTAGAACGGGCGACACTCCTGTTCTTGCGTCAACTGGCTAGACGTTGTTGTGGGAAGCTTGCTGGCAAGCGAATTCTTTTACCCCCAAACCGGTACAACAATTCGCTTGCCAGCAAGCTTCCCACAGTGGCTTTGTGGTGCGGCTTTCCGTGGGAGCGGGCTTGCCAGCGAATACGGCGTTCGGTACTGCGCATTCGCTTGCCGGCAAGCTTCCCACAGTGGCTTTGTGGTGCGGCTTTCCGTGGGAGCGGGCTTGCCAGCGAATACGGCGTTCGGTACTGCGCATTCGCTTGCCGGCAAGCTTCCCACAGTGGCTTTGTGGTGCGGCTTTCCGTGGGAGCGGGCTTGCCAGCGAATACGGCGTTCGGTATTGCGCATTCGCTTGCCGGCAAGCTTCCCACAGTGGCTTTGTGGTGCGGCTTTCCGTGGGAGCGGGCTTGCCAGCGAATACGGCGTTCGGTATTGCGCATTCGCTTGCCGGCAAGCTTCCCACAGTGGCTTTGTGGTGCGGCTTTCCGTGGGAGCGGGCTTGCCAGCGAATACGGCGTTCGGTACTGCGCATTCGCTTGCCGGCAAGCTTCCCACGGCGGCTTCGTAGCCCTCTCCGTGGGAAACGATTAAGGTAGCAGCGACTCCAAGCATCCAGGACGTGTACGAAGGAGAAGGAATCAGTATGGCGACGGTATTGGTCACTGGCGGTGCCGGTTATATCGGCTCTCACACGGTGTTGCTGCTGCTGGAAGCGGGCCATCGGGTAGTGGTGGTGGACAACTTCAGCAACAGCAGCCCGGAGTCGTTGCGTCGAGTGGAAGCTCTGACCAGCCAAAGCGTGACGCTGGTGGAAGGGGATATCCGCGACGGCGAATTAATGGAACGTATTCTGCGGGATGAGCAGGTGGAAGCGGTGGTGCATTTCGCCGGCCTGAAGGCGGTGGGCGAGTCCGTGGCTCAGCCACTGCGTTATTACGACTGCAACGTGGTGGGCACGATCCGCTTGCTGGAGGCGATGGAGAAGGTTGGCGTGCGCCGTATGGTGTTCAGCTCCTCCGCCACCGTCTACGGTGATCCGGCCACGGTGCCGATCCGTGAAGATTTTCCGCTCAGCGCCACCAATCCCTATGGCGCCACCAAACTCCACATCGAGGACATGCTGCGGGATCTTTATCGTGCCGAGCCATCCTGGGGGCTGGCGTTGTTGCGCTATTTCAATCCGGTGGGGGCCCATGAGAGCGGTCGCATCGGTGAGGATCCCAACGGCGAGCCGAACAATCTGATGCCTTATATCGCCCAGGTGGCGGTGGGCAAGCGTGAGAAACTGCGTGTTTTCGGCGGCGATTACAACACGCCGGACGGTACTGGCGTGCGGGACTACATTCATGTCATGGATCTGGCCCAGGGCCATCTGGCGGCGCTGGAGGCGCTCACTGGTCCGGGGCTGATCACCACCAATCTGGGTACTGGCCAGGGTTACAGCGTGCTGGACATGGTGCGGGCCTTCGCCGGCGCCAGCGGCCGGGATATCCCTTATGACATCGTTGAACGCCGGCCTGGTGATGTGGCGGTGTGCTACGCGGACCCGGCCCACGCGGAGCGGGTGCTGGGCTGGAAAGCCACCCGTGGCGTGGACGCCATGTGCGCGGATCATTGGCGCTGGCAGGAGAGTAATCCCGACGGCTTTCGCTAGGGTATTCGCCAGCAGGCTGTCTTGTATGGTTTCCCGGCAAGTCTCCCACGCGTTCTATGAAGCCGCTGTGAGAAGCGGCCTTGGCCGCGAATGCGCCCCCAACTGCTGACATTCGCTTGCCAGCAAGCTTCCCACAGCGGCTTGTATGGTTTCCCGGCAAGTCTCCCACGTGTGCTATGAAGCCGCTGTGGGAAGCGGCCTTGGCCGCGAATGTGCCCTCAACTGCTGACAATTCGCTTGCCAGCAAGCTTCCCACAGCGGCTTGTATGGTTTCCCGGCAAGTCTCCCACGTGTGCTATGAAGCCGCTGTGGGAAGCGGCCTTGGCCGCGAATGTGCCCTCAACTGCTGACAATTCGCTTGCCAGCAAGCTTCCCACAGCGGCTTGTATGGTTTCCCGGCAAGTCTCCCACGTGTGCTATGAAGCCGCTGTGGGAAGCGGCCTTGGCCGCGAATGTGCCCTCAACTGCTGACAATTCGCTTGCCAGCAAGCTTCCCACAGCGGCTTGTATGGTTTCCCGGCAAGTCTCCCACGTGTGCTATGAAGCCGCTGTGGGAAGCGGCCTTGGCCGCGAATGCGCCCCCAACTGCTGCCATTCGCTTGCCAGCAAGCGTCCCACAGCGGCTTCGTGGTACGGCCTTCCCTGGGAGCGGTCTTGCCAGCGACTACAGTGTTCGGTATTGCGCTTCACTTGCGAGTAAGGCCCCCCACGGAACGCAATGGTGACGCCGTGATGTAATCCCCCTGGCGTGTGATGCGGGTCGGTGATACAAGGAAAGGACGCTTTGACCAGAGCAAGGAGGTTGCCATGACACGTTCGTTGGGGATTCTGGGAGCCGGGGGACACGGCAAAGTCATCGCCGATACCGCTATCGCGTCCGGGTGGCGAAAAATCGCTTTCTATGACGATGCCTGGCCCAAGAAACAGGACAACGGTCGTTGGCAGGTTTCCGGGCGCAGCGGCGAGCTGCTGGAGGAAATCAGCGCCATGGATTCGGTGACCGTCGGTATCGGGCGAAATAACATCCGCTTGCGGAAACTGTCGGAGTTACTGGAGTCGGGGGCGACCCTGGCGACCATCGTTCATCCCCACGCGTCGGTGAGCAGGTTCGCGGAAATGGGCGCGGGCAGCGTGGTTTTCGCCAACGCCGTGGTCAACGTGGATTGCGTGCTGGGCATGGGCTGTATCGTCAACACCGGGGCCACGGTGGACCGGGATTGCCGGCTGGCCGCCGGTGTCCATGTCTGTCCCGGCGTGCATCTGGCCAGTGATGTGACCGTGGGGGAGGGCAGCTTCATTGGTATCGGCGCGGTGGTGAAGGAGGGGGTCACCATTGGTGCGAACGTGGTGGTGGGCGCGGGGGCGGTGGTGCTCCACGATGTGCCCGACGGCGTCACCATCATGGGTGTGCCGGCACGATAAGGAGTCTGCTTTCCCCCGATGAATCTGGATACTTTTCAGTGGGCCAAGGTGGTGGCCTCATTGGCGATGCCGGTATCGCCGGTATTGCTGCTTCTGATCTGTGGCACGGTGTTGCTGTGGTGGGGCCGGGCGCGCCGCCTGGCGCTGGCCCTGGTCACCACTGGTACGGTGCTGTTGCTGTTGTTCACCCTGCCGGGCACCGCCCGCTGGCTCGGCGGCCCCCTTGAGCATGCCTACCCACCACTGACCGTGCCGCCACCGGCTCCCTGGGTGGTGGTGCTTGGCGGGGGGGCTCTGGACGACCCTGCCTTGCCGCCGCCTTCCCGATTGCGAGCCCATTCCCTTGCCCGTTTGGCCGAAGGGGTACGCCAGTTCCAGTTGCAGCCCGCGGCCAAGCTGATTGTGTCGGGAGGCGCACCGGACTCGACGCCGGAGAGCGTGACCTCGGCGGATGCCATGGCGGAGCTGGCGGTGGCTTGGGGGGTGCCGGAGGACGCGATCTGGCGCTCCCGCGATGCGCTGAATACGGAGCAGGAAGCCCGGGCGGTGGCCCGCTGGGTGCCACCGGAAGAGAAAGTGATCCTGGTGACATCGGCATTGCACATGCCCAGGGCGTTGGCGTTGTTTCGCCAGCATGGCATCAACGCGGTGCCGGCGCCGGCCGGGCCCTACTGGACGCCGGGGTTGGGGCGGGCGCACTGGGGAGACCGCTTGCCGGGAGCGGAGCCGCTCTATGTGCTGGAGATAAGCTGGTGGGAGAGACTGGGTGCCTGGTGGCAGGGTGACACGCCTTAAGGCGATGCTGGTATGGTTCGCTGCCAAGCAGAGCTGCCGTGGGGGCTTGCTTGCAAGCGAATCGCCAACGGCTGGGGAGTATTCGCGAGCAAGCTCGCTTCCCACAACGGCTTCGTGACAATCCCTGTGGGAAGCTTGCTTGCAAGCGAATGGGGCAACGCCGGAGGCTGTATTCGCTAGCAAGCTAGCTCCCACGGATCGTGCTACGAAGCCGCTGTGGGAAGCGGCCTTGGCCGCGAATGCAATACGAATTCGTGCTCCCATTGAACGGGTTGGCTATGGGCAATTAGCGGTGATATATCTACGGAGATATGAAATAAAATGCGCCTCTGGAAGAGGCGCGGAATGCGAAATCAAAAGGAGATAATGTCGTAAAGAAAGCTTTGATCATCACGCTCCGGCCACATCCATGTTGTTGTTCATCCATTGCGCGATGATTCGAGCATGCCGTGTCGCCTTGCTGATTACAATTACCAAATGTTGCGGAGTGTTGCTTCATGAGCCGAAGTTGCTCTTTCCCGGTTTACAAAAAAGTCGTTTCCGTGCGCTTCCTTTGGTATTAAACCTGCTATTATATCGCCCCTTCGCCGGAGGGATTCGGTCAGATGTTGTCAATCCCCTGAATGGGGTATTTTCCTGTTCGGCCGGTCGCTGTAAAAACGTTAAATTATTGCAAAAACAGCAGGGTGCCGTGGGTGCGTCACAATGAGTGTCATGCATTCACATTTACACTCGGTTTACCTAACGCGCGGGCTATAAAACGTTACGCGCGGGCCTGGAAGTGTGATTTGCATCACACGATAATGGCTCTCTTTTATTGACATTGAGACGACTAAGGACAGGGTCCTATGCATACCGCTTCTTCATCGCTGCAAAGTGCCGTGGCTCGGGTGCTCAAGTGCTCCCGCTGGCAAAAAAGGGCCATCATGCTGATGGCGGACGCGGTGGCACTGCCGGTAATGTTGTGGACCGCCTACGCTTTGCGCTTTGGCAATCTGTTCCCGCCGATCGAGGATCCCTGGTTATTTCCCCTGACCGTGCTGGTGGGGCTACCCGCGCTTTATCTTCTTGGATTTTACCGCTCCATCGTCCGTTATCTCGGCGCCGAGGTGGCCTGGTCGGTGGTGCTGGGCATGACCGCCACGGTGGTGGTTTTAGCGAGCCTTTCCTATATGGTGCCGGCGATGGTGCCGCGCTCCGTGTTTTTGATCTTCTGGGCCCTGGGTGTGCTGTATCTGGGATCCAGCCGGTTTTTGGCACGCCGGTTCCTGTATCGGGTCATGTCCGGCTATTTTACCACCGAACCGGTGGCGATTTATGGCGCTGGTGGTGCCGGCGGACAATTGGTGACCGCGTTACAGCAGGGGCGGGAACTGCACCCGGTTTTAGTGGTGGATGACGACCCGGGCAAACAGGGTACCTTGCTCTCCGGGGTGCCGGTGGTGGATCGCCTGACCTTGAAACAGGCGGTGGTGGATGAGCGTATCCGCACCGTGTTGCTGGCCATGCCAAACCTGTCCCGGCAGCGCCGCATGGCGGTGGTGAGCTGGCTGGAGAAGCTGGGAGTGCGGGTGCAGACGGTGCCGGCCTTTGCTGATATCGCCAGCGGCAAGGCGCGCCTGGAAGAGATTCAGGATGTCGCCATCGAGGATCTGCTCGGCCGTGACGCGGTGCCGCCCCGGCTGGATCTGTTGAGCCGCTGTATCAGCGGTAAGCATGTGATGGTGACTGGTGCCGGTGGCTCCATCGGTTCCGAAATGTGCCGCCAGATCCTGAAGCTGAACCCGAGCCGCCTGGTGCTGCTGGAGCAGAGCGAGGTGGCGCTGTACGACATCGAGCGGGAGTTGGGCGGCGTGCTGCGGGAAAGCGGCAAGGACATCGAACTGGTGCCGATGCTGGGCTCGGTGGTTAACCGTGGTCTGGTGAAGAGCCTGTGTCTGGAACACCGCATTGATACGCTCTATCACGCTGCTGCTTACAAGCACGTTCCCATTGTCGAGGCCAACCCGGACGCCGGGGTGCGCAACAACATTATCGGTACTCTGGCCGCCGCCGAAGGGGCGCGCGATGCCGGGGTGCGGCATTTCATTCTGATTTCCACCGACAAGGCGGTACGGCCCACCAACGTGATGGGGGCCACCAAGCGCTTCGCTGAACTGGTATTGCAGGCACTGGCCAGCACCAGTGACGGCACCATCTTTTCCATGGTGCGGTTTGGTAACGTGTTGGGGTCTTCAGGCTCGGTGGTACCGTTGTTCCGCAAACAGATCATGCAGGGCGGCCCGGTGACGGTGACCCACCCGGACGTGATTCGTTACTTCATGACCATTCCCGAGGCGGCCCAGTTGGTGATTCAGGCCGGCGCCATGGCCAAGGGTGGCGAGGTGTTCGTGCTCGACATGGGCGAGCCGGTACGGATCATGGATCTGGCCACCACCATGATTCGTTTGATGGGAATGAGTGTCCGTGACACCACCAACCCGGACGGCGACATCGAAGTGGTGTTCTCCGGCCTGCGCCCCGGTGAGAAGCTGTATGAGGAACTGTTGATCGGGGAATGCTCGATCCAGACCGAGCATGAAATGATCATGCAGGCCCATGAAGAGAAACTGGCGCCGGCGGAGATCAACCAGGCGCTGGATCGCTTCCGTACCGCGCTGGAACGTGGCGATCAGGATGCCTTGCGGGCGCTGCTGCGTGCTTATGTCAATGGCTACCAGCCGCGCCAGGACTACAATGATGCGCTGATTCTGCAGCCCACCGCCGATCAGCCTGCTCAAAAGGAAGCCGCTCCCTACAAGGCCCCTTCCCCGACACACTGATGCCGCACGCCGCTTCGCTGCCAAGGCAGCTTCCCACAGGGGGCTACGGAGCCGCCGTGGGAAGCGAGTTTGCTCGCGAATATAACGCGAATTCACATTCCCAGCGGATCGTTCAAAAAACGTATCGCCCGCCGATCCCGTGTATAGGCGACGTTGAGCCGCAGCCAGGGCGAGACTGTTTCATCGGGCAGGAACAGATGGCCCGGTGACAGGCTGACGCCGGATTGCCGCGCCAGGTCCACCAGTTTTTGCGAATCCGCCACGCCCGGATAGCGGGCCCAAATGAACATCCCTCCCGCCGGCTCGGAATGCACCTTCCAGCCCGCCGCCCGCACCAGATTGAGGGCGGTGACCATTTGCGAGGAGAGTCGCGTGCGCAACCGTTCCACCAGTTTGCGGTAGGCCCCGTTCTGCAGCATGGTCGTGACCACCTGCTCAGAGAAACGGGAGGCCGAAATGCTGGTCAGCATTTTGATGTCCACCAGCGGCTTGATTCGCGCCGGCGCCGCGGCGATAAACCCCACCCGCAAGGAGCTGGACAGGCTTTTCGAGAAGCTGCCGAGGTAGATCACTCGCCTGAGACCATCGAGCGAGGCCAGACGAAGTGTCGGTTCATGCTGGAAGTCCGCGTAGATGTCGTCCTCGACAATCTGGAAATCGTGCTGCTCCGCCAGTTGCAGGATACGGTGGGCAAAGGTCGGCGCCAGTGTGGTGCCGGTGGGATTCTGAAACACGCTGTTGGTGAAAAACAACTTGGGCTTGTGCTGTTTCAGCAGGTACGCCATGTGTTCCGGATCCGGTCCGCCGGGGAGGCGCGGCACGCCCACCACATGCACCTGTTGCAGCTTCAGCAGGCCGAGCAAATTGTAATAGCCTGGTGATTCCACGAACACAGTGTCGCCGGGTTTCAGTAACAGTCGCACCAGCAGATCCAGGGCATGACTGCCGCCGCCGGTAAGCAGGATCTGCTGCATGCTGGCGTCAATGCCAAGCAGGCGAATTCGCTCCCGTATCAGTAAGCGCAACTCCGGGGTGCCCATGGGCGTGCTGTAATCGAGGATGCCGGCGCTGTCCTGGCGGGTGACCTGGCGAATCGCGTAGGACAGGTCTTCCACTTCCAGCCAGCTGCCCGGCAGCCAGCCGCAACCGAGCTTCAAGGTGGAAGCGTCACTCTGGAACAGGCTCCAGCGATCATCGGCCACCTCTTCCTCACAAACCGGCTCGGTGCCGGTCAGCATTCTCACGGCGCCGTTGGTTACATAGAAGCCGGAGCCGGGTTTGGAGCGCACCAGTCCTTGGGCCATCAGACGTTCATAGGCCTCAATAGCGGCGTTGCGGCTCACGTGCAGCTCGCTGGACAGGCGGCGTATGGACGGTAGACGGCTGCCGCCACCGGCGCCGTTCCGCACGATCCAGTGGCGAATCCCGTCTTCGATTTGTTGTGCAATGGGCAGCCCCGAGTCCGGGTCCATATCCAGCTTCATGCCAAGTCCTTAAGGCCGCTGTGGGAAGCTTGCTTGCAAGCGAATTCTTGTGGAACCCCGATTCGCTTGCAAGCAAGCTTCCCGCAGCAGCTCCGCGGCCAGTGCATGACAGACCGCGATGCCCGCGACCGTTACCGGAAAACCCGGAACAGTTCATCAATAACCAGACCCAAGTGTACCTTACCGCCGAATCCGGCGAATACGACCATGGTGTGATCCCGCCCAGGCCGGGGCGCGCGCGTGCGTGCCCCGGCGAGGCGCCCCATGTATTCCTCTTTTTCAAGGTTCGTTATGCGCTGTTTCGACGCCCTGCGTTTGGCTTTTGCTCTGTGCATTATCACATCCGCCTCCAACCTCCAGGCGCCCCTGTACAGCGCACTGGCCGCCAAGGACGGCGTGGGCGTGGGCGTCACCACGGTGGCCTTCGCCTGCTACGTATTCGGCATCATTCCGGTGCTGCTGTCGTTGAACGGCTTGTCGGAGCGGGTAGGGCGCAAATCGCTGATCCTGACGGCTCTGGTATTGTGTCTGGTGGCAACGACACTGACCCTGGTCGCCCCGGGGATTCTGGCCCTGGGGATAGCCCGCTTCCTGGTTGGGGTGGCCACTGCGCTGGCCTCCAGCGTGGCACCGGGCTACATGCATGATCTGTTCTCCGGCGGCGACCATCGCCGTGCCGCCAACTGGGTGACCGCCGCCACCTCCCTCGGGTTCGGCCTGGGCCCGGCGGTGACCAGCCTGTTTTTGCTACGGGCCAGCAGCCTGACGCCGCCCAGCTTCCCGCTTTATCTGCTGGCCGCGGTGGTGGCTTTCGTGCTGGCCGCCGGCTTAAGGGATGACGCGCCCAGATCATGCCGGGCACCGTTGGCCCGATTACCGTTCTTCCCGGCGGGTTCGCTGATCTTCGGCTGGGCGATTCTGCTGGCCTGGGGCACGGTGGGCCTGGTCATCGCCATCCTGCCCTCGGCCCTGCAAAAGCACGGTCTGAGTGAGTGGTCCGGCTTCGCGGTCCTCGCCACCTGCAGCTGCGGCGTTCTGTTCCAGCCCCTGGCGCGGTTGCTGCCATCACGGACCTCCACCCGTATCGGATTGCTGATTCTGCCGGTGGCCTACGCTCTGATCGCCTGGGGGGCGCTGCACGGACAGTTTGCTGGCGTGTTAGCGGGCGCGGTGCTGGCGAGCAGCGCCTGCTATGGCTTCATTTACCTGGGCGGCCTCAGCGCCGTGCTGGCGCTGGCTGAAGAACGCCGCGCCGCCGCCAGCGCCGGGTTCTTTCTGATGGCGTACTTCGGCTTCATTCTGCCGGTGATGGTGACCGGGGTGCTGGTGGATTGGTTCGGTCACACGGTGGCGCTTTCCTGGTACGGTGGAGGTCTGATCTTCGGGGTAGTACTGGCGTTGGTCGGATTGCGGCGTAGCCGGCCGCGGAGCCAATACGCACAGGTGCGCTAAGGAGGGGGGGCTCTCCAGCGTGGATGCACTGCCTTTCTTGTTTTGTGATCCGTTTCAAAGAAAAAAACGCTCGCCGGTTTTTCATGTCTTTGTTTTAGCCGCCGGGACGGTCCTTTCGTGACAAACAGTAAAACTTGTTTGAATTGGTCGACTCGTTCCGCAGAGCTCGAGCGACAGCGTGAAATTTGTATGGTTAGAATCTGTTCATGCCTTGGAATCGGGGGGAGGGAAGTTGGAAGACTTCGAGACGTCTGTCGAAAATAAGGTGATGGATCCCGGATTCTTGCAGTAGCCATGATGAAGGACGGTGCCAGATGATTTCGAAAGTAGTGATCCCGGTCGCGGGATTGGGTACGCGCATGCTGCCCGCCTCTAAATCCATTCCCAAGGAAATGTTGCCGATCGTGGACCGCCCGGCCATTCATCTGGTGGTGGAGGAAGCGGTGAAAGCCGGCCTCAGTGAAATCATTCTGGTCAACCATGCCGCTAAAGGCGCGATCGAGGATTACTTCGATATCAACGCCGAGCTTGACGCGCAGTTACAGGCGAAAGGCAAGGAGAGTTTGCGGCAAAGCTTGCGCCAGATCCTTCCCGATCACGTCAGCGTCATTGGTGTTCGTCAGCGGGAACCGCTGGGGTTGGGCCATGCCATCCTTCAGGCAGCTCCGATTGTCGGCGACGAACCTTTCGTGGTGATGCTTCCGGATGTTCTGGTTGACACCGTTGGTGACCTGGCGGATTTGAGCGCTATGCTGGCACGATTCGAGTCTACCGGGGCTGCTCAGATCATGGTGGAGCCGGTGCAGATGAACAAGGTCGATCAGTATGGCGTGGTATCTATGTCCGGACCGGCGCCAACAGCGGGCAATGGCATTGCGATCCAGGGCCTCGTGGAAAAGCCCGCGCCCGAGTACGCGCCCTCTAATTTGTCGGTGGTTGGACGATATGTTCTGCCCGGCGAGATCATGGGCCTGCTTGCTGATACCCGCCCCGGTGCTGGCGGCGAGATTCAACTGACCGATGCCATTGCCGCGCTGCTGGAGCGCGCGCCAGTGGAAGCCTACGCCATGACCGGGCGTACTTTCGATTGCGGCAACAAAGCCGGTTATCTCGAAGCGTTCATTCACTTCGCGCTTGGCCACCCGGAACTGGCGGAATGCTCCCGGGCGCTCCTGGAGCAATACCGTGCGCGTTGATGTGGTTGGGGACACGCTATGTGCCGCGGTGACTGCATCGGCTCTGGCCCAAACCGGCCACACAGTGACTTGGTCCCTGCCTGAAGGGCGTTATTGGCAACAGCTGAGGGACGGCCGGGAAGCGTATCATGAACCTGGTCTTATGCCGCTGATTCGCGAGCAGATCGAAGCTGGCTATTTGTGGTGCCGGGATCTGGCGACACCGGCCCCTACTCCGGGCGAAGTGGTGTTTCTGGCGTTGCAGCCGGGGGAGCGCGATCAAGCCGACATCTTGCTGGATTGGATTGCAGGTGGCGAGCAGTGTGAGTTGCTGATCAATCAGAGTGTATTTCCGGTCGGGACGACCGAAGAGCTGCGGGAAGCATTGGCACAACGTGGGCGGACGGTGCCGGTGATTTGCCTGCCGGACACCTTGCAGGAAGGCCGGGCGTTAAATGACTTCACTCGCCCGGAACATATCCTGCTCGGCTGTGACGACCGTTCTGGTGAGATTCTGATCCGGGAAATACTGCGGCCCTTCAATCGGCGGCAGGATGTCATCCAGGTGATGCGTCCCCGTGAAGCGGAGTTCGCGAAGCTGGCTATCAGTGGCATGTTGGCGACCCGCCTGAGTTTCATGAATGACATGGTGATGCTGGCGGAAGAACTGGACGTGGATATTGAGGTGATTCGCCAGGGAGTCGGATCGGATCCTCGTATCGGTGACGCCTATCTGTATGCCGGTTGTGGTTTTGGTGGGCCGGGCTTCAGTCGTGATGTAATGAATCTGACTGATGCGTTGCGCAGCCGCCGAATCAATACCGAGCTGTTGGAGCAGGTCCTGCAGATCAATGAGCGGCAAAAGGAAGTGCTGTTCCGCAAGTTCTGGCGTCACTATGAAGGCGATGTGGCGAATAAGAAAGTGGCGCTTTGGGGCGCCGCGTTCAAGCCTGGCTCTGATCGTGTCGATAACGGCCCGGCGTTGCGCCTGATCGAGGCTCTTTGGGCGCAGGGCGTGGAGGTGCATGTGCACGATCCGCTGGCGTTGCCGGAACTGACACAGTGGGCCGACGGGCGCGGGCCCTTGTATACCCACCAGGACGGTTACCATGCGGCAAGGGACGTGGATGCGTTGATGATTGTGACTGAATGGAAAGAGTACTGGAGTCCCGATTGGGCCATGTTGAAAAATAAGATGAGCACGCCGCTGATTCTGGACGGTCGAAATATTTATGACCCCCGTTATGTCAAACATCAAGGGTTCACCTACTATGGCATTGGGAGATCCTGATCATGGCATTGCCGCTTATGGACACACTCATGGCGCGCCGGGCCGAGAAGGCGTTACGTGATGACGCTTATCGTTCGGGACGTGTTCATATCGCCGATTTGTTCGCCCAGGATGCACGACGTTTTGAACGTCTGAGCCTTTCCGCTTGTGGTCTGCTGGCGGACTTCAGCAAACAGAGAATTGCAGCGGGTACGCTGGAAAAGCTGCGGACGTTAGCCGAAGCGAGAGGTCTGGATGACTGGATTCGTTGCCTTTTTGATGGCGGTGAGGTGAATTGGACTGAGTCCCGTCCGGCAATGCATTGGCGCTTGCGCGAGTGCAAGAAAAATGCACCGGAGGTGCACGAGCAACTCACATTGATGGAGCATATCGTCAATCGGGTCCATTCCGGTCAATGGCGAGGGTGTCAGGGTGACGCGATCACCGACGTGGTCAATATCGGTGTGGGTGGCTCGGATCTGGGGCCGCTCATGGCATCGGTGGCATTGCACGAACACCACCCTGAAACGGGCGGGAGGCCACGTCTGCACTTCGTCTCTTCCATGGACGGCAGCCAGATCGCACCGCTGCTGGATGAATTGAACCCCGGCACTACGCTGGTGGTAATTTCCTCCAAGTCATTCACCACCATGGACACTTTGAGTAACGCGGCCACCACTCGCGCCTGGTTGGAACGGGCGTTTCCTGAGGTGAATGGCGCTTTGCTGCGCTGTCATTTCATCGGCGTTTCCGCCTGCTCTGAACGGATGACGGAGTGGGGGATTCATCAGGAAAACCAGCTCCGGCTGTGGGACTGGGTCGGTGGCCGTTATTCGCTGTGGTCTTGCATCGGCTTGCCGATCGCGCTGGCCATCGGCATGGATCAGTTCCGCGAATTTCTCGCCGGCGCTCACGATATGGACCAGCATTTCCGCAGCGCGCCCTGGGACGAAAATGTACCGGTCTCTCTGGGACTGGTGGATATATGGAACCTCAATTTCCTGAACATCACCGCCCGGGCCGTGCTGCCCTATGATGGCCGGCTGAAGCACCTCCCTGCTTATGTCGAACAGTTGGAGATGGAATCCAACGGCAAATCGGTGACTCGCTCCGGTGAGGCGGTCAAACATCACACTTGCCCGGTGATTTGGGGAGAGGTTGGCCCAAATGCCCAGCACGCGTTTTATCAGCTTCTTCATCAGGGTACTCAGCCCGTGGCCTGCGAATTCCTGGTGGCGGCGCGGCATGGCCGTCGCAACGGCAATAGCGCGGCACTGGAGCCGTTGGAAGACCAACATGGCCTGACCGTGGCCAACTGTCTGGCCCAATCACGGTTACTGGCATTTGGAGAGGCGGCGTTGACACCGGATCAGTCGTTACCGCCATTCATGCATTATCGCGGCAACCAACCCAGTACTACGCTGATGATGGACGAACTGTCGCCGCGGCAGTTAGGTGCGCTACTGGCGCTCTATGAACACAAGGTGTTCGTACAGGCAGTGATGTGGGGTATCAACCCGTTCGATCAATGGGGTGTCGAAATGGGCAAGCGTATCGCCATGGAGATGATAGACGTGCTTAATACTGGGGGCGGCATTAACGAGCTGGACGGCTCCAGCCGCGCCCTGGCCCGCTACGTTCGCGAGCGGCAACAGAACTGACGAGATTTCCCATGACGATAACGTTATCCGACACTTTATTCCGTGCTTACGACATTCGTGGCATCTTCGGCGACACGTTGACCATGGAGGCCGCCGAGCTGATCGGCCAGGCCATAGGTTCAGAGGTGTTGTCCCAGGGAGGCGGCAAGGTAGCCCTGGCGCGGGATGGGCGACTTTCCTCGCCGTCCTTGCATCAGGCTATTGGTCTTGGCCTGCGCTCCGCCGGCTGTGATGTGATCGATATTGGTTTGGTGCCGACTCCGGTTCTGTATTTCGCTACCCATCATTTTGACGGTGTCGACTCCGGAGTAATGATCACCGGTAGCCACAATCCGCCGGATTACAATGGTTTCAAGATCGTTATCAAGGGTACGGCACTATCCGGCGACGCCATCGTGGCGTTGAAAACGCGGATTCTGGACGGCGATCTGAGTCGGGGAGGAGGGCACCAGGAGCAGCGTGAGATCCTGCCTGCGTACCTGGATGCTTTGCGAGAACGGCACCAATTGGCTCGTCCGCTCAAGGTGGTGGTGGATTGCGGTAACGGTGCCGCCAGCGTCATCGCTCCGGAGGCTATCGCCGCGCTCGGGTGCGAGGTGCTGCCGCTCTATACTGAGGTGGATGGCACCTTTCCCAATCACCATCCGGATCCTGGCGATATAGAGACGCTGGCGGACTTGATGGCCATGGTTCAGGGTGAAAAGGCCGATCTCGGATTGGCCTTCGATGGTGATGGTGACCGTCTCGGCGTGGTGCTGCCAGACGGCAAGGTCGTATTCCCGGACATCTTGTTGATGGCACTGGCGGAAGATCTTCTGCGGCGTGTTCCAGGCTCGAGAGTGATCTTTGATGTCAAGTGTACGGGAGCTCTATTCGATGTGGTGCGCGCCGCTGGTGGTGAGCCGGAGATGTGGAAAACCGGTCATTCGCTGATGAAAGCCAGAATGAAGGAGACCGGTGCCCTGCTGGCAGGGGAGATGAGTGGCCACGTCTTTTTTGCTGAAGACTGGTTTGGCGTTGATGACGCGCTGGTGGCCGCGGCACGACTGCTGCGTATATTGAGCGGATACGATGATGACGCAGCGACTTTCTTCGGTCGTTACCCTGATTTGTGCACAACGCCCGAGATCACCATAACCGTTACCGAGGAAACCAAATTCGCCATCGTCGAGTACCTGCAGACCCACGCCGACCTGGGACAAGGTGAGCGCACGGTGATTGACGGTATTCGTATGGATTATGAGGACGGATGGGGACTGTGCCGTGCCTCGAACACTTCACCGAAACTGGTGACGCGTTATGAAGCCGTGGATGAGCCGGCCCTGGCACGGATCCAGCAGCGCTTCCAGGCTGCCATCGGCGACGCTGTCAACGCGGTTGGATAGTAGCGGATTCTCCGATGTCAAAACCTCAGATCGCCCATTCCAAGCGCCGCTCTGATCAGCTTCAACCACTGCCTGCCGAACGGGCGCTGGAGTGGGGCTGGGAGGCCATGCATGAGGGTCTGTGGCGTGAAGCCGTGCAGCGTTGGGCTACATTAAGGCTAGTGTACCCCGATCAGGGACCAGTTTGGATACAGGCGGGGGTGGCGCACCATCAGCTTGACGAGTACGAGTGTGCGGCGGGGTTGTTGGAGCAGGCGAGACTGCGTTTTCCAGATAACCCGAACGGCTGGATACGCGGCGCGCTGGTAGCGGCCGATGGCGGTATGACTGAGTCGGCGGTGATGCTGATGGAGCAGGCGCGTTATCGATTTCCCAATGACATCGATGTCTGGCTGACCAGTGCCGAAGTCTTGTTTCGCGCGGGAGAGCGGGCCCGGGCCGAGGCATTAAATGCTGAGGTCTGCCGGCGTTTTCCCAAGCAAGCGGCAGGTGGGTGTCAGTATGCTGAGTTTGCCATGAGGGATCATCGCTGGCAGGAAGCGCTGTCCCGCTGGACTCGGGTACGCGCGCAGTTTCCCGAACACCGGCAGGCATTTTTACGGGCTGCTGAGGCTGCTGAGCGTCTTGGCTGCGCCAGCGAGGCGAAAAAGTTGCGGATGGGCGCCAGCTTCGGTGCTGATTGGGTGAAGAGCCTGGAACAGACGGACCAACGCGATACGCAGATTCGACCCCCTGTTCGACGGAATTTAAGGGCGTTTGCTGATCTGGTGGTCACCAAGGCGCGCCTTAACCTTAAGGCGGAGGCCAACCAGAATCATTTGCGGTATCTATGGTGGATCATTGATCCACTGCTGTATATGGCGGTGTTTTATCTGGTCTTCGGTTTGCTACTGCAGCGAGGTGGTGATAACTATGTTATCTATCTATTGACTGGACTGGTGCCGTTTCAATGGTTCGCGAAGACGGTCCAGCACGCTGCGGCAACCATTATTCAAGGCCGTGGTTTGATGAACCTGGTGCGTGTTTCACCGCTATTCTTTCCGCTTGTAGCGGTAGCACAGAACACTGGAAAACAGATACCGGTGTTCATCATGCTCGTTGTTCTTCTGTTTGCCTGTGGATTTTATCCAACGGTGCACTGGCTGGCGCTGGTGCCGGTGGTTGCTATCCAACTGATGCTGATGGCGGCCATCGGCTGCCTGACGGCGATGATCATCCCGTTCTTGCGTGATCTGCTCAACCTGGTGCCCACAGGCCTGCAATTTATTCTATTCTGCAGCGGCGTGTTCTACACCGTTGATACTATCCCGGAACAATGGCACAGCTATTTTTTTGCCAATCCCATGGCTAACTTACTCCATCAGTATCGTCTGATACTGATGGAGCACCAGTGGCCGGATTGGGGAATGACGTGTTGGCTGGCGTTAGCCTGTATGGCGGGACTTGTTTTAGTGGCCTTAGTATATCGTCGGCTGGAGAGCGTGTTTCCACGGGTGGTGATCGAATGAGTGGAGACGCGATCATTTCTCTGCGTGATGTTGGCGTTCGTTATAAACGCCGTGGCGGCTTGTTTGTGCCTAGCCGGTATTATCAGGCGCTTGAAGGTATCACCTTTGATCTTTACCGAGGTGAAACTCTGGGAATCGTGGGTCGTAACGGTGCTGGAAAATCGACGCTGTTACGGCTGATCGCGGGCATAATCCAACCGGATAGTGGTCAGGTAATTAACCATGGTGTCACGGTATCGCTGCTCGCACTCCAAGCGGGTTTCGACGGGGAACTGTCCGGTATTGACAATGCGGTGATCAGCGGTATGTTGCTGGGCTACTCCCGATACCAAGTCGAAAGCCACCTCGACGAAATCGCTGCTTTCGCTGAGCTGGGTGACTTTATGGAAGAGCCGGTTAAGACCTATTCTTCGGGTATGCGATCTCGTCTTGGATTTGCGGTGGCTATCCATATGTCTCCGGATGTTCTGCTTTTGGATGAAGTTCTGAGCGTTGGTGATCAATCGTTCCGCCAAAAAGCAGAGAAAGCGATGATGAAGAAGATCTGTTCGGATCAATCGGTAGTGTTCGTATCCCACTCCGATGAGCAGATCAATCGCATCTCGGACAGAAAGATCTGTCTGGATCGATAGGGAGGAAAAAAGCTATGTGGATACGAAAACGCCGGAAAGGAAAGCGTCTCATACTGCATATCGGGCAACCCAAATCAGGAACCAC
Source organism: Alcanivorax xiamenensis (assembly GCF_009846745.1). Taxonomy (NCBI): domain Bacteria; kingdom Pseudomonadati; phylum Pseudomonadota; class Gammaproteobacteria; order Oceanospirillales; family Alcanivoracaceae; genus Alcanivorax; species Alcanivorax xiamenensis. Next base: position 21,674 of record NZ_AQPF01000035.1, on the reverse strand, counting down.
TTCGATTCAGGATTTTCTTGCGTTCGATCGACAACGACTAGCGCGTCAGAATTACTTATATCCGGTCTTGGAGAACGTTGAAAATAGAAACGCGCATCATGCTTTGTCCTACTCCTTGAGAGAACGTGTCGAACGAGGGGTCCGTATTAAGGGACACGACGCGTCCCGTCAGGTCGATATCTGGGGAAGGTTGTCCGATCAGATCTCAGCAGACTGCTGCGGAACCGTGGTGCTGAGTTCCGAAGACTTCTATTTTTTGGACTATGGTGGTCGCCAGCATGGCTCGGCTATCCAGGAGCTTGGGAAATGGGCGGATCAACATTTCGATGAAGTGACCGTTCTGGCGTACCTAAATCGGCAGGATCGACACGTGGAGTCCTGGTGCAATGAGATTGTGAAACACGGTATAGACCAGACCACTCTCCCTATCGCTAAGATTGCTGACCGTCTTCCGAATTGCCATAGCAACTACGCCGGCCTCCGGAGCCGATGGATGAAAGTATTTGGTAACGGTGTGCAGTTTCGGCCATTTCAACGCTCCGCGTTAAAGGATGGTGATGCGGTCATGGATTTCTGTGATGTCATCGGCTATGAGCCGTCCACAGCAGTAAGGAATTTCGAGCGTAAAAATCTCAGAGTGACGCGCCTGGCTTTCGAAGTGCTCAGGAATGCGAATCGTTTCGAGCATAACCAGGAAGTGCATAGAGTTTGTGTAAAGGCGCTTCAAGAGATCGCTCCGGAAGATTCACGGGATGACCTAAAGGTCAACCCGGGACTCTTCTTCGAGGAGGCGATGCGGGAAAAATGGAGGGTTTCGAATGCGAAGTATGATATCGGGTTCGAAGATCCCGAGTTAAAGCAGGCGGTTGGTGACCCTGTGCCCTATTCGCTTTGGCAACCAGAGGACCTTGTTCCTGTCGAGGTGAAGGCGAGACATCTGATGGGATCGAATGAACGGAGAGTAGCGGCTGCGGGTGCGCTTCTGATGGCGGCGGTTGAGGTAATGAGGGCCACTGAATGAGTGTTTGTTTGCAGAATATTGTATTTCCCGACGCTGAGTTATGCGCTGAGCTTGACTTGTACCTACGGCTGGTTTCAGGCGCCACTTATTCCTACAGTTCGAAAGTGTTGATGCTGAAGAGCGGAAGCTCAGTGAGTTCGAACACTCTGTATGGTGCTTTCAGTGTTTGTAAATGGAGGGAATACACTGAGCTCAATCAGCTTTCCTTACAAATCAGGTTTCAAGGTGATCTGTTAATTCGAATCTGGGGAGCAAGCCAGCACTGCTCAAAAGAGTTGATTTTGGAGAAACGGGCCTCAACTCCAAGTTCTGGAGTGCAAAAAATAGAGATATCAAAGGCGCTATCAGAGCTTGAATATGATTCCTTGTATGTGGAGCTGGTCTCTTTATCGGAATCGGAAGTCTATTCCATGGAGTTCTGTACGCAACAGACTCCTTCTCAGGATGTCGCTCTCGCCATTGTGATCACCACATTTAATCGACCGAATGATATCAAAGCGACCGGAGCCAGACTTTCTCAGTTTCTTGAGCAGGTCAATCAGGAGGGGCTGTCGATCCAAACCTTTGTTATCAATAACGGTGATGAGATACCGGTTAATGAAACGCCTTACCTGAAGGTCATAAATAACCCGAATCTGGGGGGGGCGGGCGGTTTCTCTCGGGGGCTTGTGGAAGCTCGAAAAAACGCTTCGTTTACCCACTGTCTTTTCATGGATGATGATGCTTCTTGTGAGACCAGTTCGCTGGTACTGGCCTGTCGATTCCTGGCGTTTTCCAGATTTGATGATCTGGCATTGTCTGGAGCCATGTTGAAGAGCAACATAAAATACATGCAACACGAGGCTGGTGCACGGTTTCACGGCCTGGTAAAGCCACTAAAATCCAATCTTGACCTGCGCGGTTACTCCAATGTCATTTTCAATGATCTTCCGGAGCGTGTGGATTACGGTGCTTGGTGGTTCTTTTTATTTCCCCTGGATCGAGTCAAACATCTTGCCTTCCCTTTTTTTGTGCGTGGCGACGACATCGAATTTTCCCTAAGCCACGATTTCAGAATTATCACTTTAAATGGGGTGTCTACATGGCAGGATGACTTTGCCGAGAAATCAGGCCCTATGGTGACTTACCTTTCCACGCGTTCGACTTTGGTGACCTCGTTGCTACATGGCGGCTGGTTTAAGACGTGGTTGTGGTTCGCTGTGTCAGCACTGAAATCGGGGTTCGGCTTATGCTACGACCGAACCATGGCCCACTGCCAGGCGGCTGAGGATGTTCTTGATGGCACGGATTTCTGGTCCGAAAATGTGGATATGAAGGGGCGTCGCGCATTGATCAATGAGCAGACCCGGTATGAGCGAAATCTGGATGGAGGCTCCACTCCCAATGCAATGGGTCATTCGTTCAATAAGAAGGAGGGCGCCTTTCACAAGATGGCCCGATTCTTGACTTTGAACGGCCACCTGATTCCTGAATCCCTGTTCAGGCGTCCTGCTGTAGTCTCCTGTGATTTCTCGTTGTCGCCTTTCACGAGAGTATCTTTTCTTCGTCGGGAAGTTATTTATACGCGTCGAGGTCGGCCAGTGTTCATTGCCCGTCATGACAAACGGTATTTCTTTTTGGTAATGACCCGGGCCTTCTCTCTGTGGTGCAAGCTAGCCCTGCGCGGGAAGATATTACAGAAAAAGTATGGATCAGCGCATTCGGAATTAACCAGCGCTGCGTTTTGGCAGCGTCATTTCTTTCCCTCCGACAGATAATGGAGATGCCGTAATGAATATACTCATGGTTGGAGCCGGTTTCTCATGTGCGGTTGTCGCCAGGGAGCTGGCCAACGCTGGCCATAAGATCTCCATCGTGGAGCAACGCCCTCATATCGCCGGTAACTGCCACACCGAACGCGACGGTGAGACCGGGGTGATGGTGCACGTTTATGGACCCCATATCTTTCACACCGACGATGTGGAGGTGTGGGAGTATGTAAATCGCTTTTCGACCTTCAAACCTTATGTGAACCGGGTAAAAAGCACGGTTGGTGGCTCGGTGTTCTCTCTACCTATTAACCTTCATACCATCAATCAGTTCTTTGGAAAGACATTGCGGCCGGATGAAGCGAAGGCATTTATCCAGGCTCAGGCGGATACATCGATTGAGAATCCGCGGACCTTTGAAGAACAGGCATTGAAATTTGTCGGCGCTGATCTGTATGAAGCGTTCTTCAAAGGCTATACCAAGAAGCAGTGGGGTTGCGAGCCGTCGGAGCTGCCGGCCAGTATTCTCAAGCGCTTGCCAGTGCGTTTCAACTATAACGACAACTACTTCTTCCATCGCTTTCAAGGCATGCCGGAACATGGCTACACAGCCTTGATCGAAGGGATTCTCGACCACGAGAACATCAGTGTACGTCTCAATACGGCGTTTGAACGCGGTATGATGTCGACGTTCGACCACACCTTTTATTCAGGGCCTTTGGACGGCTATTTCGGTTATAGCGAAGGACGGCTTGGTTATCGGACATTGGATTTCGAGCGTTTTATCTATGATGGTGACTATCAGGGATGCGCAGTGATGAACTACGGTGAGGAGCGGGTGCCGTATACCCGTATCACCGAACATAAGCACTTCTCTCCTTGGGAAGAGCATGAGGGTAGCGTGTGTTACCGTGAGTACAGCCGGGCCTGTGGCGTCGATGATATTCCTTATTATCCGATCCGGTTGGTGGAGGAAAAGGCGATGCTGTCCCGTTACGTGGAATTGGCGGAAAGCGCGGAAGGCGTGACTTTTGTCGGGCGCCTCGGAACCTATCGCTATCTTGATATGGACGTCACCATCCGCGAAGCATTGGATACCGCGCGAGATTACCTGAGGGCACTGCGTGAGAATACCCGTGTCCCTGCGTTCTTCGTCAACCCAATCTGAGGAACTACCGCCCATGACCTCTCTGGTCGCCGTTGTCGTTACCTACAACAGGCTCGAGCATCTTAAAGTCGCGGTGTCCGCCCTGGAGCAGCAGCGCTGCGACGCCATTGTTGTGGTGGATAACTGTTCCACTGATGGTACCCGTGAGTGGCTGTGGCAAAGGGAGGGGGAAAGTGGCCGGTTGGATGTGGTCTTGGCACCGCGTAACCTTGGGGGCGCCGGTGGCTTCGAACTGGGTTTCGGCCACGCGCTGTCACGATATCGCCCGGATTGGCTGGTGTGCTTCGATGATGACGCTTATCCCATGCCCGGATCGTTTCAGGCGTTCCTGGAATCGGATCTGGACGGGATAGATGCTGCCGCGGCGGCGGTCTACTTTCCGGATGGGCGTATCTGTGAGATGAACCGCCCCAGCCTTAATCCATTCTGGCATCTGCCCCGCTTTATTCGCACTGTCTTGGGAGGTGGCCGGAAAGGGTTCCATATCGACGATGAGGCCTATCAAGCCGAGCAGCCTGTCCGTATCGATTCGACCTCCTTTGTCGGTTTCTTTGTTCGCAAGGAAATGGTGGAGCGTATCGGCTTACCGGAGGGTCGCTTATTTATCTATGGAGATGATGTTCTTTATACGCTGATGATTTCCCGTGCCGGAGGCCGTATTCGTTTCCTGCCCTGGGTGCGTTTTGCGCACGATTGTTCCACCTTCAATAATGGTGCCCGCACATATGCGCCTTTATGGAAGGCCTATTACACTTACAGGAACGGTTTGCGGGTATATCATACCGCGGCTGGTGCCCTATTCTGGTTGTTTGCTCCGATGAAGATCACCCAATGGCTGGCCCAGGCCCGCTTGTATGATCACCCCGGGGCTTACCTGAAGGTCACCCGGTTGGCGATTATGGATGCGCTAAAGCAGCGCTATGACCGGCCGCACGACTCAGTGGTTGCCTTGTGTCAGCAGGCATCTAGCGGGCGCCAAAACCGGTGAAGATGGTACGGATGGTTTTCAGCACGATGAGAACATCAAGACCGAAGCTCTGATGCTTGATGTAGTAAAAGTCGTGCTCCACTTTCTTGCGGGTCTCTTCCAGGCCGGCCACATAACCCTGTTGAACCTGGGCCCAACCCGAGATGCCGGGTTTGACGATGTGTCGGTAGCTGTAGAAGGGGACTTTCTTCTCGAACTCCTGCGCGAATGGTGGTTGCTCCGGGCGCGGGCCGATCAAGCTCATGTTCCCGATCAGAACATTCCACAGTTGTGGCAGCTCGTCCAGACGGCTGCGGCGTAGTGCTCGGCCCAGAGCAGTGATGCGATGTTCGTCTTCGTCGGCGAAGCGTGCCTGATCAGAGCAATTGTCGATGTTCATTGAACGGAACTTGAGCATTCGGAATGGGCAATTACCGACCCCCATTCTTTCCTGAATGAACAGTGCGGGCCCTTTACTCTCCAGTTTTACCGCGATACCGATCAGCAGACAAAGCGGTACGACAAGGGGGGCGAGCAGCAGTGTGCCGCTGATGTCCATGAGGCGCTTGCCCAGCAGGTACAGAGGGTTGGGTTGGAAGGCCGTGAAATCAGAACTGTTCAACATGTCCAGGTTAACACTCCCGCTCACTGCTTCCTGGAGTGAACGACGGTTGAAAACCGGGATGCGGCGGCTGTGGTGCCGGGCAATGAATCGTACCCATTCATCGCTCAGAGGGGTGTCCATATCCACCACCAGTGCGTCGAAGCGGCGCGGATCATCCGCATCACACAGGTATAGAAACCGGAAATGCTCATCGTCATTATGGCATTCCAGTAGCTGGGTGCCCGGTACCACCGCCAATTTCATATAGCGGAAGCGGGCTTTTACCGCCACGGCCAATATCTGCTGTAGCAGGATCAGTGTAAAGCCGAGAAACAGGGGCAGTCGCGCATAGCCCAGACGCAGGGCCAGCACCGCGAGGGTCGCGAATCCAAGGGTGATGCCGGTGACGCTGAGCTGGTAGGGCAGTAAATAGCCTCCAGGATATTGACTAAGTGCACGGGAGAAACAGAGGTTGGCACTGAAGGCGGCCGCCAGAATGAAAAGAGTGGTGACTTGATTGTCGTCGGTTGGCAACCAGGTGTGGTAAGCGAGCCAGAAAGGAGCGAGCAAAACCAGGCAGAAAGAGACGCAGTGCCAGAGAGGAGCGTTGAGCAGAATGCGCTCGTACCAGCGTTGGTGCCTCGTGGGCTCAAGCAGGTAGCGATGGCTGGATTCAAGTTGCTGGGCGATGCCGCCCTGGCTCGTGCTCATCTGACCCTCATGTCATCCCGCGGATAGCGCCGGAGTTCGTTGGTTGCTCGCCGAAACCGGCGAAAGGCTGCCGTTGAGGGATTGAGTCATTTTTGAGGGCGTATTGCTTTGTGCTCTTCCCCAAATAGAAACAATTTTACCAATGGGTGTTGACCCCGGTGGATCGGGGCAGGAAGAGTGGAGGAGAGGTGATGAGGAGGGCTTATCGTCCGGCCGCTCAATCCGCGCACAAAGAAAAAGGGCCTATCCGATGATGGATAGGCCCCTTTCTATTTGGCTCCGCCTGCTGGGCTCGAACCAGCGACCCGCTGATTAACAGTCAGCTGCTCTACCAACTGAGCTAAGGCGGAATGTCTTGAGGCCGCGTATATTAGTGGCGACCCTCGGGGGCGTCAACACCCCCGAGTCCGTTTGTTGCTTATTTGTTCAATGCCTGCTCGATACGGCGCACGGCTTCCTTCAGGGTGTCGAGGCCGACGGCGAAGGACAGGCGCATGCAGCCGGGGGCGCCGAAGGCGGAACCCGGTACCAGGGCGACGCCGGCGGTGTCGAGCAGCTTGGTGGCAAGCTCGGTGCAGCTGGAGACGTCGTCCATCTCGGCGATGGCGCTGGAGAAGTCCGGGAAGGCATAGAAAGTGCCGTCACCGGGGGCGCAGCTCACGCCGGGCAGCTTGTTCAGCGCGTCCACCAGGTAGTCGTGACGCTCCTTGAACGCCTTGACCATGTCCGCCACGCATTGCTGATCGCCGGCCAGGGCCGCTTCGGCGGCGGCCTGACTGATGGAGGCCGGGTTGGAGGTGCTCTGGCTCTGCACCTTCTTCATGGCGCCAATCAGCTTCTGCGGGCCGGCGGCGTAGCCGATCCGCCAACCGGTCATGGAATAGGCCTTGGAGACGCCGTTCATGACCACAGTGCGGTCGTACAGGTCCGGGCAGGCGTTGACGATGTTCACGAACGGCTGGCCAGTCCAGAGGATGTGCTCGTACATGTCGTCGGTGGCGACCACGATGTCCGGGTGCTGCTTAAGCACTTCACCCAGCGCCGCCAGCTCTTCCTTGGTGTAGGCCATGCCGGACGGGTTGGACGGGCTGTTGATCACGAACAGGCGGGTTTTCGGCGTGATCGCCGCGGCCAGCTGCTCCGGGGTGATCTTGAAGCGGTTTTCCAGTGTGGTTTCCAGGATCACCGGTACGCCACCAGCCACTTTCACCATGTCCGGGTAGCTGACCCAGTAAGGGGCCGGGATGATCGCTTCGTCGCCGTCGTTGAACAGGGCCAGGGCCATGTTGAAGAAGCTCTGCTTGCCGCCGCTGGAGACCAGCACCTGAGCGGGTTCGTAGCTCAGACCGTTCTCACGCTTGAACTTGTCGACGATGGCCTGTTTCAGGCCGGGAGTGCCGTCCACCGCGGTGTATTTGGTCTTGCCGGCATGGATCGCCTCAATGGCGGCCTGTTTGATATGATCCGGGGTATCGAAATCCGGCTCACCGGCGCCCAGTCCAATAATGTCCTTGCCCTGAGCACGCAGTTCGGCGGCCTTGGAGGTCACCGCCAGGGTCGGGGAAGGCTTGATACGTTGGACGCGGTCGGAAAGGTTGATATCGGACATGCACTCCTCATCTATCGGATGATGATTGGAACCCGGTTTTGACACGGACCGGGGCACGCAATATTACCGCATCCGGCCCGGATCTCATAGGGTGGCGCCACCATATGGGACCGGTGGGCAGTCCGTGATAGCGTGGCCCGCGGCCGCTCCCACGGCCCCCTGACCAACGGGTCAATCACTACTGACAAAGGCTGTCGGGAGGCGGGCGGATACTGGCTCGCGCCGCTCTTACCCTACAGCAGTACAGCCCCACAGCAGGACAGCGATACACCATGGCAGACACCGCGTTCAAGTTGCACTCGGATTACCAGCCCTCCGGGGATCAGCCCACCGCCATCGCGCAGTTGGTGGAGGGCCTGGAGGATGGGCTCGGTCATCAGACCCTGCTCGGGGTGACCGGGTCGGGCAAGACGTTCACCATGGCCAACGTGATCCAGCAGGTGCAGCGTCCGACCCTGGTGATGGCGCACAACAAGACCCTGGCCGCCCAGCTGTATGGCGAGTTCAAGGCGTTTTTCCCGGAAAACTCAGTGGAGTACTTCGTTTCCTATTACGACTACTACCAGCCGGAAGCCTACGTGCCCAGCTCGGACACCTTTATCGACAAGGATTCCTCGGTGAACGAGCACATCGAGCAGATGCGCCTGTCCGCCACCAAGGCCATTATCGAGCGTCCGGACACCATCATCGTCGCCACGGTATCCGCCATATACGGTCTGGGCGATCCGGCCAGCTACCACGCCATGGTGCTGCATCTGGTGCGTGGTGATCATATCGATCAGCGCGACCTGCTGCGGCGCCTGGCGGAGCTGCAGTACACCCGCAACGAGATGGACTTCCGCCGCGCCACCTACCGGGTGCGCGGCGACGTGATCGACATTTTCCCGGCGGAGGAAGAGAGCTCGGCGGTGCGCCTGGAGCTGTTCGACGACGAGATCGAGGACATCAGTATCTTCGATCCGCTCACTGGCGAGGTGATCAAGCGGGTGGGGCGCGTCACCATTTACCCCAAGAGCCACTATGTGACGCCCCGGGAGACCGTGCTCAAGGCCATCGAGATGATAAAGGAGGAGCTGGCCGACCGCCTCAAGCTGTTGCGGGACAGCAACAAGCTGGTGGAGGCACAACGGCTGGAGCAGCGCACCCGTTTCGATATCGAGATGCTTCAGGAACTGGGCTACTGCAATGGCGTGGAGAACTACTCGCGGCTGTTTTCCGGCCGTCAGCCCGGCGAGGCGCCGCCGACGCTGTTTGATTATCTGCCGTCGGATTCGTTGTTGATCATGGATGAGTCCCATGTCACCGTGCCGCAGCTGGGTGCCATGTACAAAGGCGACCGCTCCCGCAAGGAAACCCTGGTGGAATACGGCTTCCGGCTGCCCTCGGCGCTGGACAACCGGCCCCTCAAGTTCGAGGAATGGGAGCGGCTGGCGCCGCAGATGGTGTTCGTCTCCGCCACGCCGGGCCCCTACGAGGAAAAACACGCCGGCCAGGTGGTGGAGCAGGTGGTGCGGCCCACCGGCCTGGTGGACCCGGCCATCGAGATCCGCCCCGCCGGCAGTCAGGTGGACGACCTGCTGGGCGAGGCCCGGGAATGCATCGCCAAGGGCGAACGGGTACTGGTAACCACGCTGACCAAACGGATGGCGGAAGACCTCACCGAATACCTGAACGAAAACGGCATCAAGGTGCGCTACCTGCACTCCGACATCGACACCGTGGAGCGGGTGGAAATCATCCGCGACCTGCGTCTGGGCAAGTTCGACGTGCTGGTGGGGATCAACCTGTTGCGTGAGGGCCTGGATATGCCGGAAGTGGCGCTGGTCGCCATTCTCGACGCCGACAAGGAAGGCTTCCTGCGTTCCGACCGCTCCCTGATCCAGACCATCGGCCGGGCGGCGCGCAACATCCATGGCCGGGCCATCCTCTACGCCGATCAGGTCACCGGCTCCATGCGCCGCGCCATCGGCGAAACCGAGCGCCGCCGGACCAAACAGATCGAACACAACGAGGCACACGGCATCACCCCGCAAGGATTGACCAAGCAGGTGCGGGACATCATGGATGACGCTTACACCACTGGCGCCGGCCAGCCGGAGCGCAAGCGCACCCGCAAGGTGGCGGAGGACCGCGAGAAATATGTGGCTCGCTCACCGGCGGAGGTGGCCAAGGAAATCGATCAGTTGGAAGCGAAGATGATGGAGCACGCCAAGAACCTGGAGTTCGAACAGGCCGCCGCTCTGCGCGACCGCATCCACCGCCTGCGGGAAGAAGGCTTCATGCGGTGAGTTCCTTCGCCTGCAAGCAGGCTTCCCACAGCGGCGCTGTAGACGGGCTGTGGGAAGCCTGCTTGCAGGCGAATCGTTGGCAGCGACGTCTCGCTACCCCACCTCCGGCATCACCTCCGGGCTCAACTCCTTCACCCAGATCAGCGTCCCGGCGATCACCGCCACCGGCATGATGAACAGATTCACCAGCGGCAGCATGGTCAGCCCCATCACCAGCGAGCCGAACGTCAGCACCAGCCAGCGCTTGCGCTTGAGCCGCGCCAGCATTTCCTCGAACGAGATCTGACGGTTATCCGCGCCATAATCAATGTACTGCATGCCCAGCAGCCAGCCGGACCACAGGAACCACACCGCCGACGCGAAGACATTCACCACTGGGATAAAATAAAGCACCACCACCACGAACAGTACCAGTAGCGCCCGCCACAGCCAGTACAGGGTCTTGCGGATTTCCCGTTTGAAGGTCCGCCAGATCATGGCGCCGATGGACTCGTCCGGCATCGGCCGATTGGTGACCTGGATATCCACCTTCTCCGCCAGAAACCCCATGAACGGCGCGGCGATCAGCTGTACGCCCAGGGTGAAGACGCTGGCGAACACCCCCAATAACAGAATCCACACCAGCACCACCGCCGCGTTGGCCAGAAACTGAATCAGCCCGTTGAGAAAGCTCAACCCGCCATCGAGCGCCCAACCCGCGGTCACCGCCGAAATCCAGCCCCCGATCCAGGTCGCGGAAAGCCAGTACAGCACCCCGAACACCAGCACGTTAAAGGCCATCGGCACCATGACATACCAACGCAGGCCTGGGCTGCGCGCCAGACTGAAGGCCTGACTCAAATAGGAAAACGCACGACTGATCTGCTGCACGGTCCACCCTGTCTTCGGCTACGGAAACACCGCGGAGTCTAACGGGGTGGGGGAGGGGTGCCAATGGCAACGGAGTGGTGAGATGATCGAGTGCAAAGAGGCGTAAGTCTTGACTGGTATGAAGAAACGAGTATGACTATGGAAAAGGCGGCTGCGCTATTTTTTGCCCTTGGCGTTCTGGGGGCTCTTATATCCGTACACGTATACACACGCTCAGAACTGAAGAAAATGGGCAGTGACATGACCATGAGGGATTTTGAAAGGCATCTCTCTTGGCTCTCTATAGGGCGAAATAATCTGGTCGGCACGAATCTGAATGATAAAGAGAAAGAACTGATTTTAAAGATTTTCAGGCGTTTCAGGTTTATGATTAGCGGTGTCGCTTTTGTGTTTTTTCTTCTTTTTTTGTTTAAAGTGTTTTAGACAGAGCTAGCCCTCCTTATCCTCCAACCCCAACCTCTGATGCCATTCGGCAATACTCTCCTCGGGATAGCCGTCAAAACATTTGTCGTGCTTGCCGGCTTCCACCTCCACCCAGTTGGCTTTGCTGTCCAGTAGCAGATGAACCCGTTCGGGCGGAATCGGCAGGTCGGTGTCGATGGCCGAGGCGAACGGATGGACCAGTTCCGGCCAGCGCGGATCGTATACCCACAGGGTGCTGGCGCAATGCCGGCAGAAGTGACGCTCTCCCGGGCTTTTCTCTCCGTTCTCTCCGTCGATGACGGCATGGTAGATGCTCTTGTGCTCGGCGCCTTCCACGGAAAGGGTTTCGGCGTGGCCGCTGAGGTTGATGGCGTAGCCGCCACCGCCGGCGGTTTTGCGGCAGATGGAGCAGTAGCAGCGTTGGTAGGGGTAAGGGTGCGGTGACTCGACACTGAAACGTACCGCGCCGCAGTGGCAGGAACCTTGAAGCAACATGATCTGGCCTCCTGAAGTCTGTCCGGGCTGGATTGAGGGTAGGATCGTTGGTCTGGGTGGGCAACAGGCGGTCCCCAATCCGATACCCGGATGATAGGATGCGTGGCCCCACGAACGTATTGATGGAGCGCCGATGTTGTCGCAACGGACTTTGCTGTTTCCTCTTGCCTGCCTGATCACCCTGATTCCGCTCAGTGCCGAAGCGGCGCCGGAATGGGCGGACCCGGATCATCCGGAGATCGACTACAGCGGCACCTATGGCATGCTCGCCAGTGAAAACGGCTTCAAGGAGATGATGGGCTGGTGGGCCTATGGCGAAAGCGGGGCCGCGTACAGCAACATTGAATCCCTGAAGAGCGCCGCCAATCAATCCGTGCTCATGCGCGAGCACGATCACACCCGGTTCGAAGCCGAATGTGTGGATGGCAAACTGGCCTTGGTGGTGACTCATGCGCCGGGTATGGGCAAGGGGCCGGATGCTTTCGCCGTCACCGACAGTGGCGATATCGAGGTGGTTTACAGCGTCGATGGTGGTGAGGCGCATAAAACCACCTGGCCCGATCTGTTCGAGGGGACATCCGCCGGGCTGCGTCAGGATGAGGCGTATCGGTTCATGAAGGTCTTGGAAAAGGCGGATGACCTGGTCTTGAGGATGCACAGCTCCGACGGCTCTCCGCTGGAGCTGAATTTCGCCCTGGCCGGTGCGGAAGAGGCCTTTGCTCCGGTTCTGGAGGCTTGTGGTTACGAGTAGAGGGGAAAGAACTACAGGAAACTTTTCACCATCGTCGCGGGTGAGATTATCGAGCTTTCCGCTGGTGGCCGGTCCCGTAGTAGTCCGTCGCCTGTGATCAGAATCGCCCCGTGCTCCGAGGACAGAAGATCCCAGAGATGATTATCGCCAGGGTCGGGAGCGTCTCCGCCTATTCCTGATGTGGGGTCGTGCCAAACCGCATTGGCCGTGATAACCGTTAAAAGATCATCAATCTCAGATTCTTTCAGGCCATGCAGGCGTACTAGTTTTGGCCTTAGTAATACGGCCCTGTATTCCTGTAATAGGGCAGGGGAAATCAGGTAAATAATATTCCCTGCCAACATGGCATCGACGATGCGAGCCGTCGCGCTGGAGGTGACGGCGGTTATCAGCCCGGCGACCAGCACATTGGTATCAACAATAAACACTCGTTTGACTGTTATCACCGTTGCGTCCGGGTCTCTTCAACGGCGAGAAGTAACGCTTCTTCCTCGTTGAGCTGCGCGTTGGTTCTTGCTTTTGCCACCAGGGCGCGGGCATCCGCCAGTGGTTTGATACCTCTGAGGATAAGACTTTCTTCAATGATCTGACCGATGCTTCGGCCCTGCCGCGCGGCGGTTTCTTTGAGAGCCTGATGAAGGCTGTCGTCCAGTGTGATGGTTAGTCTGCTCATTGATGCTTTCTCACAATATCACCATAACACCAGTGTAGTTTCTGAACGCGAAGTTCAGCAAGGTCATTTTCCAGGCCCGGCTCCAGAAGGCCCCCCCCCCTCACACGGAAATCCTCAACTCCACTCCCAGCGCTTTTAATACCCGCACCACAGTGTCGAACCGCGGCTTGGCGCCGGGGCTGAGGGCCTTGTACAGGCTCTCCCGGCCCAGCCCCGAGGCACGGGCGATTTCACTCATGCCCTTGGCACGGGCCACATGGCCGATGGCATCGATCAGTTCGTTGTGGTCGCCGCTGGCCAGAACCTGGGACAGGTATTCGGCAATGGTGGCCTCGCTGTCCAGGTGGCGAGCGAGGTCAAAAGGTCGGACGCCGAGGTCTTTCAGTGTGCTGTCATGGTGTTTCATGATGGCCACCTTGCTGTTGTCTTCTGATGAGCTTTGCCAGCGCCTGGGCGCGCCGGATATCGCGCTCTTGTGATGCCTTGGTGCCGCCGGTCAGTAACAGGCAGGTACCTGGGGCCGGATACATGTAATAGATGCGATAGCCGGGCCCCAGGTGCAGGCGTATTTCGTGGAGCCGGTTTCCCAAGTATTTATGATCGCCGATCTGCCCGTTGCGCAAACGATCCAGCCGGCGAAGCAACGCCGCCTTGCCAACGGGGTCTCTCACTTTGGACAGCCAGAGGCGAAACTCCTGAGTGTCCAGTATGGTATAAGTCTGGATTGTATCCTTTTGGATACGATTGTCAAGGCTGAGATGTTCGGAAGCGGAAGAGGCTTTCCCACCAGGGGAACCGGAGGCGTCGGGGGCGTTCATGGCAAGTGCTCGCTGACAGGGGCCTGTTTTTAGTATTGAGGGGGAGGGCCAGCGGGTCTGTCGGCCAGATCGGAAAGGTCTGTAAGCTGAGTGCGTGCAAAGGGTAAGCCAGGCACCAGATGATATGTGTTTTTATGCGCAAATAGAGGTTTTGATACCCATTCCGTCCCCTAAGTCCTTTGCGTGATGAATTCAGGGCGGCATGTCGCTAGACTAACCGGTTTAGACGGTTTGTCCGTGGCCGGCGATGGTGTGGCCGGGCAGGGACGGTTCGCGGGAAGCGAGTAGCGCACTCTTATGAGACTGAAAAGCATCAAGCTGGCGGGGTTCAAATCGTTCGTGGATCCCACGACGGCCTTGTTCCCGGATAACCTCACCGCCGTGGTGGGGCCCAATGGCTGTGGCAAGTCCAATATCATCGACGCCGTGCGCTGGGTGATGGGGGAGTCCTCCGCCAAGCATTTGCGTGGCGAGTCCATGGCGGACGTGATCTTCAATGGCTCCAACTCCCGCAAACCGGTGGCGCAGGCCTCCATCGAGCTGGTGTTCGATAACGCCGAAGGCAAGGTTCAGGGCGAATACGGCAAGTTCAGCGAAATCTCGGTGCGGCGTCTGGTGACCCGGGACGGCCAGTCCAATTACTTCCTCAACGGCGCCAAATGCCGCCGCAAGGACATCTCCGATATCTTCATGGGCACCGGTCTCGGCCCGCGCAGTTACGCCATTATCGAGCAGGGCATGATCTCCCGGTTGATCGAGGCGAAGCCGGAAGAGCTGAGGGTGTACATCGAGGAGGCCGCCGGCATCTCCAAGTACAAGGCCCGCCGCCGCGAGACCGAGAACCGCATGCGCCGCACCCGGGAGAACCTGGAGCGCCTGACCGACATTCGTGACGAACTGGAACGGCAGCTGGAGCGCCTCAGCCGCCAGGCCGCCGCGGCGGAGAAATACAAACAGTACAAGGAAGAGGAGCGGCACAAGAGTGCCCAGCTCAAGGCCCTGCGCTGGCAGGGGCTGGACCATCAGGTCAAGCAGCTGGATCTGGTGATCGGCGAGTTGGACGTGAGCATGGAGGCCAAGGTGGCCGAGCAGCGCCACGTGGACGCCGAGATCGAGCGGTTGCGCGAGGGGCATAACGAGGCGCAGGAGCACTTCAATCAGGTGCAGCAGCACTTTTATGCGCTCGGCGCCGAGGTGGCGCGGCTGGAGCAGAGCATCCAGCATCAGCGCGAGCGCCACCAGCAGTTGCATGAGGAGTTCGAGCAGGTCCGGGCCAGTTGGAAAGAGGCCGATGAGCACCAGCGTCTGGATGGCGAAAAGCTGGCCATGCTGGAGGAGCAACTGGCGGAGCTGGAGCCACGCCTGGAAGAGAGCGGCGAGTTGCAGGACAGCGCCACCGAGGCGCTGACCCTGGCCGAGGAGGCCATGCAGGAGTGGCAGCAGCAATGGGAAACCTTCAATAACCGGGCCGGCGAGTCCCGCCGCCAGGCGGAGGTGGAACAGTCCCGCATCCAGCATCTGGAGAAATCCATCGAGCGCCTGCGCGACCGCATGGGGCGGCTCGAAAAGGAGCAGGAGTCCCTGGACTCCGGCCCGCTGGCCACCGAGATGCGTGAGTTTCAGGAGCAGGTGGCCGAGCTGCGGATGCAGCGCGAAGAAAGCGAGATGAGCAGCGAGCGGCTGCAGGAAGAGATCAACCAGCTGCGCCGCCAGAACGGTGATCGCGGCCGTGAGCTGGATGACGCCCGTGAGCGGCTGCAAACCCTGCGTGGCCGGCATACTTCCCTGGAGGCGCTGCAGAAGGCGGCGATGGGGGATGACGGCGCGGTGAGTGAATGGCTCACCCGCCACGAGTTGGATGACCATCCGCGTCTGGCGGACCGCATCAACGTGGCCGAGGGCTGGGAAAAAGCCGTGGAAGCGGTGCTCGGCGATGCCCTGCAGGCGGTGGCCGTGGAAGGGCTGGAGCGGGTCGGCGACTGGCTGGCGGACCTGACCCATGGCCGCGTTGCCATGGTGCAGCCGGGATTGGCGGGTGCCGCCGCGGATAACAAAGGCACGCCGTTACGGGACAAGGTCTCCGGCACTGCCCCGGAAGGGCTGTTGGCCGGAGTGTACGTGGTGGAGGATTTGCCCGGGGCGCTGTCCCTGCGCGGGCAATTGAGTCCCGGTGAGTCGGTGGTCACCCGCGACGGCATCTGGCTGGGGCCGGACTGGCTGCGTGTGGTGCGGGAAGAGGACCAGGAAGCGGGCATCCTGGAACGCCGCCGGCAGCTGGAAGAACTGGAACAGCAGATCGAGACTCTGACCACCACGGTGGATGACCTCAAGGCACGCCTGGAAGAGAACCGCGAGCAGGTGGCGGCGCTGGAGGAAGAGCGCGAGGAGACCCAGCGCCAGGGCAGCCGGCTGAGCCGGGAACTGGGGGAAGTCAACGCCCAGGTCAGCGCCCGCCAGGTACGCCTGGAACAGATCACCATGCGCCAGGAACGGCTCGGCCGCGAGCTGGAGGAAACCCGCGGTCAGCTCGAACAGGAACAGGAGCAGATCAAGGAAGCACGGACGGTGCTGGCGGAAGCTCTGGACGCCATGGAGCAAGACTCCGGTGAGCGCGAGGCGCTGCTGTCGCGGCGCGACGATTACCGTCTGCGTCTGGACGAAGCCCGGCAGCAGGCGCGGCAACATCGCGATCAGGCCCACCAACTGGCCATGGAGGCCCAGGGCGCCCGTACCCAGGCGGATGCTCTGCGCCAGAACCTGGCCCGTCTGGAAGGGCAGGTGGCCAGCCTGGCGGAGCGTAAAGCGTCTCTGGAAAGCCAGCTCAGCGAGGGCGGCGACGATCTCGGCCTGGAGCTGCAACAGCAGTTGGAAGAAAAACTGGAGCTGCGTCTGGAAGCGGAACAGAAGCTGGCCGATGCCCGCCGGAGTCTGGAAGACGTGGAACACCAGATGCGCGATCTGGAAGGCCGCCGTGGCCAGTTCGAACGTCAGGCCCAGGAAGTGCGTGACGCCATCAACCAGAAGCGCATGCTATGGCAGGAACTGAGCACCCGCCGGCAGACCGTGGCCGAGCAGCTCGGCGAGCAGCACTTCGATCTGGAGACGGTGCTGGCCAATCTGCCGGAGGACGCCGACGAGCAGGCCTGGAATCAGGATCTGGAGCAAATTGCCCAGCGCATTGCCCGGCTCGGCCAGATCAACCTGGCCGCCATCGACGAATACCAGCAACAATCCGAGCGCAAGCAGTATCTGGATCAGCAAAACGAGGATCTGGAAGACGCGCTGCGCACCTTGGATAACGCCATTCGCAAGATCGATCGTGAGACGCGGACCCGCTTCAAGGAATACTTCGACCGTATCAACAAGGGGCTGCAGGCGCTGTTCCCGAAGGTGTTCGGCGGCGGGCACGCCTACCTGGAGCTGACCGGCGAGGACCTGCTGGATACCGGCGTGGCGATCATGGCGCGGCCGCCGGGTAAGCGCAACAGCACCATCCACCTGCTGTCCGGGGGCGAAAAGGCGCTTACCGCCTTGTCGCTGGTGTTCAGTATTTTTGAACTCAACCCGGCACCGTTCTGTCTGTTGGATGAGGTGGACGCGCCTCTGGATGATGCCAACGTGGGTCGCTTCTGTAATCTGGTGCAGGAAATGTCGTCCCGGGTGCAGTTCATTTATATCACCCACAACAAGATCGCCATGGAAATGGCCCATGCTCTGATGGGCGTGACCATGCACGAGCCCGGCGCCTCGCGTCTGGTCTCGGTGGATGTGGAAGAGGCGGCCGAGATGGCGGCCATGTAGCCGTGGCCACGTAACCGCGATGATGATGTAACAAGAGACAAACAGGCCCGGGGCAATCGGGCCGCTAAACTGCTTATATTTTTATGTAACCAGGACACGCTCTAAAGAAGTTTTACCTTATCGGCGTGAATCGCCCGGCTTCCGTGCCGATAGCGCTTTGACAGCGGCGGGCGTGTAGCGAATGATTATCTGAACTGACGTTTAACCCTAATGTGGTGCTCGTGTGGGGCACACGCTAAGGAAGGGGCAAATGGGCCTGAATTTGGAAACACTGATCGGCATTCTGGTTATTCTGATTCTGCTGATTCTGGCCGACGGTGTGCGAAGAATGATCCGCGAACGGCATGGGCGCTTGCGTATGCGCATCGATCGCCGTTTCCGCCGTCCGACGGGCGAAGAAGATGAAGAAGACGACTTTCTCGAAAGCAACCCGGAAGTGATCGGCCGCCCCCGGGTGGTCAGCCGTGGCGCCGATGGCGCGCCGTTGCCGGAGGATCGCGAGGATCCGCCGATCATGATGGAAGAGGACGACCCGCTGGACGAGGACGGCCGGCGGGCCGAGCAGCAGAACCTGTTCGATGATGAGCCGGAAATGGCATCGGATCCGGACCGGAGCCGGGAAGAGGGGCTGCCGTCCATGCGCGCCAGCCGGGAGCCGCCGGAGGACGAACTGGAAGCCGAGCCGCAACCGGCTGGTGAGGCGCCCCGGACCCGCTCCGAAGCCCGCCAGCCCCGTCGCGAGGCGCCGCCGCCGGACCGGCAGGTGCAGGAAGTGATCGTATTCCATCTGATCTCTCGCCGTCCGGACCGTTTCGACGGCGAGGCGATGCTGCGCTATCTGCTGGAATGCGGACTGCGCTTCGGCGAAATGAACATCTTCCATCGTCACCGGGAAGGGGACGAGTATCCGGAATTCTCCGTGGCCAACGCCGTGGAGCCTGGAACCTTTGATATCCAGACCATGGAAGAGCAGGAGTTCGCCGGCATCACGTTCTTCATGCAATTGCCGGGGCCACAGGATCCGCTGGCGTCCCTGGATCGCATGCTCACCACTGGCCGGCGCATGGCGGAAGGGCTGTACGGTGACCTGCGTGATGAACAACACAGCGTATTGACGCCGCAGACCATGGAACACCTGCGCCAGCGTGTGCAGGAGTTCGAACGGCGCCAGCGCGTTTCTCATAGCGGTTGATGGCGGTTCCTGGACCGCTGCTGTCCCACGGTTGTGGGACGGCCCGTTACGCGCAACACATTGATTCGCTGCCCAGGCAGCTTCCCACAGCGGTTCCGTTGCTCTCTGTGGGAAGCTGCCTGGGCAGCGAATCGGCACCGTCCCCCAGCGCCTGTCGAAAGCAAGGACTCACCCCACCGTGACCTCGAAGAACATCCCGTCTCCCGCCGAGCAAATCAAACAACTGCGGGATCAGCTCAACGACTGGTCCTACCGGTATTACGTACTGGACGATCCGGCCGTTCCCGACGCGGAATACGATCGCCTGTTCCGCCAGTTGCAGGCATTGGAAAGCGAGCATCCGGATCTGGTCAGCCCGGATTCGCCAACCCAGAGGGTAGGGGATGTGCCGCTGGAAGGCTTCAATGAAGTGCGTCATGCCGTGCCCATGCTGAGTCTGGGCAACGCGTTCAGTGACGACGAACTGCGCGACTTCGATCAGCGCGTTCATGAGCGTTTGGACGTGAGCGGCGGTATCGATTACGTGGCCGAGCCCAAACTCGATGGTCTGGCGGTGTCGCTGGTCTATGAGAATGGTGAACTGGTGCGCGGCGCCACCCGCGGCGACGGTGAGACCGGCGAGGACATCACCGCCAACGTGCGCACCATCAAGTCGATCCCGCTGCGCCTGCGTGGCGAGAATCCGCCGGCCTTGATGGAAGTGCGTGGCGAGGTGGTGATGACCCATCACGGCTTCGCCGAGCTGAACCGGCGTCAGGCGGAGGCGGAGCAGAAAACCTTCGCCAACCCCCGCAACGCCGCCGCCGGCAGCCTGCGGCAACTGGATTCGCGTATTACCGCCCAGCGCCCGCTGGAGTTCTACGCCTATTCCCTGGCACAGCTGGACGGCGAATCCTGGCCGGATCGCCATTCCGCCATCCTTGAGCGGTTGCGCCAATGGGGGCTGCGGGTGAACCCGGAAGTGAAGCTTTGCGATGGCGTGGACGCCTTGCTGGCCTTCTACCACGACATCCTGGAACGTCGGGATCAACTGGATTATGACATCGACGGCGTGGTCTACAAAGTGGACCGGCTCGACTGGCAGCGTGACCTGGGCTTCGTCAGCCGCGCGCCGCGCTGGGCCGTCGCGCACAAGTTCCCGGCGCAGGAAGAGATTACCGTCCTCAACGGGGTGGACTGGCAGGTGGGGCGCACCGGGGCGCTGACGCCGGTGGCGAAACTGGAGCCGGTGCAGGTGGGCGGCGTCACCGTCAGCAACGCCACCCTGCACAACATCGATGAAATCCGCCGTCTGGATATCCGGGTCGGCGACACCGTGGTGGTGTACCGGGCCGGCGACGTGATTCCCAAGGTGGTGCGGGCGGTGCCCGAGCGGCGGCCGGATAACGCCGAGGAAATTGATTTGCCAGCCGCATGTCCGGTGTGCGGCAGCGATATCTTTCGCGCCGAGGGCGGTGTGGTGGCGCGCTGCACCGGTGGCCTGATCTGCGGTGCCCAGCAACGGGAAGCGATCAAACACTTCGCCTCGCGGCGGGCCATGGATATCGAGGGGCTGGGCGAGAAGTTGGTGGACGCATTGGTGGACCAGCAACTGATCGCCACCGTGGCCGATCTGTACCGGCTGCAAGCGGAGCCGGTGGCGGACCTGGAGCGCATGGGCGAGAAGTCCGCCGCCAATCTGATCGAGGCGTTGGAGCATTCCAAATCCGTGAGTCTGGAGCGCTTCCTGTTCGCCCTTGGCATCCTGCAGATCGGCGAGGAAACCGCCAAGGCACTGGCCGATTGCTTCGGCGATCTGGATACCATCCGGCGGGCGCCACTGCTGTTGTTCCTGGCGGTGCCGGACGTGGGGCTGGAAGTGGCCAAAGCGATTCATGCCTTCTTCCGTGAGCAACACAACGAGGACGTCATCGACGGTCTGCTGGCGGAAGGCGTCCAGCCGCGCGCCAATGGTCATCCCTCCGCGGCCTTCGTGCGGGAACTGACGCTCGGGTACTTCCTCAAGGCGGCCAAGCGCCTCGGCATGGCGCTGGACGGCGTCGGAGAAAAGTCCCTGGAAACCCTGGGCGGCCATTATAAGACCGTGGCGGCTCTCGCCGAGGCCGATGCCGATGAGGCACCGGTTCGCCCGGCCATGCTGGCGCAGGTGCACAACGCGCTGAAACAGGACGATTGGCGGCAGCGGCTGGAGCAGGCCGAGGCGCAGGCCGCCGGGTTGTCCGCAAAGGCGCCTCGGGAAGTGGCGGAGCAGGCCCTGGAAGGGCAGACCTGGGTACTGACTGGTACCTTGTCCCGGCTGACCCGTGACCAGGCCAAGGCCCATCTGCAAAGCCTGGGTGCCAAGGTGGCCGGCAGTGTATCGAAGAAAACCCATTGCGTGGTGGCCGGCGAGGCCGCCGGTTCCAAGCTCACCAAGGCGGAAGAGCTCGGGGTGGCGGTGATGGATGAGGACACCTTCGTCGATTTTCTCGCCGGCCATGGCATCGTTGTGTAAGGCGGGAATTGGTACATTCGCTTGCCAGCAAGTTTCCCACA
>NZ_AQPF01000034.1:0-42896 GCF_009846745.1 Alcanivorax xiamenensis | reverse complement strand
CCTTCCGTTACAGACCCGTGCCCATGATTGAGGCGCCGCGGCCCCGGGTTTTGACTTTAGCGTCTGGCGTCCAGCGTCTGTCGCTCGGCCCTTTGCCTTAACCTCGCCCTTGACGGCAAGGTCCCCGCGCACTGAAATGCCCTCTTTGCCATCGGGGCCGACAGCATGCTGGATCTTCATTCCTGGCTGATTCTCACGGCGGTGTGTCTGCTCGGCGCGATGACGCCGGGCGCCAGTCTGGCGGTAGTGACCCGCCACACCGTGCTAAGCGGCGCGCGCGGCGGTGTCACCGCCGGCCTGGCCCATGCCGGTGGCATCGCCGTCTATGCCGCGGCCTCGGTGGCGGGGCTGGCGGCATTGCTGCACCGCTTTCCCTGGCTGGAAACCCTGATCTCGGCGGCCGGAGCGCTGTTCCTGCTGTGGTTGGCCTGGAAAAGCGGGCGCGCCGCCGCCGGACCCGCCCCCGAAGCCGAGGCACACACCACCCACGGTGCCGCCCGCGACGGTTTCCTCATCGCCTTGCTGAACCCCAAGGTGGCACTGTTCTTTCTGGCGTTGTTCAGCCAGTTCATCGAAGCGGATATGGGCACTCCGGCGCGACTCCAGATGGCCACCACCGCCGTGGTCATCGACGGCGCCTGGTACAGCCTGTTCGCCTTGGTCCTGGCGCGGGGACCGGCACCGGCCTGGCTGGCGCGTCACCACGATTGGCTGGAAAGAGGCACCGCGCTGATTCTGGCCGGGCTGGCCTTGGCGGTGCTGGCGCGAATTGTTTTATGACGTCGGAGGCCAGCCAATCGCGGCTCACGAGCCAGTGATAACCCACAATCCCCTGGCACGCTTACACGCAACACGCCAAACCCGTGGCCCGCTTGCACAGCCTTGCGGATATGAATTCGCGCCGTCTTCGCTGGCAAGCCAGCTTCCCACAGAAGGGCTACGAAGCCGCTGCGGGAAGATGTCCGGGCGGCGCTCCGCTTGGCAGCGAAGAACGTGTTGGCGTGCCAGCATGTTGCGTGTAAGCAGGCTCTTCCAATCTCAAACCTTGAACAGCACCCGGCTGAACCAGCTCTTCAGGTACGCGGTTTCCGGTATCGACGGGTGGATCGGATGGTCCGCCCCCTGTCCTTCGTAGCCGATCACCTGTAGACGCCGATCGATGTGGCGGGCGCTGGCGCGCACCACATCCAGCAGCTTCTCCGCCGGCAGCAGCATGGAACAGGACGCTGAGACAAAGTAACCGCCAGGTTTCACCAACCGCACCGCCAGCTCATTGATGGCATGATAACCGGCCAGACCGTTCTTGAAATCCTTGCGACGCTTGATGAAAGCCGGCGGATCCAGCACCACCAGATCGAACTTTTCGCCGTCGCTCACCAGTTGCTTCATGGCCATGGTGGCATCGCCTTCCAGAGTGCGCATTTTTTCCGCCACGCCGTTGCGCTCCGCGTTGGCGTGCACGAAGTCCAGCGCCGTGGTGGAGCTGTCCACGCAAGTCACTTCCTCGGCTCCGGCCACCGCCGCCTGCACGCCCCAGCCACCACAATAGGAAAACACATCCAGTACCCGGGCTCCCTTCGCCAGCGGCGCCATCCGTGCCCGGGCGGCACGGTGATCGAAAAACCAGCCGGTTTTCTGCCCTTCTTCCAGCGGCGCCTGAAAGTCCACGCCATTCTCCCGCAGTGATAAGACCGCCGGCAATTGACCCTTCTCCGCCCGCACATAAATAGGCAGGTCCTCCAGCGCGCGCACGCTGGCGTCGTTTTTGACAACGATACAGGCCGGATCCAGCACCGCGTCCAGGGCTTCCACCACACGTTGCAGATACGCTTCCATGCCGGCGGTGCCGCATTGCACCACCAGAGTGTCGCCGAAACGGTCCACCACCAGGCCGGGCAGACCATCAGCCTCGCCGTAAATCAATCGATAAAAGGGCTCATCGAACAGGGTCTCGCGCATCGCCAGGGCTTCAGCAATGCGCTTCTTGAAGAAACTCTTACTGGGTTCCTGACGGGCATCACGGCTGTACAAGCGCGCGGCGATCAGGGAATTGGGACTCAGCAACGCCCTGCCCAACACCTTGCCACGATGGTCTTCCACCATGCAGGCGCCACCGGCGGGCAGACTTTTCAGCGGTTGCTCGCGGGTATCGATTTCATTGGCGTAAATCCATTCGTGCCCGGCCTTGAGCCGGCGTTCCTCGTTTTTCTTCAACCGGATCACCGGGGTCGATTCACTCATGACAGCACCTTACAGACAATGGACCGGAAATCAGTCTTGCGAACGGGGTTTGCGCTTGAGGGTGGCGTGGCCGCCCTTGAGTTCCTGGGCAGCGGGTTTTACCGTACGGCGAGCACCGGCGCTTTTCTTCGCGCCTTTCGCCGCTTTCGCTCCTTTCACGCCGCTTTTGGCGGCGGCCTTGCGCTTCAGCTTTTTGCTTTTGCTGCCCACCGCACGACCATCGGCGCGCCGTTTCTTCGGCCCCTGATAGTGCGCCCTGAGGGGCTCGATGATACGAAACTCGAACTGCTGGCCGAGATAACGCTGGATGCTCGCCATCAGATTCCATTCGCTGGCGCTCACCAACGACACCGCCAGCCCCTCGCCACCAAGCCGGCCAGTGCGGCCAATACGATGGACATAATCGTCACCGCTGCGCGGCATGTCGAAGTTGATCACCAGATCGAGACCGGACACATCCAGGCCCCGGGCGGCCACATCGGTGGCCACCAGGATATCCACATCGCCATTGCGTAACCGGTCCATGGCCTGCTTGCGTTCTTTCTGCGCTTTTTCGCCGTGCAGCACATAAACCTTGTTGCGTGCGGTGGCGCGCAACACCCCGCCGAGGCGATCCGCCTGCACCCGGGTATTGGTGAACACCATGGCCTTGGCATAGGTTTCATGGGCCAGCAGCCATTGTGTCAGGCGCTCCTTGTGCGCCGCGTCGTCGGCGGTAATCACCTGCTGGCGAATGCCGTGGTGGATTTCACGGACGGTGTGCAACGCCAGAACCCGGGGTTCACGCAGCACGCCGCGCACCAGGCGCTCCATGTTGGCGTCCCCCGGGGTGGCGGAGAACAGCCAGGTATGACGCTGTTCCGGACAGGCCGCGGCCAGACGGCTGACATCCTCGCCAAAGCCCAGATCAAGCATGCGGTCGGCTTCGTCGATCACCAGCACCGCCAGATCCGCCAAAGCCAGATTGCCCGCTTCCAGATGTTCCAACAGGCGCCCTGGCGTACCCACCAGAATTTCCGGGTTCTTGCGAATGCGGGCCGCCTGGACTTTGAAATCCTCACCGCCGGTAACCACCTCGGACTGGATGAAGGTGAACCCCGCCAGCGCCTGCACCTGTTTCCGCAACTGGCTGGCCAGTTCCCGGGTGGGGGATAGAATCAGGGCCCGAGTGCCGGACAGCGGCTTGGGTTCCAGCAGCAGATGCTGCAGCAAAGGCAGCGCGAAGGCCGCGGTCTTGCCACTACCGGTGCGGGCGGTGACACGCAGGTCGTGTCCGGCCAGCGCCTGCGGAATCGCCTCGCGCTGCACTTCCGTGGGCGTCTCCATAGAGCACGCCTCTATCCCTTTAAGCAGGCGCTCATGCAGCCCTAATTCGGCGAACCCCGTCATGCCATTCTCTCCTCGTATCGTTACCCGCCCGCGAGCGGTCGGGCCAAGAGGCGTAGTGTAACGGATTTGCGCCCGCTTTAAGGGGGTTTTGCCGCGTCCGGGAGTACACCTCCCGCCGACGCCGGATTTTCCCGGTGGTCGGCGCTACAATGAGCGGGATTGGCGAGCCCCGACCCCCTCGGGGCATGACGAAGGCTTGTGTATAGAGGGAACCGGCATAGCCATGAGGTGGTGGGTCAAAAGCGCTCCGGAGCAGACCGGTTTTGATGGTCTGGACGCAGTGTTTCAACTCCAGGGGCAAGTGGTCTCCGACGGCCCCATGGGAGATGTGGTGCGCCTGCGCCGTGGCGAGCGAACCTTCTTCGTCAAACGGTACCGCAACGGCGGCGGCCATCTGCACAACTGGGTGGGCACACCGCGAGTACAACGGGAATGGCGCAACCTGGACCTGTTCCGCCAGTGGGGGCTGCCGGTACCGGACGTGGTTGGCGCCGGTTTCCGCCGCCGGCGGGGTCGTTTTCATCAGGGGGCCCTGATCACCGTGGGTATCCCCGACAGCACCGATCTGGCCACCCTGGCCCGTTCAGGCGCCGGCTGCCTGAGGGACCCGGCCTGGGTGGCCACGGTGGCCGATCAGGTCGCCGACGGCCTGCGTGTCATGCACGACCACGGCTTCTGTCACGGCGACATGAAGTGGCGCAACATACTGGTCAGCGGTAACCCACCCAGAGTGTTCTTCATCGATTGCCCCGCCGGTCGCTTCTGGTCCGGCCCGTTTCTGCGTTACCGCGTGATCAAGGATCTCGCCTGCCTGGACAAAGTCGCCAAGCACACCCTCAGCCGGACACAACGCCTGCGCTTTTATCTGCGCTACAGCGGCCGCCCCCGGCTCAATGACGCGGACCGCCGCCGAATCCGCAAGGTGCTACGGTTCTTCCAGGGGCGGGAATAAGCGCCATTCGCAGCGAAAAAGACAGCTTCCCACAGACAGAACCACGGAGTCACCGTGGGAAGCGGCCTTGGCCACGAATGCCCCGGGCGGTTGGCCATTCGCTTGCAAGCAAGCTTCCCACAGCGGCCTCGTAGCAACCTCCGGTTTCATGTCTCCAAGGGCCGATGGTCCGTGGCCGGCGCCCCTTTTCGCCCCTCGATTCATCGACCATCAAACCAACCAGTATGCCCGCCACCGCCAGTTGGGCTACACTCAAAGACCATCAATATGGCAAGCACCTTGATCCGTTCGCCCTGGCCGCGGACGACGACCGGGGTGCTGATCGAGCACGAATAACAACATCAGACCATTCCGAGGCCACCATGCCGTTTTTCCGCCGCCGCCCGCCCTTCGCCTTGATGGTGATTAACGGGGCTTTATGCACTATCGCCATCCTGGTATTCGCGCGCCTCAGCTATGGCCTGGTGCTGCCAGCCATGCGCGACGGGCTGGGCCTGAGCAACGCTCAGGCGGCGAACCTGAGCACGGTGAACGCCCTCGGTTATCTGCTGCTGGTGATGGTGGCCGGCGTGTTCGCCGCGCGTTTCGGCGGCAAGACTTCGGTGGTACTCGGACTCATGCTGGTGACCGGCGGCTTCTTCGGCCTCGCCCACGCCAGTGACTTCGTGCCGATCCTGCTGTTGATGCTGGTATTGGGCATGGGCACGGCCTTCGGCTACACCCCTTTGATCTCGCTGCTGGCCAACACTTTCCCGCACCGACGTGGCGCGGTGATCGGCTTCGCCAACAGCGGCGTGGGATTGGGCATGCTGCTGGTTGGCCTGATCGTACCGGCCATGACCGAACGCAGCGCCGAACAGGGGTGGCGCGATGTCTGGCTGCTGTTCGCCTCCGGCGGGCTGGCGGTGCTGGTCATGTCAGTGCTGATTCTGCGTAATCCACAGGACCATGCGAGTACGGCCAGACCCAAGCTTCGCGCCAAGGATCTGCCGGTGTTCCGCAATCCCCATGTGATCACGGTGGGGCTGGTGTACGGCGTACAGGGCCTTACTTATATCGTGCAGACCACGTTCATGTACAGCTACGCCCTGGAGTCGGGCGTGCCGGCGCTGACCACCGGTCATCTGGTGTCGATGATGGGCATCATGTCGGTGTTCACCGGTCCGCTGTGGGGTGGCCTGGCCGACCGGCTGGGCTATTCCAACAGTCTGGTGCTGGCGATGACATTGTCGCTGGTGGGTACCGCCCTGCCGGTACTGTGGCCGATACAACCCATGTTCGTTGCCCATTTCCTGATTCTGGGCCTGTGCATCTCCGGCCTGTTCACCTCCATCCTGGCCGCTTCCACGGAAACCGTGGCGCCCCATCAGGCCGCCGTGGCGGTGAGTTTCGTCACCCTGTTCTATGCCGTCGGCCAGTTGATCGGCCCCGCCGCCGCCTCGCTGATCATTGAATGGAGCGGCGGCTTTCGAGCCACTTTCGCCGCCACCTCGGTGGTGTTGGCCCTTGGTGTCTACCTGGGCCACCGCAGCCGCCGTTACCAGCGGCCCGCCCGGGAAACCTGTGCCGGACTGGCCGACTGACTCCGGTCACCTGGATCCGGTTATTCGCCGGGGATCGCCGACGGGTCCATCCAGAACGCTTCCCAGACATGGCCGTCCGGGTCCGCCAGGTTGCGGTTGTACATGAACCCCAGATCCTGGACCGGATTGATATCGGCGGTGCCGCCATGGGCGGCGGCGGCGTCGTTCATCGCGTCCACTTCCTCATGACTATCAAGGCTGAGCGCCAGCATCACTTCACTGGCGGTGGCGGGCGGAATCGGCCGTTGAGTGAAAGTGCGCCACTTGTCATGGGTGAGCAACATGACGTGAATCGACTCACTCCAGACCATGCATGCGGCGGTGTCGTCGGTGAAGTGCGGATTGTTCTCGAAACCAAGCGCGGTATAAAACGCCATGGACGCCTGCAGATCCGTGACGGGCAGATTGACAAAAATCATCCTGGACATAATCGGAACCTCTCAAGGTGGTGATCGAAAAGACGGCCAGCGCCGCCGTTTCCCGCTAGTCGTACCACGTCCCCGGATTTCGACAAAAGAGTCCAATCGTTACCCAAGCGGTTCTTCACGATGCTTTCGTGGTCCACCACGAGCGCTGTATTCGCGAGCAAGCTCGGCTCCCACAAAGCGGGCCACGAAGCCGCTGTGGGAGCCGAGCTTGCTCGCGAATCAACCTGCAGCCGTGGTCAATCGAACAGGGTGCCGTTATCCGGTCCGCCGCCTTCCAGTGCCAACAGTCGGGCTTTGCGGTCGACACCGCCGGCATAGCCGGTCAGGCTGCCGTTCGCACCCAGCACCCGGTGGCAGGGAATGATCACCGAGCAGGGGTTGCGGCCCACGGCGGCCCCCACCGCCCGTACCGCCCGGGGCCGCCCGAGCCGGTGCGCCAATTCGCCATAGGTGGTGGTGTCACCGCAGCGGATTTCCCCCAGGGCCCGCCAGACTTGGCGCTGAAACTCGGTCCCGCGCGGCGCCAGCGGCAAATCAAAATCGTGTCGCTCTCCCTGGAAATAGGCACGCACCTGATCGGCGGCGTTCAACAGCAACGGATGCGCCGGATTGTGCCGCCAGGGTCGCGGGTCGGGATGGTATTTCTGTCCTTCGAACCAGGCGCCCACCAGCGCGTCGTCTTCCGCCGCCAGCAACAAGGCGCCCAGGTATGTGGGTAAAGCGTGATACTCGATCATGGGGTCTTGTTCTCCTGGCCGCTAAACCAAAGATGCATCACCGCATAAGCGCGCCACGGACGCCAGGCCTCCGCCCGCCGTCTCACTGTCACCGCTGAAGTTTCCCCCAA
This sequence comes from Alcanivorax xiamenensis, assembly GCF_009846745.1. Lineage (NCBI taxonomy): Bacteria > Pseudomonadati > Pseudomonadota > Gammaproteobacteria > Oceanospirillales > Alcanivoracaceae > Alcanivorax > Alcanivorax xiamenensis. The sequence continues at coordinate 35,456 of NZ_AQPF01000034.1, read as the reverse complement.
CGCCTTGAGCACGCCAAGGTCGGCGGCGGGAAAGGCATCCGGCCAGGACAGCGCCCGCATCGCCAGATACTGGGCGGTCCAGTCACCGATGCCAGGCAGGGCCTTGAGCTGGGTCAGGGTGCGCTCCACATCCGCCGCCGGCGACAGCAGCATGGGATCCTCGGCGCAGGCAGTGGCCAGCGCCTGGATCGCTTTCACCCGGGCCCGGATGATGCCCAGCAACCCCAGCGTCTCCGCCTCGGCGGCGGCCACCACGGCGGCTTCCGGGAAGGTAGTGGTGAGATCCTCGAACGGCGTGTCCAGCGGCTCTCCCAGTGATGCCGCCACCCGGCCGGCCAGGGTGCGCGCCGCCTTGACCGTGATCTGCTGCCCCAGCACCGCGCGCACCGCTGCTTCGAAGCCATCAAAAGCGCCGGGCACCCGCAGCCCCGGCCGTGCCGCCGCCAACGGCCCCAGCCGTTCCGCCACCAGCGACGGTTGGGCATCCAGATCGAACAGTCGGCGCAAGCGCACCAACACTTCCGGCACCACCGGTGCCAGGGATTCGGAAAGGGTCACCGTGAGCCCGTTACGCGGCCCCGGCGCCACGGCCAGCCAGCCACGATGCACCCGGTCGCCGCGCCGGATCAGTGCGGTGCGCCGGTATTGCCCCTGCTCCATGCCTTCCACTCCGGGGATCGCCCGGGCGGCAAGAAAATCGCGCAACGCTTCCCAATCAAAAGGCGGCCGATAGCTCAAATGAAAGACCAATTCACCGTCGCCGGGGCGGCGTCTCGACGCGGCCCGTCGCCATGTGGAGGGCGGCTGGCCATAGCGTCCCCGGAACAGAGTGTTGAAACGCCGCAGACTGTTGAAGCCGGCGGCCAGCGCCACTTCGGTGATGGTCAGACCGGTGTCGCGCAACAGGCGCCGGGCCAACAGCAGGCGCCGGGTTTGCGCGTATTCCACCGGTGCCACGCCGAATTCGGCGTGGAACACCCGGCGCAAATGGCGATCGGTGACGCCGAGCCGTTCGGCCAGAGCCGCCAGCGATTCCGTATCGCCCGCGCCGAGGTCCAGATATTCCGCCGCCTGTCTGGCCAGGCGCCGGTTCGCGTCGACACTGGCATCGCCCGGGGCCAACTCCGGCCGGCAACGAAGACAAGGACGATAGCCCTCGGATTCCGCCGCCGCCGCACTGGCGAAAAAGCGACAGTTCTCTCGCTTGGGCAGACGCGCCGGACACACCGGCCGACAGTACACGCCGGTGGAGGACACCGCCACGAAAAAGCGCCCGTCGAAACGAACATCGCGGGTACGCAGAGCCTGATAACACTGATCATCGTCAATCCACATGGCATCGATCATACCCCGCCGCAGCGTCCGCTACTCGCCCTTTTCGGACCTCGAGATTTTTGTTTTTTATTCAGAAAAACTAAATTCCAAAATGACACCAAAAGAGAGAAACTCTCTTTTTTGAAAGAACAGCAATCCAATTTTTCTCAAGCATTCCACATAGGCAAACTAAATCATGAGTGCGGTTCTGCCGTTACTGGCCCTACGCGCCTTTACTGAAATTGGACGCCATGGCAGCGTCAAGCGCGCCGCCGGGGTGATGGGGGTTACGCCCGGCGCGGTCAGTCAGCAACTGAAACAGCTCGAAGAGCGGATCGGGGCCCCTCTGTTTATCCGAACCCGCCAGGGCATGCAGCTCACCGAAGCCGGCGAACAGGTTTATCCCGCCCTGCTCCAGGCCTTCGAACAGATCGAACGCAGCCTGGGCAGCCTGGAAGCCCGGAACGCCCGGCAAACACTGACCGTGAGCACCACGCCGTCCTTTGCCGCCTCCTGGCTGGTGCCCCGTCTCGGCCGCTTCACCGAGCGTCACCCGGATATCGATGTTCGCGTGGAGGCCTCATCCGATCTGATCCACTTTCAGCGCGACCGGGTGGACGTGGCGATCCGTCACGGCCTGGGCGATTACCCCGGGCTGGCATGCCAGCGCCTGATGGCGTCGGTGCTGGTGCCGGTGGCCAGCCCCGCCCTGTTGGCCCGGGGACCACTGATCCAGGAACCCGCCGACTGTCTGGCCTTCCCATTACTGCAAAACAGCAACCGGGCGGACTGGGTGCTGTGGCTGAAAGCACTGGGGGTGAGCGAACCGACCCACGCCGACCGGGGGCCCGCATTCAATGACGAGCTGCTGCTGATCCGGGCGGCGGAGGCCGGGCAGGGTCTCGCTTTGATCCGGGATGTGCATGCCCGGGCGGAAATCGATGCCGGCCGGCTGGTGCTGGCTCTGGATCAGCCCTGGCCATCGGACTTCGCCTATTATCTGGTGTGGCCTGCTTCCGTGCAGGAAAAACCGGCCATGACACTCTTCAGAGAATGGCTGGAGCAGGAGGCGTCGTACGGTGAGGTTTGATCACAACAAGCTCCGCTGTGGCAACGCTCGCTCCAGCTCAAGCAAAGCCAACTTGCGTTCGATTCCGCCAGCGTAGCCGGTAAGACTGCCGTCGGCGCCAATCACCCGATGACAAGGGACGATAATGGCGATCGGATTGACGGCATTGGCACGGCCAATAGCCCGCGCCGAAGTGGGCCGGGACAACCGCGTTGCCAGCTCGCCATAAGAGATGGTGGTGCCATAGGGCACCCGCCGCAAATGACGCCAGGCCTCTTGCAGAAAAGCGTTGCCGTGGGGCGCCAGTGGCAGGTCGAAATCCGTCAGTTGCTCAGCGAAATAAGCGTCCAGCTGCTCCGCCACGTGACGGACGGCCGCCGCGTCCTGAACATAGGACAGGCCGCGCCAGTGCACGCTGGCCGGATGGTGTTGCCCATCAACGAACTCCAGGCGCACCAGAGCACCCTGCTCATCAACCAGGGCGATCATCGACCCCAGCGGCGTGGTTAGCACATCAGCCCTGTACGTCATACCTGGTCACCCTGGAGCCTGTTCTTGATATTGAATAAGGGGCACGGCCCGGTGGCCGGCGCGGGCAACATCACGCCACGCCGCACCGCCGGCCGCCGCGCCACGGCGTCATGCCAGCGTGTTAAATGACGATGGCGCTCAAATCCAAACCCGCAAATCACGGCGATGTGCGTCCAACCCAAAGTGACGATATCGGCGATGGAGTAGTTGTCGCCAGCAAGGAAGGCCCGGCTGCTCAAATGCCGGTCCAGTGTGGCGAAAGCTTCCTCGCTCAAGCTTCGGTAACGATCAACAACATCGCGCGACAGGGTCGGCGCGAACAACTCGAAATACACACGCTGCCCCAGTATCCGCCCCATGCTGGCGGAATGAAACTGCAACCACTTGATCGCTTCCCAACGCGCCGTCAACGGCTCCCACGGCAGGCGCCCGGCTTTTTCGCCAGATACAACAGGATCGCCGAAGACTCGAAAAGCGTCACCCCGGTCTGATCATCGCGCATGACGGGAATCCGGCCATGAGGGTTCATCAACAGAAAAGGCGATGGGGGAGGAATCCGTGAACACAGTGATCATGGGCCAACCTCGCTTATCTGTCAGGAAAGTCAGAGTCGCAAGGTAGCCAGGACACGGGCCCGGGAAAAACGATATGTGCTGAGCTCAGGATATAGAAAGGCTAAAGCGGTCCGTAGGCCACGGATATCCCACCGTTGCGCCGATTCACTGCCAAAGCAGCTTCCCACAGAGAGAATGCTACGGGGCCGCTGTGGGAAGCTGCCTTGGCAGCGAATCGTGTCTCAGCGGGGTGCACGGAAATGGCGCCACAGCCACATCAGCACACCGATCAGCAACAGCGCCCCCAACACATAAAATTCATAACGCTTCAGATGGCCAAGCAACCCTTCCAGCAAGGTACCGAAATGGAAGGCGGCGCCGCCCAGCGCCGTTGCCCAGATCGCGGCGCCCAGAGCGTTGAAAAACAGATAGCGGCGCGGCGGATAACCAGACAGGCCAATCACCACCGGCATCACCGTACGCAGACCATAGACGAAACGGAAACCGAGCACCCACAGATCCGGATGGCGCCGCACCAGCCCCAGGGCTTTTTCCCCCGCTGCTTCCCAGCGCGCCTTACGTCGCAACAACCGCCGGCCATGATGGCGCCCGAGCAGAAACCAGAGCTGATCGCCGCAAAAAGCACCGGCGAAAGCAGTGAATATCACCAGATCCAGACGCAGATAGTCATGGAACGCCAGGAACCCCGCCAGCACCAGTATTGTCTCGCCTTCCAGGAAGGTCCCCACGAACAGGGCGGGATAGCCGAAGTGTTCCAGGAATTGTTGAAGCATGGCGAAGACCGGCGGGAGGAAGCCGGCAGCCTAACCCGATTGCCCACATCGCACAATGAATGACATGCCTTCCGGAAAAGCACCAAAACGGACCGAACCTGACGCACCACAATGGCGCCATACTTTCGGACCGGACCTGGGGCACCACTACCATCAAAACAACAAATCCCTTTTACATCAAATAGTTAACAATTTCCCCGCTCTCCTGGTGCGGTTCTTGCTGATCCTTTCCATAGCAATAGAACGACGCTTTTAAAGGCTTTCCGCAAACATCGATGATCCAGAGAGTGCGACCATGTCTTACCTAGTACCTTCCGAGTTCGTGACAAAAATGGTGGATGCCGGTGAATCGAAGATTTACATGGCGACCCGCGACACTTTGATCCGTGCCTACATGGCCGGCGCCATCCTCGCCCTGGCGGCGGCCATGGCGGTAACCATCACGGTACAAACCGGCAACCCCCTGATCGGGGCCCTGCTGTTTCCCGTCGGCTTCTGCATGCTCTATCTGATGGGATTCGACCTTCTCACCGGTGTCTTCATGCTGACGCCGCTGGCGTTGCTGGATCGGCGGCCGGGGGTGACCACCAACCGCGTGCTGAAGAACTGGGGGCTGGTATTCCTCGGCAATTTCGCCGGCGCGCTGACGGTGGCGTTCATGATGTCGTTCATTCTGACCTACGGTTTCAACACCGAGCCGGGGGCGGTGGGCGAAAAGCTGGCGGCCATTGGTGAGTCCCGTACTCTGGGCTATGCCGAATATGGCCTGGCCGGTTGGATCACCATTTTCATTCGCGGCATGCTGTGCAACTGGATGGTGTCCATGGGCGTGGTCGGCGCCATGGTTTCCACCACCGTATCCGGCAAGGTGATCGCCATGTGGATGCCGATTTTCCTGTTCTTCTACATGGGCTTCGAGCACTCGGTGGTGAACATGTTCCTGTTCCCCTGTGCCATGCTGATGGGCGGTGATTTCTCGGTGGCGGACTATTTTATCTGGAATGAGATCCCCACCGCGCTGGGCAACCTGGTGGGTGGTCTCGCCTTCACCGGTCTGACTCTCTACACCACCCACGTGCGCACCGCGCCGAAACGGTCCCTGTAATCCAGGGAACAACAACCGACAGGACCGCGCCCCGGCATCGGACGGGGCGCTCATCGCCATGCCTTCCTCTCTCAAGGTGTCCCTGGGACAGTATTCCGACAAGGGCCGCAAACCGGCCAATCAGGATTTCCACGGCGCCCTGATCCCCGAGGGGCCACCGCTGGTCAACAAGGGACTGGCCCTGGCGCTGGCCGATGGCATTGGCAGCAGCAACGTCAGCCATATCGCCGCGGAAACCGCGGTCAGCGGCTTCCTAGAAGACTACTTCAGCACTCCGGAAACCTGGTCGGTACGGCAATCCGCGCAACGGGTGATCAACGCCACCAACGCCTGGCTGCACGCGCAGACCCGCCAAAGCCAGTACCGCTATGATCTGGACCGGGGCTATGTGTGCACCTTCACCGCCCTGGTGATCAAAGGCGACAGCGCCCATTGCTTCCATCTGGGCGATGCCCGCCTGTATCGGCTGAGTAACGGAGTCCTGGAACAGCTGACCGAAGATCACCGGTTATGGGTGTCACGGGAGCAGAGCTACCTGAGCCGGGCCTTGGGCATGAACGCCCGCGCGGAAATCGATCATCTCAGCGTACCGGTGACGGAAGGGGACTGGTTCGTGCTGGCCACCGACGGCGTCCACGAACACCTGGATGCCGACACCCTGACCCGCACTCTGGCCTCGCAAACCGATCCACAACAGGCGGCGAAAACCCTGGTGGCGCTGGCTTACGAGCATGGCAGCGAGGACAATCTGACGGTGCAGGTGCTGCGTATCGACCGGTTGCCGCAAGCAGAGCCCTCCGCCGTATCCGGCCGTCTGGATGATCTGCCGCTCCCGCCGGAGCTGCGTGTCCGCATGGAATTCGACGGCTACCGCATCCTGCGGGAGTTGCACGCGAGCAGCCGCAGCCACGTCTATCTGGCGGAGGATCTGGACAGTGGCGCCACCGTGGTACTGAAAACCCCGGCCATCGACCGCGCCAATGATCGTGCCTTTCTGGAGCGGTTCATGATGGAGGAATGGATCGCCCACCGCATCGACCATCCCCATGTTCTCAAGGCGCCGCCACGGCAACGGCAACGTCGTTACCTGTATACGGTGACGGACTATGTGGAGGGGGAAACCCTGACGCAGTGGATGCGTGACCACCCCAACCCGGCTCTGGAAACGGTTCGGGAGTTGGTGGAACAGATCGCCCGCGCACTGTACGCCTTCCATCGGCGCGAGATTCTGCACCAGGACCTGCGCCCCGAAAACGTGATGATCGACGCCAACGGCACCGTCACCCTGATCGACTTCGGCGCCGCCCGCGTGGCCGGGCTGGCCGAGCTGGCCCCGCCCCGGGACCGGGAAGCGCCGCAAGGTACCCTGCCCTACATGGCGCCGGAATACTTTCTCGGAGAACCGGGCGATACCGCCTCCGATCTGTTTTCCCTCGGTGTCATCACCTATCAACTGCTGACCGGAGATTTGCCCTACGGTACCGCCGTGTCCCAGTGCCGGACCCGGTCCGCACAGAACCGGCTCCGCTATCGCAGCGCCTTACGCGATGATCGCGATCTGCCATCCTGGGTGGACGGAGCACTGCGCAAGGCGGTGCATCCGCATCCGGACAAACGTTACCGGGAGCTATCGGAATTTATCCACGACTTGCGCCACCCCAATCCGGGGCTCACGCACCCAATCCGACCGCCGTTGATGGACCGCCATCCGGTGCGTTTCTGGCAAAGTGTCAGTGCCGTGCTGGCACTGCTGGTGGCGCTGCTCGCCGTGCGTCTCTATGGCGCGTAAGCGCGCAGGAACATGGCCACCGCCTCGGAGATATGGGCTTCGGCGTCCTCCGCCGTCAGCGGTACGCCACAACCGATCAATACCTTCATTTCATGGCAGCCCTTGATAAGGGAAAAGAAGTGATCGGCGGCACGATCCGGCGCCGCCACCCGCAATAAGCCGCGCCGATCCAGCTCCGCCAGCAGCCGCTCCATGTCCAGCAAGGTTCGTTGCGGGCCCACCTCGAAGAACAGCCGGGCCATGGTCTGGTCCTGGCCGGCCTGAGCCGCCATCAGGCGCATCAGATTGACCGCGTCCTCCTGGGTCACCAGCTCATGGAAGGAGCGGGCGATGCGCAGCAACACCTGTTCCACCGACTGGCTCTGATCGAAATGAAAGATCGGCAAGGGCATCTGCCCCTGGCATTTGATCTCCACCGCGGCGGCGAACAGCGCTTCCTTGTCCTTGAAGTGGCTGTAGACGGTGAGCTTGGACACACCGGCGGCGGCGGCGATGGCATCCATGCTGGTGCCGGAGTAGCCCTGTCCCAGGAACAAGGTAGTGGCGGCGGACAGGATGGCGTCGCGTTTGGCGGGGTCTTTGGGGCGGCCCGGGCCGCTGCGAGTCGGATTGTTCGACATGATCTCAACAAATGATGGACTGGCGAGTTCACTAATTTTACTATACCGGCGAGTTTACCATTCAACCGACAAAATAACGACGTTGTTGTTGCTGCTATCCGCAGGCGCTCTTTCCCGCCCGGGAGTACCAACAAGGGATAAGGTGTTCCATGACTTGCCGCAACCGATCCACATCGCACTTACCCACTCATCGCGTGGGCGCTTCCGGCCTGCCCCTGCTGTTTCTCGTCGCCCTGTTCGCCAGCGCGCTCAGCGGCTGCAGCGGTGATGCCGCCACCACCGAGCACACCATCAGCACTGCTCTGGTGGTCCAGCCGAACAGCACTCATACCGGCCATGACAGCTTCGCCGGCGAGGTCCGCGCCCGCTACGAGCCTGATCTGGCGTTCCAGGTCGGCGGCAAGGTGATCGAGCGTCTGGTGGAAGTCGGGGACCGGGTGGAGAAGGGTCAGTCACTGGCCCGCATCGACCCCCGTGACGTGCGCCTGCAACTGGATGCCGCCCGCGCCCGGGTGGCCGCCGCCAAGGCCGACCATGATCTGGCGCGCAGTGAGCAGAAACGGTATCAGACCCTGCTGGAACGCAAGGTGATCAGCCAGTCGCAGTACGATTCAGTCAGCAGCCAGCTCGAAGCCGCCGCGGCACAATTGCGCCAGGCCCGCGCCGATCTGGAAGTAGCCCGCAATCAGGCCGGTTACGCCGAACTGCGTGCGCCCCGGAACGGGGTCATCATGAGCCGTCAGGTCGAGGTCGGGCAGGTGGTGGCGGCCGGCCAGACCGTGTTCACGCTGGCCGCCGATGGCGACCGCGAGGTCCTGATCCATCTGCCGGAAAACCGCGTCAATCAGGTTTCTCTCCAGCAGGACGTGAAGGTGGAGCTGTGGTCGCGACCCGGTGAGCACTATGACGGCCGGGTCCGCGAGATCGCCCCGTCCGCCGACCCGCAATTGCGCACCTACGCGGCGCGCGTGGCTTTCACCAGCGACGACGTGCCCGCCGATCTGGGGCAAAGCGCCCGGGCATTCTTCCCTCAGGGCGACACTCGCATGAGCATCCCGTTGAGCGCACTCACCGCCGAAGCGGACGCCCCTTATGTCTGGAAGGTGAACCCGGCGGACCAGACTCTGGTGAAAGCGCCGGTTCGCATCGGACCCTACCAGGAAGACCAAGTGCCAGTGCTTGCTGGCCTGGAAACCGATGATTGGATCGTCGCCGCCGGCACCCAGCTGTTTCGCGAAGGCCAGACCGTGAAACCGGTGGACCGTCGCAATCGCCAGGTGAACTTTGGCGACGGGGGACACTGAGGATGCGTTTCAATCTGTCCGAATGGGCGCTGCAAAACCGCGCCCTGGTGCTCTACGCGATGATCATTCTCGGGGCCCTCGGCGCACTGTCCTACAGCCAGCTAGGACAAAGCGAGGACCCGCCGTTCACCTTCAAGGTCATGGTGGTGAATACGCTGTGGCCCGGCGCCAGCGCCGAGGACGTCTCCCGCCAGGTCACCGAGCGCATCGAAAAGAAGCTGATGGAAACCGGGGATTACGACCGCATCACGTCCTTTTCCCGCCCCGGACAGTCCCAGGTCATGTTCATGGCGCGGGACGACATGCATTCCGACGACATCCCCGATCTCTGGTATCAGGTGCGCAAAAAGGTGGGTGATATCCGCCACACCCTGCCCCAGGGGATCCAGGGACCATTCTTCAATGACGAGTTCGGCACCACCTACGGCAACATCTACGCGCTCACCGGCGACGGCTTCGACTACGCCCTGAAGAAAGACTACGCCGACCGCCTGCAACTGGCCCTGCAGCGGGTCAAGGACGTGGGCAAGGTGGAGCTGATCGGCCTGCAGGACGAGAAAATCTGGGTGGAGCTGTCCAATACCAAGCTGGCCGCTCTGGGGATTCCGCTTGGCGCGGTACAGCAAGCCCTGCAGCAACAAAACGCGGTTTCCGACGCCGGCTACTTTGAAACACCCACCGACCGGGTGCGCCTGCGCGCTTCCGGTAATTTCCAAAGCGTGGAGGAGATCCGCCGCTTCCCGATCCGGTTCGAGGGGCGCACCCTGCGCCTGGAGGACATCGCCCGGGTTTATCGCGGCTTTGACGATCCGCCGGCACCACGCATGCGCTTCATGGGCGAGGACGCCATTGGCCTGGCGGTCTCCATGAAGGCCGGCGGCGACATTCTCGCCCTCGGTGAAAACCTGGAAAAAGAATTCACCCACCTGCAGGACACCCTGCCCGCCGGCCTGTCGCTGCATAAGGTCTCCGACCAGCCGGCGGCGGTGCGCGCCAGTGTCGGCGACTTTGTGCGGGTGCTGGTGGAGGCCCTGGTGATCGTGCTGCTGGTGAGTTTTTTCTCGCTGGGGCTGCGCACTGGCCTGGTGGTGGCGTTGTCCATTCCCCTGGTCCTGGCGATGACGTTCGCGTCGATGAACTACTTCGACATCGGCCTGCACAAGATTTCGCTGGGGGCGCTGGTACTGGCACTGGGATTGATGGTGGACGACGCCATCATCGCGGTGGAGATGATGGCGATCAAAATGGAGCAGGGCCTGAGCCGGATCAAGGCGGCCAGTTTCGCCTGGACCAGCACCGCTTTCCCGATGCTCACCGGCACGCTGATCACCGCGGCCGGGTTTTTGCCGATCGCCACGGCCCAGTCCGGCACCGGTGAATATACCCGCTCCATCTTCCAGGTGGTGACCTTGTCGTTGCTGGTGTCCTGGATCACCGCGGTGGTGTTCGTGCCTTATCTGGGTGACAAACTGCTGCCGAACCTGGCGCGCCGCGATGATACCGGCGAAGTGCACGATCCCTATCAGAAGCCGTTTTACCGTCGTTTCCGCGCGCTGGTGAGCTGGTGCGTTTACCACCGCAAAACCGTGATCGTGATGACGGTGGCGATCTTCATTGGCGCGGTGGCGCTGTTCCGTTTCGTGCCGCAACAGTTCTTCCCGGCTTCCGCGCGGCTGGAACTGATGGTGGACCTGAAGCTGAGCGAAGGCAGCTCACTGGAAGCCAGCCAGGCCCAGGCGGAGCGGCTGGAGGCGTTGCTGGCGGAAAATGACCAGGTGGAGAACTACGTGGCGTATGTCGGCACCGGCTCTCCCCGCTTCTATCTGCCTCTGGACCAGCAACTGCCGGCGGCGAGCTTCGCCCAGTTCGTTGTACTGACCCGCAATATCGAGGAGCGGGAAGAAGTACGCTCCTGGCTGATCGACACGCTGGCGGCGGAGTTCCCCACCGTGCGGTCGCGGGTGTCGCGTCTGGAGAACGGCCCGCCGGTGGGCTACCCGATCCAGTTCCGGGTCTCCGGAGAACACATCAGCGAAGTTCGTGACCTGGCCCGGCAAGTGGCACAGCGGATACGCGAACAACCGCAAGTCAGCAACGTGCATCTGGACTGGGAAGAACCCAGCAAGGTGGTACGCCTGAACATCGACCAGGACCGCGCCCGGGCCCTCGGCGTCAATACCGCCGATCTATCCCAGGCCCTGCAAAGCTCGTTGTCCGGGGTGGCGGTCAGCCAGTACCGGGAAGACAACGAGTTGATCGATGTGGAAGTCCGTGGTGATGCCCGCGAGCGCGAGGCGCTGGGGCTGTTGCCGAGCCTGGCGGTGCAGAACGAGGACGGCCGCAGCGTGCCGCTGTCCCAGATCGCCACCCTGGAATACGGCTTCGAGGAAGGCGTCATCTGGCACCGCAATCGACTGCCCACGGTGACCGTCCGCGCGGACATTTACGGCGACGAACAACCCGCCACCCTGGTCAACAAGATCCAGCCCACGTTGCAGGACATCCGTGACGCCCTGCCACCGGGCTACTTACTGGAAGTGGGTGGCACCGTGGAAGAATCCGCCCGCGGCCAGAAATCGGTGAACGCCGGCATGCCACTGTTCGTGCTGGTGGTGTTGACGCTGCTGATGCTGCAACTGCGCAGCTTCTCGCTGACGGTGATGGTGTTCCTGACCGCGCCTCTGGGACTGATCGGCGTCACTCTGTTCCTGCTGCTCTTCGGCCAACCGTTCGGTTTCGTCGCCATGCTCGGCACCATTGCTCTGGCCGGCATGATCATGCGCAACTCGGTGATCCTGGTGGACCAGATCGGCCAGGATCTGGCCCAGGGCCGAGGCCAGTATGAAGCCATTATCGAATCCACGGTGCGACGCTTCCGGCCCATCGCGCTTACCGCGCTCACCGCGGTGCTGGCGATGATTCCATTGTCCCGCAGTGATTTCTTCGGCCCGATGGCCGTGGCGATCATGGGCGGCCTGATCGTCGCCACCGCTTTGACCCTGCTGTTTCTGCCCGCGCTGTACGCCGCCTGGTTCCGGGTTCCTCGTCCGGCCCGCTGATCCAGGCATAAGGGTGGTGCATATGGGGGCGAAAGCCCCCCCTTTTTTTGGTTCAGGCAATGGGCGTCTCCATCAAGGGCACGGGTCTGCATGGAGGCCTTCCGGGATCGCTGTAAATACATCCCTGTAAGCTCCCGGTGTGATGGTTTGCTCGCGGTGGACAGGAACATCCTTTCCCTTTTCATAAACGGCCGTCGGTTACCTCGAAGCGGAGCCGTGTTACGCCTTTGCGGAACCTGCTTCACGACGTTCCCGCAAAGGCGTAACACGGCTCCGCTGTCCCTGATGGAGGGTAATCCTGTTTCCCTCTAAACCGCGACGAACCCTTTTGCTTCAACGCGCGAACGTATCGCAGGCGCTGATATCGCCGCTGTCGAATCCGCGCCGGAACCATTCTACCCGCTGGGCCGAGCTGCCATGGGTGAAGCTGTCCGGCACCACGGCGCGTCCCGCCTGTTCCTGCAAAGTATCGTCACCGATGGCATTGGCGGCGGCCAGGGCTTCTTCCAGGTCCCCTTCCTCCAACAATTGCTTTTGCCCGGCTTCATGTCCCCACACCCCGGCAAAGCAGTCCGCCTGTAATTCCTGCCGCACCGACAGAGCATTGGCGTCGGCTTGGGAAAGGCCGGACCGGGCCTGGCGCACCCGCTGGCTGATGCCCAGCAAGGTCTGTACATGATGTCCCACCTCGTGGGCAATCACATAGGCCTGGGCAAAATCACCGGGCGCGCCATGGCGGCGGCGCAGCTCATTGAAGAAGGTCAGATCCAGGTACAATTGCTGGTCACCGGGGCAATAAAAAGGGCCCACTGCGGAGCTGGCGGTGCCGCAGGCGGAGCGCACGCCATTGCTGAACAACACCAGGGTCGGTTCGCGGTACTGTTTCCCCATACCGGAGAAGATGCGCCGCCAGGTGTCCTCCGTTTCCGCCAGCACCACGGCGGAAAATTCAGCCAGTTCCTGCTGTTCATCGGACAGAGGCCGCGATTGCTCCGCCATCGGATTTCCCTGCCCCATCGACAGCACGTCGATTCCCAGCAACCGGGTACCGACATAACCCACCACGCCCACCACAAGCAGCACCCGGCCACTCTTGCTGCGCAACAGCCAGGGCACCACCCGCAGCAGCAGTAGCGCCGCGCCCCCACCGCCACTGCCGGCACTCAGCGGCTGGCCCCGGCGATCCTCCACATTGCTGCTTTGTCGTCTTCCTCGCCAACGCATGATGGCACCAGTATCGTCTCTGAATAAGTATGACGACGTCTCTCGAAACCAGGGACATCGTCATACTTATTCAGAGGCCGCCAAATCGCGCTTCCACTCAATTACGCTGGTAGGGCTTGCCTTCCAGCCACAGGGTATGGCCGTCAAAACGGCACGGCAACGCCACCTCGCTGATACCGGTGCGGTGCAAAACCTGCCCGCTCTCCACGTGCGTGTAGCTGCCTTCGCCGTACTTCACATCCAGCCGTTCGGGCTGCGCCTGATACTTGAACTCGGTGTAGAAACGGAACCGGCCGGCACCGGAAGACTGTTCAAACTCACCCTTGCCATCGGCCCCCAGTATCAACCGGCTGCGACCCAGCCCACGGCTGAAATGCCCCTGGGCCAGTTGGCAGCCGGTGGCGGAACCGGTGGAAGGAGTCTGGCGACCGGCCAGGCGCCGTTTCAAATCCACCGCTGAAGACAGACGCTGGCCGTCCAGATAATGGCACTGACCACTGTCACCGCTACTCCGGCCACAGGGCACAGTGCCGGTAAGAGTCAGCAGATCACTACCCGCCGGCAGTTCCAGCCAGGAACCGTCGCGTCGCTTGAGCACTCCCGGCCCTCTCGGCATCAGCAATTCCACCGAACCGTGCCACAGATCGCCGTCGGCTAACCGCAGTTCGCCCTGATCCGGTTGCAGCCCCCGGTAAGCCCCGTCAAAACGGCGGCCGTCGGACCATTTGGAAACCGTGCCATCGGGAAACGAGAAACCACCGTTCAACGCCTGGTCCACTTTGCGCTCATCCTTGAAGCGCAATTCACCGATGATCTCATTGGCGGCGATACGCGCCTGCGCCATGGTGGCCAGCGTGGCGCCATTCTGAATGAACTCGAGCCGCCCCGGACCGGCCAGTTCGCCCCGGTATTGAGGCCCATCGAAAATCACCCGCAAACCATCACCGGCGTGCACCGTAAACGGCTGATAGTTACTGGACAGGTCACGTATCCGGGAAGGCGTGCCGTACAGGCGGCGGCGGGCTTCCTCGCCCACATGAGGCGTCACGGTACTGCGCAAGAAGCTCAGCTTCACCGATATCAGGGTGTCGCCGCCGGCGGAAACCGGTACCCATTCCTGAAACCGAACCCGTCCCAAATGCAACACCCGCACCTGATACCGGTCCGCCCAGAGGCGAGTGTCCAGACGCTGGCCCGCTTCCATTGGCCTTGAGGTAAACGAAATGAAGCCCTTGTTGTGCTCGGCGGCGGCCACCTCCACCTGCCAACCGTAGTAGGACCCGGTATGTCCGGGAGATATCTGAAAATGCAGGGTACCGGGCTGATCCCGGCCGGCACCGGCGACCACCCCCGGTTCCGGCAGCGGCTCCCGCGGCAACAGCTGGCAGCCGCTCAGGGTCAACGACCACAACGCCAGCAGCGCCGTGAGCCAGCCCTCCAGCTTTCCTTGTCCCGACACCACCATCAAAATATCCTCAGTCGTCCACGCCGGAAGCCCCGGCGGCGCCGTTCCATCCCTTCCGTTTCCGCGATGGTAACGCAGATCATGCTGCAACATAGTGACGGCCATCGCCAGCCCCCCATCAGCCGGGGTAAAGTAGGCCCTCGCCTGGAAGGGATATCGTGGAACTAGACCTCTCCATATTGCTGGTATTGGCGCTCGTGTCACTGCTTGCCGGCTTCATCGACACCCTGGCCGGTGGCGGCGGTCTGCTGACGCTGCCCGCTCTGATGCTGGCCGGTTTGTCGCCGGTGCAGGCGCTGGCCACCAACAAGCTGCAGGGCACTTTCGGTTCGGGCATGGCGGCGTTCACGTTGTGGCGCCGGCGACGCTTCCGCATTGCCGATGTGCGCGGGGCCTTCCTCGCTTCCCTGGTCGGCAGTGCCCTCGGCACTATTCTGGTGCAAGTGATGCACACCGACATTCTGGAGATCCTGGTTCCGGTGGTGTTGGTGGTTATCGCCCTCTATTTCCTGTTTTCAAAGGGCGCCGGTCAAGTGGAACGGGCGCCCCGGATCAGCGATACCACCTATGAGCGCACTCTGGTTCCTGGCATCGGCTTTTATGATGGCTTTTTCGGTCCCGGCACCGGCTCCTTCTTCGCCCTGGTGGAAGTGGCCCTGCGTGGCCGCGACCTGATTACCGCCACCGCCCGCGCCAAGGCGCTCAACTTCGCCAGCAACATCGCCTCGCTCACCCTGTTCATCGCTGGCGGCAAGGTGCGATGGTGGCCGGCCAGTTGCTGGGCGCGCGCCTCGGCGCTCACGCCGTGATCGGCGGCGGCGCCCGCTTGATCCGGCCTTTGATCGTGGTGGTCTGCATCGCCATGCTGGCTCGCTACCTGGCCACCACTCTGGGCGGCGGCGCTTGACCCGGGAGGGCGGCGACCCAGGGCCTGTTCACCCTATTTGCATCCAGCAGGCGGGATGCAAATAGGGTGAACAGGCCCTAAACTGACCTCCTGTCATTCCCACCAGTAGGTACGGCCCTCACTATGCGTGACTACCGACGTCCGGACGGCGAAACTCTCTATTTGCCCGTCGGCCCGTTCAAGCTGCGGCTGCCTTTTATTCACTATCGTTTTGAGTGGCCCGATTATCTGCAAGGGCTGTTGATGTGCGCGGTGGATTTGGCGGCCATTCCTCTGATGACCGAACTGCTTGGCATGCCCTTTGAAGCAGCCCTTGCCGTGGTATTGCTCAATGGCATTCTGTATCTGACTCACCACCTGCTGGGCGACCCGGTGGTACCGGGTTGGATCACTCCGGCGATCCCGTTGCTGATGGCCTATTGCAGCGGCTTCCCGGAAGGCCCGGAGCGTGTGCACGCGCTGATCGCTTTCCAGTTGTTACTGGGAGGATTTTGTATTTTCCTGGGACTCACCGGCCTGTCCCGCAAGGTGGTCAATGTGGTGCCGCCAGCCATCAAGGCCGGCATCATCATGGGCGCCGGCATCGCCGCGGTCATCACCGTATTCAAGGTCGGCGGCCGTTTCGAGAGTTTCCCCTGGACCATTTCCATCGCCATCGGCATCGCCTTCTATTTGATCTTTTCCCGTCACTTCAACGCCCAAAAAAACCGCAATGCGTTCTGGGCCACGCTGGGCAAACTGGGCATTTTTCCGATCATCGCTTTGGCCATCGTGGTGGCGCCGATCTTTGGTGAAGCGCCCTGGCCGACCATAGAATGGGGCTTCACCAAGCCGGATTTCGCCACGCTCTGGAATGAATACACCCTGTTCGGTCTGGGGCTGCCCTCGGCGGGCATGTTCCTGCAGGCGATCCCGACCATGCTGGCGGCCTATATCGTGCTGTTCGGCGATGTGCTGCAGGGCAAGGCGCTGCTAACCGAGGCGGACGAGGCCCGCAAGGACGAGAAAATCGACTACGATCCCAACCGGGCGCATATGATTTTTGGCGGCCGCAATGCCACCATGAGCATCATCGGCCCCGACGTGGCCATGTGCGGCCCGCTGTGGGCAGCTATGCATGTAGTCATTACCGAGCGCTTCAAAGAAGGCCGCAAGGCCATGGACTCCATTTTCGGCGGCGCCGGTTCGTTCCGTTGGGGCACCAACACCGGTCTGCTGTTGATGCCCATCGTCAGTCTGGTGGAACCGATCCTTGGCGTGGCGCTGGCGTTGACCCTGCTGATCCAGGGTTACGTCAGCGTGCGCATCGGCATTCTGGAGGCCCGCAGCCAGCGGGACCTGGGTATCGCCGGCGTCACCGCCGCGGTCCTTGCCACCCAGGGCGCCACCTGGGCCTTCGCCGTCGGCGTGGCCCTTTGTATTTTGATTTACGGCCGCCAGTTCTTCACTGGTGAGAATGATCAGACCTTCACGAAGGATCTGGAGCAAAAGGCTCCGGAAGAGTAAGGGGAGAGCGATGAAAACACGTGCCGCGGTATTGCGCGAAATGGGCGCCCAGCGCCCCTATAAAACATCCCAGCCGCTAAAGATCGAAGAGCTGGAATTGGATGCCCCCGGGCACGGCGAGATTCTGGTGCGGGTACGCGCCGCTGGCCTGTGCCATTCGGATCTGTCGGTGATCGACGGCAACCGTCCGCGCCCTCTGCCCATGGCCCTGGGCCACGAAGCCGCTGGTGAGGTAATGGAAGTGGGTGACGGCGTCACCGATCTGGAAGTCGGTGATCACGTAGTGTTTTCCTTCGTCCCCAGTTGCGGCACCTGCGACTACTGTCTCGATGGCCGTGCCGCTCTGTGCGCGCCGGGAGCCGCCGCCAACAACGAAGGCACGCTGCTCGGCGGCGGCATGCGTCTGCATCAGAACGAGCATACCGTGAATCACCACCTGGGCGTCTCCGGCTTCGCCGAGTACGCGGTGACGTCACGGCGCTCCGCGGTGAAGGTCAGCAAGGACCTGCCGTTCGATATCGCCGCGGTATTCGGCTGCGCCGTGCTCACCGGGGTCGGTGCGGTGGTGCACACCGCCGGTTTGCGCGCCGGCCAGTCGGTGCTGGTGGTGGGCCTCGGTGGTGTCGGATTGTCAGCGGTACTGGGCGCGGTGGCCGGTGGCGCCCGCCAGATCATCGCCGCCGATATTGCCCAGGACAAACTGGACATGGCCAAGTCCCTGGGCGCCACTCATGTGGTGAACTCCAAGGACGAGGATGCGGTGGAACAGGTCAAGGCGATCAGCGGCGGCGGCGTGGACATTGCCGCGGAATTCGCCGGTGTTGGCCCGGCGCTGGAGTTCGCCTTCGCCGCCACCGGCAAGGGCGGCAAAACGGTGACCGCCGGCTTACCTCACCCCAGCACCCGCATGGCGGTGAGCCCGGTGCAGTTGGTAGCGGAAGAGCGCAGCCTGCTGGGTTCCTATCTGGGCGGCCATGTGCCGGCCCTGGATATTCCCGAGTACGTGGCCCTGTACCTGGCCGGCCGTCTGCCAGTGGACAAGCTGCTCACCCATCGGCTGAAACTGGAAGATATCAACGAAGGCTTCGACCGCCTGGCTGATGGCGAAGCGATTCGCCAGGTGATTCTGTTCGACTAACGCTGGCACGCGACGCGCTTACACGCAACACGCTTGCACGCCATGCTTGCTGGCCTTGGGATAGACGGAAAGGCTTGATGGCTTGGGAAGTCCGTCATCGCTGGCACGCTGTTGCTTGGGGTTTAGCGTGCCAGCGTGTTGCGTGTAAGCGCGTCGCGTGTCGCGTGTCGCGTGCCAGCGCTATTATTTCAACTTCTCCAGCATCGCCGCCATCATCTGGTGGATCTTGTTCACCGCTTTCAACGGGCGGACCATCACCTTGAAGTCGTCAATACGGCCCTGATCATCACAGTGGATCATGTCGATGCCGTTGATATGAATCCCTTCCAGATTGGTGGAAAACTCCAGCACCGCGTTATTGCCGTCCAGAATCTCCCGCTCATAACGGAAGTGCTCGTTATTCAGAGTGCGCAGGGCGGCGGTCAGGTAAAGGGTGGTGATCGCCTTGCCTTCCTGGGGGGTATGCACCACCGGCGAGTGAAACACCACATTGTCGGCCAGAATCGCATTCAGCCCGGCGGCATCCCGGGCGTCCACCAGCTTGTGCCATTCGGCGATGGTTTTTTCTATCACGGCCAGTTCCTCTCGTTGGATTTTATCGTCAGGGATTGTCTTTGCGCCTTATTGTTTACGGTGTAAACATAACAGAGGCCAACGATAGCACACTGGCGTGGGCTGTCACCATCAAAGAAGGAATGTTGTGAATTCGCTGGCACGCTTACACGCAACACGCTTGCACGCCAAAGCCCGAGCCTGTTTGCGTGTTGCGTGTAAGCGACTTACTAGCCGCCAGCGCTGTCGAATTCCGCCTTCCCCGGACGATTACTCAAGGACAGCCAGGCGGGAAACGGGAGCGCCGATGAAGTATCTGTGTCTGATTTACGTGAACGAAGACGCTCTGGAACGACTGCCGGCGGATGAGCGGCGGGCACTGCACGACAGCGCCCGGGCATTACGCCAACAATTGCGTCAGCACCAAAGACTGCACGCCAGCGGCACGGTGGCGTGCACGCTCACCGCCACCACTCTGCGATACCGCGATGAACGGCGGCGGATCGAACCGGGGCCGGCCACCGAAGGCCCGGTGCAATTGGCCGGCTGGCTGGTGCTGGAGGCCGCCCATTTGGATGAAGCCCTGGCCCTGGCCGCCCATCTGCCCGCCTGCCGGCTTGGCGCCGTGGAAGTGCGGCCGGTCACCACAGCGGAGGAAACCCCATGATGCGATCCGCGGTTGTTGTTAGCATGAACAGGCTCTCCACCTCCCAACCGATCCGGCAAGCCCAGGAGCGACGCATGGACAGCCCCGCCTCACCGGCGCTGCAACGTCAGGTGGCCTCTCTGTACCAGGCGGAGTCCCGCCGGGTACTGGCCACGCTCATCCGTCTGCTGGGCGACTTCGACCTGGCCGAGGAGGCTCTGCAGGACGCCTTCATCGCCGCCATGGAGCAATGGCCAAGGGATGGCATTCCCGAGCAGCCCCGAGCCTGGCTGGTCTCCACCGGCCGCTTCAAGGCCATCGACACCCTGCGCCGGCGCGCCCGCTTTGACGCTTCCCAGGAAGAGATCGCCCGGCGCCTGGAAAAGGATGTGCCGCCCCCCGGCGAGGAAGAGGAATTGGAAGATGACCGTTTGCGGCTGATCTTCACCTGCTGCCACCCGGCCCTGCCCGCCGACGCCCGGGTAGCGCTGACCCTGCGAGAGGTGTGCGACCTCACCACCGAGGAAATCGCCAGCGCCTACCTGGTGGCCACACCGACCATGGCGCAACGCATCGTGCGTGCCAAGAACAAAATCCGGCAGGCCGGCATCCCTTACCAGGTACCGGAACGGCAGGAGCTCAACGAACGGCTCGACTCCGTGCTGCAGGTGATTTATCTGGTCTTCAACGAGGGTTATTTCGCCTCTTCCGGCGAGAACCTGACACGTCCGGATCTGTCCCGCGAGGCCATCCGGCTCGGCGCCTTGCTGGTGGAATTGCTGCCCGAGTCCGAAGCGCGCGGCCTGCTGGCGCTGATGTTGCTGATCGAGGCCCGGCGTCCGGCCCGCCTGGATCACCAGGGCGACGTGGTTTTATTGGAGGATCAGGACCGCTCGTTATGGGATCAGGACTTGATCCGGCAGGGCACCGCCCTGGTGGAGCGCGCCCTCGGCGAGGGCCGGTTCGGAGCCTATACCTTGCAGGCCGCCATTGCCGCCGTGCATGGCGAAGCCACCAGTGCCGACCAGACCGACTGGCCGCAGATCGTCGGCCTCTACGACGTTTTGTTGCGCACCAGCCCGTCACCGGTGATCGAATTGAACCGGGCGGTGGCGGTGGCCATGCGGGATGGCTGGGAAGCGGGCCTGAAACTGGTGGATGCGCTGCTGGACGACGGTCAATTGGACGGCTATCTGCCAGCCCGGGCCGCCCGTGCCGATCTGCTGCGTCGGCTGGGCCGCCACCAGGATGCGCTGCGGGTCTACCAGGAGGCTCTGACGCTGAGCCACCAGGGGGCGGAGCGGCGCTTGTTGGAAAAACGGGTGACGGAGCTGTCCTCCGTTATCCCATCTTCGTTATAACGCCCCCGTTGAGGATCCATCAATGAAATACCTGTGTCTGGTCTACTGCGAAGAAGAAAAACTGCACGGCTTGCCGGAGAGTCCGGAAGACGCCGAATGCGAGGCCTACTGCGAGACCGTGGAGGCCAGCGGCCAACTGGTGGCCGCCGAGGCCCTGGAGCCGGTCAATACCGCCGTCACCGTGCGTCTGCACCAGGGCACCACTTCGGTCACCGACGGCCCCTTCGCCGAAACCAAGGAACAACTGGCGGGGTTCTATCTGATCGATGCCCGCGACCTGAACCAGGCGATCCAGCTCGCGGCACGAATTCCGGCGGCGCGGGTGGGCTGCGTGGAAGTGCGGCCGGTGCGGGAGTTGCAGCCCTGACCGTTGTTACGCTGACTAAAGCCGCAGCCGGCTCAGGCCGCGTTCAATGCCGCGCTGCAACCCGGCCTTGATGAGTGGCCCCACCAGCGGCAATTTGCCCTGGAAGGTGATGACGTAGTGCAGCCGGCTGCCACCGTCCGGTTGCGCGGAGAAACTCATCACGCCCTGGTGATTCTTCAGCGGACTGCCCTTGCTGATGCGATACTCGATCCGTTCGTTGGGCACCACTTCGGTCACGGTTTCCTCGAACGGCGGCGCCAGCAGGATACGCATGCGGCGCACCGAACCGACGCCATTGGGGGCGTCCACGCCTTCCTTGATTCGCTGAATTTTCGCCGGCGCGAAAATCAGTTCCAGGTTTTCGTGATCACTGAGGAAATCGAACAGTTTCTCCACCGGAAACGGAAAGCTCCGGTTGATCTCAATACGCTGCATGGTATCCACCCACTATCCTGAAGAAGTCCCCCCAAGGACGACGGCGCGGTGGTCGTCGCCCCGGTTCAAAGCGTTCTATTGTTGTGCCCCCGCGACGGTGGGCACAGGTCCGCTCGGGCCATTGCGGGCGCCGTTTCAGGCCGCGTCGGCTTTTACCTGAAAGTATTGGTAGATGCCGTCCAGCAAGTTACGCAAGGCGTTGCCCTGCAAACTGATGCGCGCCATCAGCTCCGCCACGGCATCGTCCGCCTCCATGCCGTCCAGGTTCTCCTGGAACTGATCCAGCGCCTTGATGCGTTTCAGGTCCAGGCCGTCGGTCAGGTCGAACTCCAACTGGTCATTCCAGGACAGGTTCACCCGTACCGGCACCATGTCGGTGTCCAGGTGGGCCAGGATTTCCTCGCGGCCGAGATCCACCGCGGTAAATCGCACACTGGCGCCCTCGCCTTTCACATCCTTCAACTCGCAGCGATCACCAAGACCGAAGTCCTCCGGCAATTGCCGGTGATCCCGCAGCCAGCCGGCGAACGCGGTGGTGGGCGCGCTTTCACCGCCGGCATGGGTCACCGGCAACGAGCCCAGCGCCTCACGCAGCACCGACACCACCTGCTCGGCACGGGTGGAGGAAGAACTGTCCACCAGAATCCGGCCGCGCTCCAGATCGATCAATACACCGGTGCGGCGGGAGCGGGTGAATGCCCTCGGCAGCAACTCAAAGGTAATCTGCTCCTTGAGTTCCGCCCTTTCCTTACGGCCCACACGGCGGTCATCACGCTCCTGGATCTGCTCCACCCGCTCATCCAGTTCCTCCTTGATCACCGGACCGGGCAACAAGCGGGTGATCTCCTGATGCACGCAGTAGACGAACCCTTCCACCGCGAACACCATGCGCTCCTCACCCTTGAGCGGCGGCACGAAACCCTCGCTGCTGGGAGCCTGGCTGCCGCAGGGCTGACAACGGGCGCCTTCCAGTTGGGCTTCCAGTTCCGACACCGGCCAGGTAAAGGGGTCCTTGGCGCTAAACACCGTCAGATTCTTGATCCACATAACGTTCTACTCTCGGGGCGATCTTTGGGGGAAACCGGCAACACTAACCAAGGGACGCCGCGGCCTCAAGCACCGATGATCCACCGCGAGACATCAACCCGCCCCGGCCGCCAGCAAGTCCGCCACCCGCCGCTCCAAGGCCGGATGATCCGGGAGTCTCAGCCCGATTTCCTGTTCCAGCACCGCCAGCACTTCCGCCACGCTGCTCAGCGTCCGCCGCTGACGCTCCTGTCCTGGCGGATAGATCGACAGGCGCTGGTTATTCAGGTTCCGGCGGCCATCGGCATCCGCCCGGCAAGCCACCAGGTTGGTGACAAAGTGGGATTGCGGGTGGTGCGACAGATACCAGCTGGCCATTTCGTAATCCGCCTGCCACAACTCGCGCAGATCGAACCGGTACAGGGTTTTCCAGCCCGTCCCCGCGTAAGCCTCGAGCAGGAAATGATCGTTCAGATGCAGCACGCGATAGGGCTCATGGACGGTCTCCTGGGGGCCCACACGATCCAGCCGCAGGGGCGCGGTGGGGGTCAGGGCGCCGAATCCGGTGTCCACCAGATAATCCACCTCATCCAGGGTGACCCGCAGCAGCATGTGGGACACCGCCGGCCGCGCCGTGTAAGGCTGCTCCCACAGTACCCGGGCGCCCAGACCACTGACCTGAAATCCCAGTTGTTCGAGGATGTTCTTGAACAGCAGGTTATGCTCATAGCAATAACCGCCCCTTTTCTGGTGAATCAGCTTGCGTTCCAGCCCCTGTGGAGACAGCTCGACCTCCAGACCGAGAAACGGCGACAGGTTCTCGAAGGGAATGGTCGCGATGTGCCGTCGTTGCAGTTCCGCCAGCAGTGACAGCCCCGGCGTGCGCGGGCCGCGATAGTCGATTCGCTCCAGATAGGCATTGAGATCCACCCGATTGGTCATTGCGTCCTCTCCTTCCTCTTGGTCTGATAGGGCATCAAGCTATGGAGGGGTCAAGGCTAGGACCTCAACCATGCTTAAGGTAAAGCGGCGGTCATACGGTTTTTGCCTATCGCCGCAAAAGGTCAACCCGGCTTATTCAAATAACAGGCCGAATCACGCCTAAATGCCTGCGCCCTGACACGACTGATCACCCAAGAACCAACAAACCGTAAAAACAACAAGCCAGCTCCGGGAGAACAACAATGCTTGGCCAAATGATGCAACAGCCGCTGCTGATCAGCAGCCAGATCACCCACGCCGCCCGTTACCACGGCGACGCCGAGATCGTCTCGGTGGAAACCACCGGCGGCGTGCACCGCACCACCTGGGGCGAGGTGGAACAACGTTCACGTCAGCTGGCTTCCGCGCTGCTGCAACTGGGTTTGGAGCAGTGCGACCGGGCCGCCACTCTGGCCTGGAACAACTATCGGCACCTGGAAGTCTATTTCGGCGTCTCCGGCGCCGGCCTGGTCTGCCACACCATCAATCCCCGGCTGTTCCCGGAACAACTGGTGTACATTTTCAATCACGCCGAGGACAAGGTCCTGTTCATCGACAGAACCTTCCTCCCGCTGATCGCCGCCATCCGTGACAAGCTGGATCATCTGAAACACATCGTGTTGATGGGACCGGTGGACGAGGAAGCGGAAAAGCAGATTCCCGGCATCGTCGGCTATGACGATCTGGTGGCCAAGGGCGTCCCGGACTTCCGCTGGCCGGAGTTTGACGAGAACACCGCCTCCAGCCTGTGCTACACCTCCGGCACCACCGGCAACCCCAAGGGCGCGCTCTATTCCCACCGCTCCACGGTGCTGCATTCCTACGCGGTGGTGATGCCCGACAGCCTGGGGCTCAGCGGGCGGGACTGCATCATGCCGGTGGTCCCGATGTTCCATGTGAACGCCTGGGGGATCCCCTACGCCGCCGCCATGGTCGGTGCCAAGTTGGTGCTGCCCGGACCGAACCTGGACGGCGACAGCCTGAAAAACCTGATCAACGAACATCAGGTCACCCTGGCCGCCGGCGTACCGACCCTGTGGCAGGGTCTGATCGGCTCCCTGAAGAAGAGCGGCGAGAAGGTACCCAGCCTGAACCGCACGGTGATCGGCGGCTCCGCCTGCCCGCCATCGATGATCGCCACCTTCCGTGACGACTACGATGTCGACACTCTGCACGCCTGGGGCATGACCGAAATGAGCCCGATCGGCTCGGTCAGCACCCTGCTGCACAAGCACCTGAGTCTGTCAGCGGATGAGCAGGCAGCGGTGCGCGCCAAGCAGGGCCGGCCGCCGTTCGGCGTGGCATTGAAAATCATGGATGACGATGGCCGCGACCTGCCCAACGATGGCGAGGCGCAAGGCAACCTCTACGCTCAGGGCCACTGGGTGATCGACGCCTACTTCAATGTGGACACCCCGGCACCGCACCGCGACGGCTGGTTCCCCACCGGAGACATCGCCACCCTCGACGCCAACGGCATCCTCACCATCAAGGACCGCTCCAAGGATGTGATCAAATCCGGCGGCGAGTGGATCAGTTCGGTGGAACTGGAAAACCTGGCCATGGGCATGGACGAGTTGGCCGACGCCGCGGTGATCGCCGCCCGTCACGCCAAGTGGGATGAGCGTCCGTTGCTAATCGCCGTCAAGGCGGAAGGTCAGACTCCCTCGGAACAGGACATCCTGGCCGGTTTCGAAGGCAAGGTAGCCTCCTGGCAGATTCCCGACGCCGTGGTGTTCGTGGAACAACTGCCCCGCAATGCCACCGGCAAGGTGCTGAAAAACAAACTGCGCGAGGAATTCGGCGATACCCTGCTGAACCAGGGCTGAACCGCCTCTCACGGGAACGAAAAAGCCGCCGTGAGAGCCAGCCCTGCTGGCGAATGAAGTACTCTCGAAGGGTGAAGAATTCGCTTGCAAGCAAGCTTCCCACAGCGGCTTCGTCGCCCATTGCGGTGGGAAGCGGCCTTGGCCGCGAATGCCCTCGGGCCGTTGGCTATTCGCTTGTACGCAAGCACCCACAGCGGCTTCGTGGTAGCCTCCGATTGTCTCCGCTACTTCTGTTCTAATCCCGCCGGGGCGGTAGCACCTGCCACTCCGGCTCCTCGAACTCACCGATCACGGTGATCTCGCAAGTCCGGGCGTGTTTTTCCAGGATACCGCGCACGATCTCGCTGCGGCGGTCATCCTTGGCGTCCCGGCGGGCCTTGGATTCCCAATGCGCGATGGCCAGCAGGGTATCCGGTTCACCGATCTTGCGGTGCAAGTAGGTGCCCCGGGCTCCCGGCACCTGCTGAATGATCTCACTGGCCTCGATCCAGGCCTCGGCGTACTCCGCCACCGTGTAGCCCGGCTTCATTTTCACTTCGAAAATAAACTTCATGGCTGTGCCCTCTCTTTCCGCACTTTTTACCTTCCGTTCAAGCTCCGTTCAGGAAGACGACAGGCCCGGTTCAGGGTGCCCTCTCTATGCTGGCCGCATCGTTAAACCGTGTCAGCAACAAAGGATCAAAGCCATGAAAACATTCGGCAAACTGGTATTGGGCAGCACTCTGATCGGGGCTATCGGGCTGGCCCAGGCCGCCGATCATTTCGGCGGCATCACCTGGGGTGAAACCAGTAACAACATGCGGAAATCCCACTCGGTGAACGCGCAGTTGAACGACCCCGATCTGGACGGGGCCATCAACAACAGCGGTACCTGGGGTGCGCGTTTCGGCACCGTGGAAGACAACGCCCGCGTCTACGTCACGTACGACTATGCCTCCGATACCCGGCACCAGTACAAATTCCGCCAGCAGAATCTGCTTGGCAGCTATGACGCCCTGCTACCGGTAGGCGATCAAGGGACTCAACTGTTCGGTGGCGTCAGCGCCGGCCTGGTCAGCCTGGAGCAGGAAAGCCGCGGTTTCCACCGGGATCGTGACGTGGGCCTGGCCGGCGGTGTACAGGCCGGCATCATTCAGGATCTCGGCCATAACGTGGCGCTGGAAGGCGGCTACCGCTACCTGCGCACCAGCGCCGACGCGCGGCTGAAGGAACGCGGCGTGGGCAATGCCGGCCGCGCTGATCTGCACAGCAGCGAGCAGTTCTATGTCGGCGTAAACTATCGGTTCTGATCGGCGCCGTCAGGTGCCATGGGCTCCACGCCGGCGAGGCATTATCGGAGGCCCCATGAAACTGCTGGTGGTGGAAGACGAGGCGTTACTGCGCCACCATCTGTACAGCCGTCTGGGCGAGCAGGGTCACGTGGTGGATGCGGTGGCCGGTGCCGAGGAGGCGCTGTACCGGGCCAGGGAATACCATCATGACCTGGCCATCGTCGATCTCGGATTACCCGGCATGAGTGGTCTGGACCTGATTCGCGAGATTCGCAATCAGGGCCGGGATTTTCCCATCTTGATTCTTACTGCCCGCGGCAACTGGCAGGACAAAGTGGAAGGGCTGGCCGCCGGCGCCGACGACTACGTGGTCAAACCGTTCCAGTTCGAGGAGTTGGAAGCGCGCTTGAACGCCCTGCTGCGGCGCGCCTCCGGGTTCGTTCAATCGACTATCGAGGCCGGCCCCCTGGTGCTGGATCTGAATCGGCGGCAGGCCCGTGTCGGCGGGCACGGCCTCGGGCTGACCGCCTATGAATACCGGATTCTCGAGTACCTGATGCGCCACCATCAGCAGGTGGTGAGCAAGGACCGGCTGATGGAACAGCTCTACCCCGATGACCAGGACCGCGATCCCAATGTGATCGAGGTGCTGGTCGGGCGCCTGCGTCGCAAACTGGATCAACCGGGTGGCTTCCGGCCGATCGAGACGGTACGCGGGCAAGGCTATCTGTTTACCGAGCGTTGCCGGTGAAACGCTCCCTGCGCCTGCGACTGATGCTCGGCGCCGCCACTCTGGCGGTGCTGTTCATCATTGCCCTGCAACAGGCCCTGCAGCAGGCGTTCAGCCTGGCACTGGAAGACACCATCGAACAGCGGCTGGCGGCGGATGTGAGCACTCTGATTTCCGCCGCCCGGGTGGAAGATGGCCGCTTGCACATGCCCGATCATTTGCCCGACGAGGAATTCTCCCTCCTCGACAACAAGCTGTTCGGCTATATCTATGACCGCGATGGCCATCTGCTCTGGCGCTCCGCCTCCACCCACGATCTGAACATCGATTACCTGCCCCGTTATGACGGCGACAAGAACCGCGAGTTGCACCGCATTCGCGACGCCAACGGCGTCAGATTGTTCGTCTACGACATGGAAATTGATTTGCTGCGGGGCGAGAACGCCGCCTACAGCATCGTCACCGTACAGCCGTCCCGGGACTATGACGCCATGCTGTCCGGCCTGCGCAAGCAGCTTTATGTCTGGCTCGGCGGCGGTCTTCTGGTGTTGTTGTTACTGCTGTGGCTGGGGCTGACCTGGGGTTTGCGCACCCTGCGCGGCATGAAAGAAGAATTGGACCAGGTGGAAAGCGGCGAGCGGGAGCGTCTCAGCGAAGACCATCCCCGGGAACTGCTGCGTCTGACCCGCTCACTGAACCGTTTGCTCGACGGTGAACGGCTGCAGCGGGAGCGCTATCGGGATTCCCTGGCGGATCTGGCCCACGGTCTGAAGACCCCTCTGAGCCTGCTTCAGGCGGTGGGCGAGACGCTGTCTTCCCGTCGGGAAAATCACGAGCAGGTGGAAATCATGGGCGATCAAATCGAGCGCATGAACCAACAGATCGGTTTTCAACTGCAACGGGCTTCGCTGCGTCGTAGCGGCTTGATCCGTCACCAGGTGGCACTGGCGCCCTTGCTGGACACCCTGGAAACCGCCCTGGACAAAGTCCACCATGGGAAGCGGGTCACTCTGGAGCGGGCTGTTCCCGAGCACTTCATGGTACCGCTGGAACAAGGCGCGCTGCTGGAGGTACTCGGCAATCTTCTGGAAAACGCCTATCGCCTCTGTCTCAGCCGGGTACGCGTCAGCGCCCGACGGCTCAGCGACGGTGACATCCTGGTGGTGGAAGACGACGGCCCCGGCATCGCCGGGGATCAGCGCGAACGCATCCTCCGAAGGGGCGAGCGGCTGGATACCCGCCATCCCGGCCAGGGGCTGGGGCTGGCGGTGGTCAAGGACATTCTCGACAGCTATTCGGCGACCCTGACCCTGGACGATTCCCCCCTCGGCGGCGCCCGCTTCATGTTGTTCTTTCCTCGCTAGGAGGCAGTTGGGAACCACCCGCGCACGGCCTCCGCGATTCTGTGCGCGCACTGCTCCGGTCTCGCCTGAAGGATAAAATGCGGCCCCTCGAGTTCGACGATATTCAGATCGGCAAAGGCAGCCTGGAACTCCTCGGTGGCGTTCCTTACCAGAACATCATCGCGGGGCCGAAGATACAGCGCCGGCACAGTGAACTGGTGGCCTTCAAAACGCATACCCGCTATTTGTCTGAGCCGTTCCCCAAGCACCTTTCCCGGCACCGTGCTTACTGTCTGTTTGAACCGGGCAATCGCATCATCGGAAGCGTCCCGCCCCATGAGAAACCATCGAATTCCCAACGATGAGGCGGGCAGCGCCAGCAATGATTTGACCGGCAAGGCCGCCGCCAGCCCGGGAAGCAACCTACCGGGTCTGGAAAGAAAAGACGCCACGAAAATAACCGCCTTGAGGTTCGGGTCCTCCCGCAGCAGGAGCCGCTCCGCGATCTTCCCGGAAAAGGACTCCGCCAGCAGCATATAGTCGCTATCCGGCAACTGGCCGGCGATGTGATCGGAGAGGCGCTCGATGTCCTGCCGCCCACTGTCCGGAAGCGGAATCACTTCGCACTCCAGCGACGTCAGATGCGTCAGCAGGTCGCGAAAAAGCAGCCCCGTTCCATCCATCCCCGGCAGCAGCATCAGTTTCATGCGCGTTTTACCGCTCGCTTTCCGTTACTTCCTGAACCAATCGCTGAAACAGCGCCATGTCTTCCCAGGCGCGATGGTCGCCTTCGGCGTAGGCGCGGGCATTGCGATGGTAAGCCAGGGCGTTGACCCGGTTGGCGACGCGGTTATCGCGTTGACGGCGCACTTCGCCGGGCGAGCCCATGACGATGGAATTATCGGGAATCACCGTGCCTTCCTTGAGGAAGGTATGGCCGGCAATGATGCAGTTATCACCGATCACGCAACCGTCCATGATGGTACTGTTGATGCCGATCAGGCAGTTGTTACCAATGGTGCAGCCATGCAGCGTCACATGGTGGGTAATGGAACAGTACTCGCCCACCCGGGTACCACAGCCGCTGCCGATGTGAATCATGACGAAATCCTGAATGTTGCTGTAACGGCCGATGTGGATGTCATAGGCTTCCGCCCGCGCCGCCGCGTTGATCCACACGGATGCCCCTTCCTCGATGGTGATATCGCCATACAGGTAAGCGGATTCGTGAACGTAGGCACTGTCGTGAATGTTGGCGCGGGAATCGATGAACCCCATGGCTTGTTCTCCTTATGCTGATTGCGGTTTCATACCATTCGGAATTTCGTAGCGTACATTTAGGGCCTGTTCACCCCAGCATTATCAAAGAGACCGGACAGGCCGGTCCGACAGGGAGCATAGCATGGGACAGTTCATTGATATCGAGGCCCGCGACGGCGGTCATTTCCGAGCCTATCTGGCCGTGCCGGAAGGGGGCCGGGGGCCCGGGCTGGTGCTGGGTCAGGAGATTTTCGGTGTCAACGGCACCATGCGCGAGTTGGCGGATTTTTACGCCGAGGAAGGCTACGTCACCCTGGTTCCGGATCTGTTCTGGCGTATCGAACCCGGCATCGAACTGGGCTACACCGAGCGGGATTTCGGTCGCGCTTTCGAACTGTTCCAGACCATTGATCTGGATCTGGCCATCGACGACATCGCCGCCACGCTGGACGTTCTGCGGCAACGGCCGGAGGTAGCCGGAGACGGTTTGGGCTTCGTCGGCTATTGCCTGGGCGGCAAGCTGGCCTATCTGACCGCCTGCCGCACCGATGTGGCGTGCAGCGTGGGCTACTACGGAGTCGGTATCGAGAACCATCTGCAAGAGGCCGGATCGATCCGGGGGCGGCTGGTGCTGCATTTCGCCGAGTTGGACGGCTTCTGCGACAGCGCGGCCCGCAACCGCATCATCACCACCCTGGGCGGCACCGTGTCACGCCTGGAAACCTTCGTCTATCCCGGAGTGGATCATGCCTTTGCCCGGCCCAAGGGCGACCACTATCACAAACCCTCCGCGCAGATGGCGCATGAACGCACCATCGCCGCCCTGAAAAGGGAGATCGGCCCCGAATACGATCTGTCCGCCCTGTGGGAGGAACACGTGCGCTACGAATTCGACGCGCGCGATGTGCCCGCGACCATGGCCACCATGGTGTCCGAACCCTATGTGAACCACATTCCCACCATGACCGGCGGCGTCGGCTATCCGCAGCTGAGCCGCTTCTATCAGCACCATTTCGTCCACGGCAATCCCGAGGACATGATGCTGACGCCGATCTCCCGCACCATTGGCGCCTGCCAGATCGTCGACGAGTTCGTGCTCAGCTTCACCCACGACCGGGAAATCGACTGGCTGCTGCCCGGCGTCGCCGCCACCGGCAGGAAAGTGGAAATCCCCATGCTCGGCGTGGTGCGCTTCCGCGGCGACAAGCTGTGCCACGAACACATCTACTGGGACCAGGCCAGTGTGCTGGTGCAAATCGGCCTGCTGGACCCGGCAGGCCTGCCGGTAACCGGCGTGGACAGCGCCCGCAAGCTGCTGGACGAATCCCTGCCTTCCAATACGCTGATGGCACGCTGGAAGGAGAGCGCGGGCCGGGACTGAGCCACCGACCGATCGTGGCCCGTGAACCACTGCCTCCCCGCCATTGGCGATAGCAGTGGTTAGACGCCCGTTCGCTGCCAAGGCAGCTTCCCACAGCGGCCTCGTAGTTTCTTTGCGGGAAGCGAGCTCGCTCGCGAAATCATGTCCGCAAGACCGACTATTCCGGGCAGCCGGCCTCCGGGCTCGGGCAGTTCACCATCCAGGGGATACCGAAACGGTCGGTGGCCATGCCGAAACGCAGCGCCCAGAACGTCGCTTCCATGGGCATGATCACGCTGCCGCCGCTACACAGCGCCGCGAAGACGTGCTCGGCCCGCTCCGGGTCATTTACCTCCAGCGACACCGACAGCCCCGTCGGCACCTGATACCGGTCCGAAGGGCTGTCCGAGCCCATCAGCACGGTGTCGTCCAGTTTTACGCAGCCGTGCATGATCCAGTCCTGTTTCGCCTCGGGCATGTCCTTACAGCCTTCAGGCCCGTACGGCAGCAGCGCCAGAATTTCGCCGTCCAGCAGATCAGCGTAGAACCGCAGCGCTTCCTCGCACTGTCCCTGGAAGAAAAGATAGGGATTTACGTTCACGGATGACTCTCCTTATGGGTTAACGTCACCAGAGAGTCGATCAGGAAGATGCGGATTCGACAAGCTCCCGGCTTTTCCTTGAAACGGATGCCGGGAGCTTGCCGGGAGCCCCCTAGAACAGGGCTTGGGGCAGGTAGGTGGCAATTTCCGGGAACATCATGATCAGGGCCAGGCCGATGATCTCCACGATCACGAACGGAATCACCGAGGAGTAGATATCACGCATACTGACATCCGGTGGCGCCACCCCTTTCAAATAGAAGAGGTTGAAGCCGAACGGCGGGGTCATATAGCCGATCTCCATGTTGATCACGAACAGGATGCCGAACCAGATCGGATCAAAACCCAGACTCTGTACGATTGGCATGAACACCGGCAGCGTGATCAGCATGATACCCACGGGATCCAGCACCATCGCCAGCAGGAACACGATCACCATCATGGAAATAATGATCGCCCAGGGACCGCCGGGGATCGACGTCATCAGCCCTTCGATCAACGCCTGGGCGCCCATGCTCTGGTAAGCGGCACTGAAGGCGTGGGCGGCGAACAGGATCCACATGATCATACCGGTAAGCTTGAAGGTGCGCAGAGCCGCTTCCCGCATCAAGCCCAGGGTCAGCTTACGGTAGACGATGGCGGAAAGCAGGGAACCAAACACGCCTACGGCGGCCGCTTCGGTAGGGGTGGTGATACCCTTGATGATGGAGCCCAGCACCATCACCACGATCAGGATCGGCAGGATCACCGCCCGCAGCGCGCGCATCTTCTCCGCCATGTTGCCCCGCTCTTCCTTGGGCAAGGCCGGTGCCAGATTCGGCTGGAAGGCGCACCGCACGACGATGTACAGCACCGTCAGCACCATCAACAACAGGCCCGGCAACACCCCGGCGGCGAACATCTGACCCACGGAAACCCCGGTGATCAACGAATACAGGATCATCAGGATGCTGGGCGGAATCAGAATTCCCCAGCCGCCGCCAGTGTTGATCACCCCCAGCGCCAGCTTCTTGTCGTAACCGCGCTCCAGCATCGACGGCAGAGCAATGGTACCCATGGCCACCACCGCGGCGCCGCTGATACCACACATGGCCGCGAACAAGGCACAGATGCCGAGGGTACCGATGGCCAGACCGCCGCGCAGGCCACCCCACCACAGGTGCATCATATGATAGAGGTCCTTGGCCACCCCGGTTCGCTCCAGCACCATGGCCATGAACACGAATAGCGGGATCGCCACCAGGGTCGAACTTTCCATCGTGCCCCAGATCTGCGAGGCCACCATATAGAAAGCGTCGGCACCCCAGGTGAAATACAGGAACACCACCGAGACACCGCCCAGTACGAAAGTCAGCGGCACGCCCAGAAAGACGAAAAGCAGCAGAGTGCCGAAGAACAGCAAGGTGAGCATTTCGATACTCATAGGTGGTCTTCCTCCTCGTCACCCAGAGTCTTGATCTCCGACGGATCGATCAGATTGAAGGCCACGCCCAGGTCCTGCAGCAACTTGGCCAGGCCTTGCAACAGCAGCAGCAGGGCCCCCAGGGGAATGCAGGCCTTGATCGGCCAGACCGGCGGGTTCCAGGCGGAGTAGGAGGTCTCCAGACTCTCGATCGATTCCAGCGCCATGGAGCTGCCGAAATACAGCAACGCCCCGACGAAAATAAAGAACACCGCCGAGGTGATCACATCCAGGCCCGCGCGCACCCGCACCGGTAACGCGGAGTGGAACAAGTCCACGTTGACATGGCCTTTATGCGCCATGACGTAACCACCGGCGAGCACACCGTAAACACCAAACAGCATTTGCGTCAGCTCGTTGGTCCATACGGTGGGCGCACCGAACACGTAACGGAGGAACACCTCCAGTATCAGGAACGCGAACATCGCGAACACCAGATAGGACACCCAGCGGCCGACATGGTCGTTCAGCCAGGTGATCCCATTAATAAACGCTCGAACCGCGGACATGGGGCTCCTCCAATAGGTCGAGTGAAGGGCGGGAACGAGAAAAGGGCGCCACGGTGGGCGCCCTCATCATCCTGACGGTCACCGGTTACAGGTAACCGAGGTCCTTCAGGAAACCACGCAGTTCTTCCACGATGGCTTTCGCCTCGGGGCTGCGCTCGGCTTCTTTGTCCCAAGTCTTCTGGGCGGTGGCGGTCAGACGTTTCTGCACATCGTCGGGCAGAGTGTTGACCTGCACGCCTTCATCACGCATCGCCGTGGCCAGGGAAACCCGTTCCTGGTACAGATACTCATTGGTGCGCAGCCAGAACTGCTCTTCCAAGGCATCCTTGACGATCTTGGCCATGCCTTCCGGCAGCTTGTCCAGGGCTTTCTGGCTGACGATGAAGACGTCGGTGCCGGCGATGTTCAGAGCCGGTTTGACGTGGTATTTGGCCACTTCGTACAGGCCCATGCTCTTCGCGCCCTGGGAGGCGCCCCAGTGGGCACCGTCGACCACGCCGGTGGACAACGCCTGATACAGTTCGCCACCGGGGATATAGGAGGCAGCGGCACCGGCTTCGGTGAGGAATTTCTGCAACGCGCCGGAAGAACGGATCTTCAGCTTGGTGAAGTCATCCCAGCTTTCCACCGGCTTCTTGATCACCATTTCCGTGGGGTAGATCTTGTCGGTGGAATAGTACACACCGTACTTGGCGGCTTCCGCCCGCAGCTTGTCCTCGAACCCCATGTTTTTATGGAAGTACACCGCTTCCCACACATTGTGGAACGCGAAAGGCAGGCCAGAGGCGATGCCGCCCAGGCTCAGTTTGTCCTGAGCGTAGCCCGGGGAGATGGTGCCCATCTGAATGATGCCCCGGCTGACCGCATTGAAGGTCTCATTGGGCTTGAACAGGGCACCAGATTCAAACAATTGCAGTTGCAGACGGCCGCCGGTGCGTTCTTCCAGTACCCGCTTGATGCGCTCCAGGCTGTCCTTGTAGGAACTGCTGGCACCGGGCCAGTGGGATTGAACCTTCCACTTGATGACATCATCGGCGGAGGCCAGGGAGGGCAAAACAGCGCTGGTTGCCACCGCCACCGCGGCGGCGGCCGTGACCAGATGCTTACGGAGTTGTGCTAACAGAACCATTCTAGTTCTCCTGCTTTTTCTTCTCGGGTGGTGAGCGCCACCGGTTTGGGTCAAAACGATAGCCATTCCGCATAGCGAAACAGGCGATCAAAATAATGAGAATCCGCGCAAATTTAACACAGGATCCCTCATCACCATACCCACTTTTGTCTTATTTCATTTCCGCGACTAAGAGCCCATCTGGGATCTTTACGCCACCGCGTTGCTGCTGGAAA
>NZ_AQPF01000033.1:0-43202 GCF_009846745.1 Alcanivorax xiamenensis | reverse complement strand
CCCGCCCGCGCGTTGCGCCACCCTTCAAGCGTGAGTATTATCGTTGGTCCACTGGCAGCCTCGGCTGCCGTTTTTATTTTCACGGACCCTAATATCATGAGCGAGCAGTTCCTGATTCCCACCTACGCGCGGCAGCCCGTCGCTTTCGTCCGCGGCGAGGGGGTATGGTTGTACGATGAGCAAGGCAAGGCATACCTGGACGCGGTGTCCGGTGTCGCCGTGTGTAATCTCGGTCACTGCCATCCGGCGGTGGTCCAGGCGATTCGCGAGCAAAGCGAACGCCTGATGCACACCTCCAACCTGTATCGTATTCCCGTTCAGGAACGACTGGCCGAACGACTGTGCCAACTGGCCGGCATGGACAAGGTGTTCTTCGGCAATTCCGGCGCCGAGGCCAACGAGGCGGCGATCAAGCTGGCACGGCTGCATGCCCGCCGCCGTGGTGTGGAAAAGCCGGTGGTGCTGGTGATGGAAGGCAGCTTCCATGGCCGCACCATGGCGACCCTGTCCGCCACCGCCAACCAGAAAGTTCAGGAAGGTTTCGGACCATTGCTGGAAGGCTTCCGCCGCCTGCCCTACGACGATCTTGACGCGGTCCGCGCGGCCGCCGATGACAATGTCGTGGCGGTGCTGGTGGAACCGGTTCAGGGCGAGGGTGGCGTCAACGCCGCCAGCCCCGGTTATCTGCAGGGGCTGCGCGAGCTTTGCGATCAACACGGCTGGCTGTTGATGCTGGACGAAATCCAGACCGGCAACGGCCGTACCGGCACCTATTTCGCCTGCCAGGCGGAGCGGATCCGTCCCGATGTTCTGACCACCGCCAAGGGTCTGGGTAACGGCTTCCCGATTGGCGCCTGTCTGGTCAGCGGCGCGGCCAGCGATCTGTTCGGCCCCGGCAATCACGGCAGCACCTTCGGCGGTAATCCGCTCGGCTGTGCGGTGGCACTGGCTGTCATCGATACGTTACAGAGCGGCGTGCTGGAGCAGGTCCGCGACAAGGGCGAGACACTGCGTGCCCGGCTGCGCGAGGCACTGTCCGGTCTGTCCCTGGTCCAGGAAGTCCGTGGCCAGGGGATGATGGTGGGGATTCAACTGGATCGTCCCTGCGGCGAGCTGGTGGACCGGGCCCGCGAAGCGGGACTGTTGATCAACGTGACCGCCGGTTCGGTGATCCGCCTGCTGCCGCCACTGATTATGAGCAACGCGGAGCGCGACCAACTGGTGGACACCCTGAGCACCGTGCTGCAACGCTACGCCAATGAGCAGGAGGCCCCATGACCCGCCATTTCCTGACTTTGCTGGACCTGACCCCGGAAGAACTGGGCTACCTGATCCAACGGGCGGTGGAACTGAAAACCATGCAGCGCACCGGCCAGTTTCATGAGCCGTTGCGCGGCAAGACCCTGGGCATGATCTTCGACAAGTCCTCCACCCGTACCCGGGTGTCCTTCGAAGTGGCCATGACCCAGTTCGGCGGCGCCAGTATTTTCCTGTCCTCCCGCGATACCCAGTTGGGCCGCGGCGAGCCGGTGGAGGATTCCGCCCGGGTGCTGTCGCGCATGGTCGACGCGGTGATGATCCGTACTTTTGATCACGGCACCGTGGAAACCTTCGCGCGGCATTCCCGGGTACCGGTGATCAACGCCCTCACCGATGATTTCCATCCCTGCCAGTTGCTCGCCGACATGCAGACCTACACCGAGCACCGTGGCGAAATCAAAGGCTGCAAGGTGGTCTGGGTCGGCGACGGCAACAACATGTGCAACAGCTACATCAACGCCGCCCGCCAGTTCGATTTCCAACTGGTGGTGGCCTGCCCGGAAGGCTTCGAGCCCGACGCCACCTTGATGGCGGACAACGCCGATCGGGTGTCGGTGGTGCGTGACCCCCGCCAAGCGGTGGCCGGCGCCCACCTGGTCACCACCGACGTCTGGGCCTCCATGGGCCAGGAGCAGGAACAACAGGAACGGGCCCGGCATTTCGCCCCTTATCAGGTGAACCCGGCACTGATGGACCTGGCCGACGAGCGGGCGCTGTTCATGCACTGCCTGCCCGCCCATCGCGGCGAGGAAGTCAGCCATGACATGCTCGACGACCCGCGCTCGGTGGTCTGGGACGAAGCGGAAAACCGTCTGCACGCGCAGAAGGCGCTGTTGGAGTTTCTGCTGCACGGCCAGCACTGACGAATTGAGGCTGGAGAACCACCGGTGTCCCGTAATTCGCTGGCACGCTCATACGCAACACGCTTGCACGCCATGCCCAAAGCCTGACGCCAGCCTGGGAGACATGAATTCACGCTGTATGCGCTCGCGGCAATGGAGCCCCCATGTCACAGCCCTTGCTGACCGTTACCGACCTGGCCTGCCAGTACGGTGAATACCGCGCCGTGAACGGCGTCAGTTTCACCCTGGAGGAAGGCCGGATCGCTTGTCTTCTGGGCCCCAGCGGCTGCGGCAAGACCACCACCCTGAGAGCGGTGGCCGGGCTGGAACCGATCCAGGCCGGCCATATCCATATCGGCGGCGAGGAAGTGGCCCGCCCGGGCTACCAACTGGCCCCGGAACGCCGGCGGCTCGGCATGGTGTTCCAGGAACACGCCTTGTTCCCGCATCTGACGGTGGCCGAGAACGTGGCTTTCGCGCTGCGTCGGGAGTCCCCCGCGCAGCGCCACGAGCGGGTCACCCAGTGTCTGCGCCGGGTGCGCCTGGAAGGGCTGGATCAACGCTACCCCCACGAGCTCTCCGGCGGCCAGCAACAACGCGTGGCGCTGGCACGCTCACTGGCTCCGCGCCCGCGCCTGTTATTGCTGGACGAACCTTTCGCCAGTCTCGATCTGGATCTGCGCCGGGCGCTGGCCGAGGAACTGGGCGATATCCTGCGCCAGGAGCAGGTGGCGGCACTGATGGTCACCCACGATCAGGAAGAGGCTTTTCTGCTGGCCGACCAGGTCGGCGTCATGCGCGCCGGCACCCTGGCCCAGTGGGACAGCCCACACCGCATCTATCACGCTCCGAGCAGTCGTTTCGTGGCGGAATTCGCCGGCTACGGTACTTTCCTGCGCGGCACCGTCACCGCCACGAGCGCGGTCAACACGGTACTGGGGGAACTGCGCGGCGGCCCCCTCCCCTGGCCCGCGGGCACCGAGGTGGACGTGCTGCTGCGGCCGGACGATCTGTTGCCGGATCCTCAGGGTACGCCTCTGATCGTGGAGAAGAGCCTGTTTACCGGCCCCACGATATTGCACCGGTTACGGCTGCCGGATGGCGGCACCTTGTTGTGCCAGACCAGCGGCCGCCGCCCACCGGCCCGGCCCGGCGAAACCCTGTCGGTGACCATGGCGCCGGAACAACTGGTGACGTTTCCTTTGCGGGAAGACGGCTAGGGCCTGGCGGTGCCGGACCGGCAGTCCCTGGCGACATGAATGTGCGTTTTATTCGCGGCCAAGGCCGCTTCCCACAGCTTACACGGGGGCTACCACGTCGCTGTGGGAAGCGAGCCTGCTCGCGAATAGCGTGTCAGCGAGCCGGTACGAGGCAGGCCTGACGCTCCGCTCTCATCCGGTACGCACCTGATTACGGCCATGGCTCTTGGCCAGATAGAGGCCGTGATCGGCGCGGGCCAGCAAGGCCTCCACGGTTTCCCCCGGCTGATAACCGGCGACTCCGGCGGACAACGTCACCGTGGCCGGCCCGCCCATATGGTCGAAACCGGCGTTGGCCCACTGCTGGCGCAGGCGTTCCACCACGCGCAGGGCACCGGCCTCGTTACTTTGCGGCAGCACCATCAGGAACTCCTCGCCGCCGAGCCGAGCCAGGTAATCCCCTTCGCGTAACAAAGCGGCGGCGTGGTCGGCAAAGGCGCGCAGTACCTGGTCGCCCCACTGATGGCCGTAGCGGTCGTTGATCGCCTTGAAGTGATCCATGTCCAGATAGCAGACCGCGAACGGGTAATGATACCGGTCCGCCAGGCTCTTCTGATAATTCAGCACCTCGACGATGTGACGGCGGTTGAACAGCCCGGTCAGATCGTCGCGGATCGCCAGTTCCCGGCTTTGCCGTACCATTCGCGCCAGTTCCCGGTTATGCCGGCCGAGGGTCCGGCGCAGCGCGTTGACGCCGCCTCCGGTGATGGTGAAGCAACCGCTCACCGCCACGAAAGCCAGCCACTGCAGCAGCGCCGACCCCAGCTCCAGTTGCTCATCCCGGTGCTGATACAGACCCAGCAGCGCCAACCCGTAAGCGGCGCAGACCACCGCGGAGAGCAATCCCAGCGACCTTGGCTCCAACCGGAACGACAACAGCAACAGCAGCGGAAAGTACAGCAACATCACGGCGAGGCGCCCGTCCGCGGTATGGACCGCTGTCAGTAACAGCATGGCGGCCAGGGTGATGCCGGACGGAAACGACAGCGTCGGCTCCCGCCAGGCCCGGGTCAGACCGCGCTCGATCATCGCCAGGTACGGCAGCATCAGGCTCCACAGCAACACCAACGCCCACGCCAGCGCCTCCCCGTCAACACGGTTATGTCCCAGCTTCCACAGCACCAACGCCACCGCGGAGTAGAACAACGCCACCGCCACCACCGAGCGGCCGTGCACCCGAAGCAAGCGGCGCTCGTTCACGGTCAGACGCCCCAACGGCTGCCAGTCCGGCTTCATCAGGCTTCCTCCAGCAACCGGTCGCGGCCAGCCTGCTTGGCCTGGTACAGCAGCCGGTCGGCGCGGGCCAGCACCTGCTCCGCCTCTTCCCCGGCACTGGCCAGGACGAGGCCGGCGGAAGCGGTGACACTCAACCCCGGCTGGTCTTCGAAGCCTTCCTTGCGCAGTGCCACCAGAATCCGTTCCACCAGTTCCCGGGCCTGCTCCCGGTGATCAACCGGCAACATCAGCAGAAACTCCTCTCCCCCCATCCGCGCCGCCAGTGCTGGCGGTTGCAGGTGGCGACGCAGTAAATCGGCGAAGCGGATCAGGACACGGTCGCCGATCAGATGACCGTATTGGTCGTTAATGGTCTTGAAGTGATCCAGGTCGACAAACACCACCGCCAGCAAATAGGCGCCACGGCGGGCCTGGCCG
This sequence comes from Alcanivorax xiamenensis, assembly GCF_009846745.1. Classification (NCBI taxonomy): domain Bacteria; kingdom Pseudomonadati; phylum Pseudomonadota; class Gammaproteobacteria; order Oceanospirillales; family Alcanivoracaceae; genus Alcanivorax; species Alcanivorax xiamenensis. Next base: position 38,128 of record NZ_AQPF01000033.1, on the reverse strand, counting down.
CAGGCCTTGGTCAACAACTCCATGGCGTGGCGACGGCCGTACAGGCCGGTCAGTTCATCGCGGATCGCCAGATCGCGGATCTGCCGTGCCATTTGCTGCAAGGCCTCATTGCGGCCGTCGATACGACGGCGGATGCCGACGATCTCCAATGCCAATACCATCATCAGCACCACCGCCAGGGTGAACAGCAGCCAGTGCTGCCACTCCACCAGGGCGTTGAAGGCGCTCGGCTCGCGGCTTTGCAGCTCCAGCAGTACCAGGGCGTAACCACCCACGCCGAGCAACGCCAGACGCACCAGTTGCCAACGGCCGACACGGAATACTCCGATTTGCAGGACGGCGAGAAAGAACACCATGACCAGCAGGCGGTGGTCACTCAGAAACAGGGCGCTGATCAACAACGCCACCGTGCTCCATACCAACACCGGTTCGGTGAAACGGCGGGCGTCCCCGCCCTTTCTCAAGGTCAGGCAGGCCAGGCTCCAGACCACCAGGTGGCCGAACCAGAGCGCCAGGAAGGTGAGGAAGAAAGCCTCCGGGGACAGCGCGAAAAAACCCCATTGCAACGCCAGCCAGCACACCAGAGTATGGGCGCCCGCGCCCAGCAGCGCCGCCAGGGACAACCGCTGGAATTCCTGTTTGTCATATCCCCGCGAAATTCTTTGAGGCATGCGCCGGGTCCCCGAATGATGGCAGGCGGGGGCCTATGCACCACACGCCGAACGCTGTTCCGGGGCCGGATCCGGGGTTGCCGGAGCCACTCAGGGCGGTATCGGCAGCAGGTATCAGGCTATTTTCCTAGAACAGCCAGGAAATGATACTGAAAGCCGATGAGACGGCCCATGCCGCCTGTGTAAAAGAAAGTCACATCCCTGGGCAGTGCCGGATCAGCCGGCCCCCCTCACATCACCCGACGCACCGCTGCCCGCCAGCCCTGATAACGACGCTCGCGTTCGTCCTCCGCCAACGACGGCAGGAAGGAGCGCTCGCAACGCCAGTGGTCCCCCACATGCGCCAGATCGCTGTACCAGCCACAGCCGAGCCCGGCCAGATAGGCGGCACCCAATGCGGTAGTCTCGGTCACATCGGGACGGTCCACCTGAATCCCCAACACATCCGCCAGGGTCTGGCTGAGCCAGTTGTTGACCACCATGCCACCGTCCACCCGCAACGTGGTCGGCCGCCGCCGGCAGTCCGCCGCCATTGCCTCCAGCAGATCCCGGGACTGATAGCAGACCGCTTCCAGACCGGCGGTGACCACCTCGGCAATGCCGGTGTCCCGGGTCAGCCCCAACAAGGCACCACGCGCATGGGGGTCCCACCAAGGCGCCCCCAACCCGGTGAACGCCGGCACCAGGTAAACACCACGTGAGGAACCGGCCCGGCGCGCCAGGGCCTCGGTTTCGCTGGCGTGGGAAATAAGATTGAGACCATCACGGAGCCATTGGATGGCGGCGCCGGCGACGAAGATGGAGCCTTCCAGCGCATAGCTGGTTTCGCCGCCAAGGCGGTAGCCCACCGTGGTCAGCAGACGGTTTTCCGAGGTCACCGCGGCGCCGGTGTTCATGATCATGAAGCAGCCGGTACCGTAAGTGCTCTTGACCATGCCGGGCTGGAAACAGGCCTGCCCCACCAGTGCCGCCTGTTGGTCGCCGGCGATTCCCGCCACCGTCACCGGCGCTCCCAGCAACTCCGGTGCGGTGGTGCCGAAATCACCGGCACTGTCGCGCACCTCCGGCAGCAGGGCGGCGGGGATGTCGAACAGGCGCAGCAGGGTGTCGTCCCAGCGTTGCTCATGGATATTGAACAGCAGTGTGCGAGACGCATTGGTGGCGTCGGTGGCGTGCACCTTGCCACGGGTGAGTTTCCACAACAGCCAGCAATCGATGGTGCCGAAGGCCAGATCGCCGGCCTCGGCCCGCGCCCGTGTCCCTTCCACGGTATCCAGCAGCCAGGCCAGCTTGGTGGCGGAGAAGTACGGATCCAGTAACAGGCCGGTACGCTCACGCACGGTGTCCTCATGCCCCTGATCCTTCAACTGCTGGCACAAGGCGGCGGTACGACGATCCTGCCAGACGATCGCCGGCGCCACTGGTTCGCCGGTGGCGCGGTCCCACAGCACCGTGGTCTCGCGCTGGTTGGTGATACCGATGGCCGCCAGTTGCGCCGCCTCCACCGCCGCGTTGCGCAGCGCCTGCCGACACAATGCCAGCACGTCATTCCAGATTTCCTGCGCGTCGTGCTCGACCCAGCCGTCCTGGGGGAAATGCTGCTTGAATTCCTTTTGCGCCTGCCCCACCGAGGTCCCATCGCGATCAAACACAATGGCGCGGGAACTGGTGGTGCCCTGGTCGATGGCGAGGATATACATGAGAACCCCGGAAATCAGTTGACAGTTGATAGCGGAAAAACAAAAGCAGGTGATCTTTAGCCGCTGTGTGAGCTTGCTTGCAAGCGAATGGGGTTCGCTCAAGCGTTTAGCGATATTCGCTTGCAAGCAAGCTTCCCACAGCAGTTCAGTCCCTTGTTTTTGCTGTTAACTATTCACTATTCACTGTTAATTGCCTTTATTGCCTTCCCAGCACATGCTGGCGCTGCTGTTCGCGGGGCAGGATAACCCGGAAACGGGCGCCACCCCAGTCGCTTTCCAGCACCCTGATCTCGCCGCCGTGCCAGTCGACAATGCGTTTGACGATGGATAGCCCCAGGCCGTAGCCGCCGCTGGCGCGGTGGCGGGACTGGTCCAGGCGGGCAAAGGGCTTGAACACCCGCTCGCGCTGATGCTCGGGGATCCCGGAACCGTCGTCGTCCACGTCCAGAACCACCCGTTCGGCCTCGTCTTCCAGGCGAATGGTCATGCGAACCCGCGCCTGCGCGTAGCGCAGCGCGTTGGTGACCAGATTCTGCAGGACACGATGCAAGTAGCGGGGGTCTCCGTCCACGGCCAGAACGCGGTCCCCCTCCACCTCGATCACGATGTCCCCACGAATCGTGTCCAGTTCCCCTTTCAATTGCTCGCACACTTCCACCAGATACACCGGCTGGAAATCGATGGTCGGCGTGCCCTGTTCCAACCGCGCATAGGTGAGAATCTCGTCGATCAACTGATCCAACTGATCGATATCCCGGTCCAGAGCGTCCAGCCTTTCCCGGCGGGCCTCGGCGGATTCACTGTCGGCCAGCATTTCCAACCCGAAACGCAGGCGCGCCACCGGAGTGCGCAGTTCGTGGGAGACCGCCCGGGTCATTTCCCGCTGGGCATGGATCAGACGGCGGATATGAGCGGTCATACCGTTGAAGGTAGCGGCCAGTTGGCCAATGGAATCGCCGCCACGAACATCGGCATGGGCGGTGAGATCACCGCCGCCGAGACGTTTCACCGCGCGCTCGAGATGGCGCAGGCGAGTCTGCAGCGGCCGGACCTGAAGATAGGTGGACAGTGCCACCAGGCACAGGGCCAACAGGCTGGCGACCACCAACAGTTCCCACGGAAAGGGGTCGAACAGGGTCATCGGCCCGAGCACCAACACCCGATGATCCCGGGGGATGGGCACGTACAGGTAGAGGGTGGCGTCCCGGCGGGTGCTGTCGGTGAGCAACAGCACCATCTCATTGCGATCAAGGCGCTGATACTGTTCCTCGTCCAGACCGACCTCACCCCACTCCGCCAGGGACAGCGGAAACCCGAAGTACGGCACCAGCCGGGCCAGGGACTGGGCCCGCTGCTCCGGCGTCACCGCCTTGAGGCGGTCCAGGATCAGGCCGGCGGTGGCGCGCGCCTGCTGCTCTGAGAGGCGTTCGAGACTGGTCACCAGATAGTCGTCACCGCCGGGAACGTGATACAGGACGGTGATCCGCTCGGACTCCGGGTGTTCGCGGATCACCACCCGGCCTTCGTCCAGATGCAGCCGCTCCCGATAGGTCAGACTGAGATCCGCTCCCGGGTGAATCCGCAGGGACGCGCCGAGCCGGCGGCTCATCTCCCGCAACCACTCGGCGCGGTCGGCCCCGGATTGCTCACGCAGCCCTTCCCCGAGCAGGAAGAAAGTCCCTTCCGCCATGCGCTCGCGATACTGGCCGGCGCGATACTGGTTGATCAGGTCAACGCCAACATAAGTGGCCACGCCGATGATCAGCAGAGCCACCAGGATACCGCCGTAGATGCGCACGAAAATGCTGTTCAAGAAGCCTCTCCGGTTTACCCGGGCAAATGGCGCCGACAACCGTGCCCGCACCGCCGGCGCTGGTCATGGCGCGGCGGGAAAGCGGGCGCGGTGTCTTCAACCGGCACTCATTTCCTTGACGAACAGGTACCCTTTGGAACGCACCGTCTTGATACGTTTGGGGTTTTCCGGGTCGTCGCCGACTTTCGGGCGGATCCGGGAAATGCGCACGTCGATGGAACGGTCCTGGCCGTCGTACTGGATGCCGCGAAGCTTCTCGAAGATGGTCTCCCGGGACAGCACCGTGCCGGCGTTGGAGGCCAGCAGCCAGAGCAGATCGTATTCGGCGCTGGTGAGATCCACGGATTCACCGCGCAGCGTCACTTCGCGGGCGGCGTTGTCGATCACCAGAGCGCCGAACTCAAGGCGGGCCGGCGAGTTGTCGCGCTCGTTGTCGGTTTCCACCCGCCGCAGCAGGGCGCGGATCCGCGCCAGCAATACCCGCGGTTTGACCGGTTTGGCGACGTAATCGTCGGCGCCCATCTCCAGCCCCAGCACCTGATCCATGTCGTCGGTGCGGGCGGTCAGCATCAGGATCGGCTTTTTGTACGTCCCCCTTACTTCCCGGCACACCGTCAGCCCATCCGCCCCGGGCAGCATCAAATCCAGTACCACCAGATCCGGTTGCTCGGCGCGGATCCGGCGGATCGCGTCTTCCCCATCGCGCACCACGGTAACGGCGAGGCCGTTGGATTCCAGGTATTCTCGGGTCAGGTCGGCGAGGCGGTCATCGTCCTCGACGATCATGATGGTCGGCGGGTTATCCTGCACGGTTGTCATCCCGTCGTTGTCCTTATCCGTTTCTGTTCACAAGGGACCGGGTTACCCCGGTATAAGCTGCCCCACCCCCAATGGCGTGGCGATATTCTTCTTTTAGCGCATACACCCCGGCGGCGGCAACCACGGCGATGTCGGCAAGATGACACAATATATGGGATAGCGGCGCTTTACCGCCAGTGTCATTTCCGGCGCTGGAAAAGACTCACAGAAGTTCACACATTATCCACAGGATTTCCCCAGGCCGGCATCTTGCAAATCCGCTCGCTCGACTATAACTTGTACCCAACAGGAAACACCAACCCAATATATTGGGTTTTGTAAAATGCCACGGCCTCTGTCATTTGGAGGTGGCTGAAGACAGCCGAAGCCCGTGGCGGGCCGGCGCCACGGGGCCGGCGGCACCTCCTCCCGCTGGGTACCCGCCCTTTTCGGGCACACAAGATATAGTGGTATCCAGGCACCATGGGCGCGGTCCGGATCCACCGGAACGTCCCGGGAAAGACGGTGAACGTGGCGCCAGGGCCGCGGCAAGCCCCGAGCAAGCAGACGGAACACGAATCAGGACACCCTGTCAGCGCCGTGACAGCGCCGCCCCGGCCAGCCGGGCCGGAACACCATACAGCATCGCACCACACTTTTACGGAGAGGGCATCATGCAAACGGAGATGAATCGCGAATCGCAACCCGACGACCGCGATGCGATCGACATCGAGGACGCGGGCGTATCCACCACCGCCCCGGGCCAGCTGCGCGTGATCAAACGCAACGGCAAGGTGGTTTCCTACGATGACGACAAAATCACCGTCGCCATTACCAAGGCGTTCCTGGCCGTGGAGGGTGGCACCGCCGCGGCCTCCTCGCGCATCCATGACACCGTCGCCCGGCTCACCGAGCAGGTCAGCGCCACCTTCAAGCGCCGCATGCCCTCCGGAGGCACCATCCACATCGAGGAAATCCAGGATCAGGTGGAGCTGGCGCTGATGCGCGGCGGCGAACACAAAGTGGCCCGGGATTACGTTCTCTACCGCGAGCAACAGGCCCGCAAACGCGCCGAGCGCGACAGCCAGTTCCCCGAGCCCACCCACCAGGTGGATCTGGCCGTGACCATGGAAGACGGCAGCCGCGCGCCGCTGGACATGGGCCGCCTGGAGCACCTGATCCGCGAGGCCTGCCGCGGTCTGGATTACGTGGACGCCGACAAGATCATCGCCGAGACCGTCAAGAACCTGTACGACGGCGTCTCCATCAAGGACGTGAACACCTCCATGGTGATCACCGCCCGCACTCTGATCGAGGTGGAACCGAACTACTCCCTGGTCACCGCCCGCCTGCTGCTGGACAAGATCCGCGCCGAGGCACTGCAATACCTGGGCGTCGGCGAGCGCGCCAACCAGGAAGAGATGGAAGCGCTGTACGGCCGCACCTTCGCCACCTACGTGGAAAAGGGCATCCAGTTCGAGTTGCTGAACCCGGAACTGGCCGACTTCGATCTGGAAAAACTGGGCGCCGCACTCAAGGGCGAACGCGATCTGCAGTTCTCCTATCTGGGCCTGCAGACCCTGTACGACCGTTATTTCATCCATCATGACGACACCCGCATCGAGTTGCCGCAGTGCTTCTTCATGCGTGTCGCCATGGGCCTGGCACTGCGCGAGGACAACCGCGAAGAGCGCGCCATCGAGTTCTACAATCTGCTGTCCAGCTTCGATTACATGAGCTCCACGCCGACCCTGTTCAACGCCGGCACCCTGCGTCCACAGCTCTCCAGCTGCTACCTGACCACGGTGCCCGATGATTTGTCCGGCATTTACAGCGCCATCCACGACAACGCCATGCTGAGCAAATTCGCCGGCGGCCTGGGTAACGACTGGACCCCGGTACGGGCGCTGGGCTCCTACATCAAGGGCACCAATGGCAAATCCCAGGGCGTGGTGCCGTTCCTGAAAGTGGTCAACGACACCGCGGTGGCGGTGAACCAGGGCGGCAAGCGCAAGGGCGCGGTCTGCGCTTACCTGGAAACCTGGCACATGGACATCGAGGAATTCCTCGAGCTGCGCAAGAACACCGGTGACGACCGTCGCCGTACCCACGACATGAACTCCGCCAACTGGATTCCGGATCTGTTCATGAAGCGGGTGGTGAACGAACAGGAGTGGACCCTGTTCAGCCCCAACGACGCGCCGGATCTGCATGATCTCTACGGTGAAGCGTTCGAGCAACGCTACAACGAATACGAGGAAATGACCCGTGACGGCCGCATCAAACATTACAAGCGTCTGCCGGCCATCAACCTGTGGCGCAAGATGCTCTCCATGCTGTTCGAGACCGGCCACCCCTGGTTCACCTTCAAGGATCCGTGCAACCTGCGCAGTCCGCAGCAGCACGTGGGCGTGGTGCACTCCTCCAACCTGTGCACCGAGATCACCCTGAACACCAACCGCGAGGAAATCGCGGTGTGCAACCTGGGTTCCGTGAACCTGGCCCAGCACATTGTCGACGGCGCCCTGGATCGCGAGAAGCTGGAACGCACCGTCAACACCGCCGTGCGCATGCTCGATAACGTGATCGACATCAACTACTACAGCGTGCCGCAGGCGGAGAACTCCAACCTGAAGCACCGTCCGGTGGGCCTGGGCATCATGGGCTTCCAGGACGCGCTGTATAAGCAAGGCATCAGCTACGCTTCCGCCGACGCGGTGGCGTTCGCCGACCAGTCCATGGAAGCGGTCAGCTACTACGCGATCCAGGCTTCCGCCGATCTGGCCGAGGAACGCGGCGCCTACCAGACCTTTGACGGTTCCCTGTGGAGCCAGGGCGTGCTGCCGATCGACTCCATCGACATCCTGGTGAAACAGCGTGGCGAGGACTACTGCAAGGTGGATCGCAGCCAGACCCTGGATTGGGACAGTGTGCGCGAAAGAGCGCGCAAGGGCATGCGTAACTCCAACGTGATGGCGATCGCGCCCACCGCCACCATCGCCAATATCACCGGCGTATCCCAGTCCATCGAGCCCACGTACCAGAACCTGTACGTGAAATCGAACCTGTCCGGCGAGTTCACCGTGGTCAACCCTTACCTGGTGAACGCGCTCAAGGAACGGGGTCTGTGGGACAACGTGATGGTCAACGACCTCAAGTACTACGACGGCTCCGTACAACCGATCGAACGGGTGCCGGCGGATCTGAAGGAGCGCTTCCGCACCGCCTTCGAGGTGGAGCCGCGCTGGCTGGTGGAGTCCGCCAGCCGCCGCCAGAAGTGGATCGATCAGGCCCAGTCCCTGAACCTGTACATCGCCGAGGCCAACGGTAAGAAGTTGGATGTGACTTACAAAATGGCGTGGCTGCTGGGTCTGAAAACCACCTATTACCTGCGCGCCATCGGCGCCACCCAGACCGAGAAGTCCACGGTCAACGACAACAAGCTCAACCGGGTATCCGCCGTGGCGGAAGAGCCGGCCCAGTTCGACAAGGCGGCGGATGTGCCGCAGGCCTGCTCCATCGACGACCCGGACTGCGAGGCGTGCCAGTAAAGACGCCGGACGCTTGACGCCCGACGCGAGACGCCAACCCCGCTTTTCTTAAGCGTCCGGCGTCAGGCGTCCAGCGTCAGGCCATTTAAGAAATGCACCACCGGTGACGCCAGGACGTCACTCTGAAAGAATGGAGAGAATCATGCTGAGCTGGGACGATTTTGATGCGCAAGAGACGCCCGCCAACAAGCAGCCCGGCGTCGCACAGCCGACGCCGCCGCAATCTGAGCCGGTACCTGAGAAAGCGGCATCTGCACCTCAAGCACCGGCAACGGGAAGTGCAGCGGATGCTGAGCCTCAACAAGACCTGCCAGGAAACGCTGCTGGCGCCGCCGACGGAAGCACCGGAGAACGCGCCCTGACCGACGCCGTGGCCCGCGCTCAACAGACCGTGGCGCAGATGGACGTGGCCGAGGGCGTGGCGGAACTGGAAGGCACCGCCGGCCGCGTGCAGGTGGACGACAAACGCATGATCAACTGTCGCGCCGACCTCAACCAACTGGTCCCCTTCAAGTACGACTGGGCCTGGCAAAAATACCTGGATGGCTGTGCCAACCACTGGATGCCCCAGGAAATCAACATGAACGCCGACCTGGCGCTGTGGAAGCGTGGCGACGGTCTGACCGAGGACGAGCGCCGCATCATCAAGCGCAATCTCGGCTTCTTCTCCACCGCCGATTCCCTGGTGGCGAACAATCTGGTACTGGCCATCTACCGGCTGATCACCAATCCAGAGTGCCGCCAGTACATTCTGCGTCAGTCCTTCGAGGAAGCGATTCACACCCATGCCTACCAGTACTGCATCGAGTCCCTGGGCATGGATGAAGGCGAGATCTTCAACATGTACCGGGAAATCCCCTCCGTGGCCAAAAAGGCTCAATGGGGCATCCAGTACACCCGCGAGCTGTCCGACCCGGAATTCAAGACCGGCACGCCGGAAACCGACAAGGCGCTACTGCAGAACCTGATCGCGTTCTATTGCGTACTGGAAGGCATCTTCTTCTACTGCGGTTTCACCCAGATTCTGTCCATGGGTCGCCGCAACAAGATGACCGGCGTGGCCGAACAGTTCCAATACATCCTGCGTGACGAGTCCATGCACGTGAACTTCGGCGTCGACGTGATCAACCAGATCAAGCTGGAAAACCCGCACCTGTGGGACCAGGCCATGCGTGACAAGGCCACCCAGATGATCCTGGAAGGCACCGAGCTGGAGATTCAATACGCCCGCGACACCATGCCCCGTGGCGTGCTGGGCATGAACGCCGCGATGATGGAAGAGTACCTGCAGTTCATCGCCAACCGCCGTCTCACCCAGTTGGGTCTCCCCGAGCAGTTCAAGGGCGTCAGCAACCCCTTCCCCTGGATGAGCGAGATCATGGACCTGCGGAAAGAGAAGAACTTCTTCGAAACCCGGGTCACCGAATATCAGGTCGGTGGAGCGCTGAGCTGGGATTGATACAGAACACAAAGGGCGCTTCGGCGCCCTTTTCTTATGAAATTAAAACAGAAACCGTACTTATGTATTGATGGCCGTGGGACTCTCCTGCACCATCAAAACACCTCAAGAGTGGCCTTACCGCGCCCCCGTCAGTTCAACTTTCCAGCGCCAGGGCTGGCCCAAGGAATTCATAGTGACACTGACTTTCCGGTATACGGATTTCTTTAAGACACCCTTTATCCTTGACTCATCCAGCTTGTCAATGAAGCGGGCATACATCAGGATTCCGCTGGCCAACGCACGAGATTGCTGGCCGCTGGCCTGATGTGCCTGATTAAACAAAGGCCGTACACCCGGGTTCTCCCCTGCAGGGTTTGATAAAATGATCGTTGAGCGCCTCGCCACCCGTTTCCAACAACGGAACTGTCGCCTTGATGATCGCGATCTGGTCTTCGGTCAACATGATTAACGGCTCCGTTTCTTTGCCAGCAAAGTCCAGGTCGCACCAGCCATATCCACCACGGCGAACAGCAGGATGGCAACTTGCGCTTCTCCCTTTACCCACAGCGCGATGAAGACCAGCGCAGCAAAGTAGCGTTGAGCCACGGTAACCGGGTACAGCCGCTCCAATGCATACCTGGCGATACTGAACTGGAAGACCCCGATGATAAACGCCAGCAGGCCAATCACCCTGGCCATCCAGAAGTGGCCGCCATGGCTCAGGCCGAAAAGGTCGAGCAACCGTTCCGGCGCGATCATCAGGCCAACCCCAGGAATCAACATCATATACAGCCCAAACGCCGTTAAGCTGATTGGTGCGGAATTCATGTTTCTCACCTTTTCACCAAGTGGTTCATTGCTCATGCCGAAACACCATGCCTTTCGCCAATTCGGCCACTATCTCCGAGGCCGGCTTGATATCGTGGATACGCCCCACCTGCTCCCCAGCGTAAATGGCGGTGGCATCGATCAGGCTCTCTTGCTGACCTCGCCCCAACATCGCTGGTGAAAAGAACGGCACACTTGGTTTTTGTATCGAAGAGATCCTCGATTTCATGGGCACCAGCTTACGGGTAAAGGAAAAACTCGTATTCAACATTTTCAGCCACCCGGGAATGCTGCCGTTTTCCCGACACCAGCGCTCAGTGGCCTTGTTCGGCACCACCCTATGCAGGTCAGGCCAGCCGAAACCGAACAGGTGCGTCAGTATGGTGTTATCCGCGGCCAGTAACGCTTCGCGGTAGGCATCGTGAATATGGCTTTCCGGGGTGAGCAGAAAACGGGTTCCGGTACAGACTCCGTGCGCTCCCAATCCCACGACGCGCGCCGCATCTTCAGCCGCATAGATACCACCGGCAGCAAACACCGGCAGCGTCGAGGTGAGTTCCACCACCTCGGGGAGCAGCACGTCGAGCCGTTTTTCCGCCCGGACATGCCCTCCAGCCTCCACACCCTGGACAATGATGCCGTCTACTCCCGCATCAATCGCCTTACGTGCTTCCACAACAGACCCCACCTGCTGAAAAACAAATACACCATGTTTGCGTAACTGCCGGATCTCCCGCTTCCCATCACCCCAGAACAGGGTAACAATGGGCACCTGCTGACGAATCACCACATCAAGATGTTTCACCCGGGTGTACGGCAACAACAGGTTGACACTGATCGGGTTGCCCTTGGCGCGGGCACGGGTGCGCTCAATCATCTCTTCCCAGACCGACACATCATGCAGCCCCAGCGTGCCAATCCCGCCAGCGGCGGATACTGCCCCGGCCAGAGCCGGGCCAGAAGCACTGGTCATACCGGCTTGCATGACGGGGTGACGCACCCCTAAAGCCCCCAGCTTCGCCAACGCCTCGATGTCACTGCCCGACAGGTGTTTCGAAGCGCGCGAGGGTGCGGTTATCGCATCACGGTTATCGTTCATTTTTTCCTCCAGTGCAGGTGCCGCCAGACAGACTCAAGGTGACTTCAAGCCATCAGATTTTCAGTAACAAAGTCCCAGCTAGCCAGTTTTCAATCAGTCCATTGAGGTTTACCACCTAGGCGCTTTGATGTTTTCCATAGTGATATTTCAGGACTTCCCTGGAGATATGGGCACCCAGGGCCCTCATCCCGTAAGGCAGCGGGAGCAGTTCAAAAGCCAGGGGACTCTTCTACATTTACAAACGAGGATTAACAGGCCGGGGGTCAACTGGCCCGGAACCTGGGTAGCCCGATATCCCCTTTGGAGAAATTACTCAGCATGTAACAGAGCGCCACTTTGAGAACGGACTCTTCGGGCCGGGCCCTGCCGTTACGAGCAATACGCATGAGCTGATGTGAATACCAGACAATTTCCATCATCCCGGACCGGTCCACTGCTTTGACACCAGACCGCCTGGGCGCCACTGCCTGCTTCGGATCAAAACCCGCCAAAAGGCGCTGAGGCACAGCGGGGTCAAGACTGAACAGACGGGCCAACCCGACCAAGTCCAGTCCGCCTCCTTGCAGCGCTTCATTCATACCCGCCACGGAGCGAAAACCGCCCGTCACCATCAACGGCACCGACGTTCTCTCACGCACCTTCTCGGCAAAATCGATGAAATAGGCTTCCCTTTGGCGGGTACTTTCCTTTTCCGGCTGTTGCAATCCGGTAAAGGCCGGGGATTCATATGTGCCACCGGAAATCTCAATCAGGTCGATCCCGGCATCGGCAATGGCCAGCACCGCCTCCATGGATTCATTTTCGCCATAGCCGCCTTTCTGAAAGTCCGCTGAATTCAGCTTGATGCCAATCGGGTAGTCATCACCCACCGTCTCACGTATAGCGTGATAAACCGCCAACAGGAAACGTCGTCGTTTCTCCGGGGTTCCTCCCCATTGATCCTCACGACGATTCAATTGTGGCGAAAGAAACTGATTGATCAGATAACCATGGGCCGCATGAATTTGAACACCACCAAAACCGGCTTTTTTGGCGATGCGCGCTGTGTTGGCGAAACGCGCAATGACGTCCTCGATCTGGTCTGGCTTTATTTCCCGCGGTACCGGAAAATAAGGCGCCAGTTCCGGTTTGAACGGAATGGCCGACGGTGCCAGGTTCTCCCGGTTCAAACCGTGCATGGCCTGCCTGCCGGGGTGGTTGATCTGCATCCACAGCTGAGTACCCCCAACACTCCCCTGCTGCGCCCATTCGCTCAAGATCTTCAGGTAACGCTCGTCCTCGACCACCACATTGCCGGGCTCACTACGGGCCCGCCTGTCGACCATGACGTTGCCGGTAATACTGAGTCCAGCACCGCCAAGCGCCCAAGCCTGGTACAGCGGCAGCAGCCAATGAGATGGCTTTCCCCGGGAGTTCCCCATGGATTCATGCATAGCCGCTTTGACGATACGGTTGGGGATCACGGTGCCGGTCTTGAGTGTCAGCGGCGCGGCAAGGCCGGAGTGGCCAACAGAAATCGGAGTGGATGGCGATTCGATGGCGTTCATGAGACCCTCGTGTTGGCTCGGTACTTGTGCCAACCCATACTAGAAATAGGGTCATGGACTCACAAACGATGATTACTGCGCCATGATTAAGCATGACTTAATCATGGCTTTGCTTCGCCTCTTCAGTTCAACAAAGCTTGAATCCAGGCGAAGGCATCCCTGAGAAGCTCGCTCTTACCATTGTTGGAGCGAAACACGAAGTACGCTTTGAGAGGCGTCTTCACCGGCGGCAAAACCGACACAAAACGACTATCTGGCCATAGTTGCGAGAGAGAGGTATTGGCAGGAAAAAAGCTCAAGGCCACCCCCAGCCCCCGTTCCGCGGCATGCAGTGCGGCCAGATCAGAATCCACTAACAGCTCCGCTTTGCCACACGGCTCCGGTTCCGCCATTAATGCCGCCAATTCCTCCCAGCCAAACTGCTCCCGACGACGACGAATCAGGGTGTGGTTTCCCAGATCCTTCAACGACCTCACAGGATGGTGTTCGATCAGAGACGGCGCCGCCAATAGCACCGCCTCACATTCGCAAAGCGGCCAGGCGGTCAGGCCTGCCCACTGTCCATCACCAACACGAATAGCCGCATCAATTGGCACTGCCTCGAAGTCCACCACCTCCATGCGGCTTTCGATCGAGATGACCACGCCGGGATGTCTTGCCTGAAAGCCTTCCACACGGGGCATTACAAACTCATGAGCGATCAGCGGAGTCATACCAAGCCGGAACTGAGGTTTCCCGAACAGATGAATAAACTCCGCATGACCCTGCCGGTATGCGGCCAGAGTGCGAGAGGCCACCGTCGCGAATTGTTGCCCGGCCTCGGTCAGCTCCACTCGCCGTGTAAACCGGCGAAATAAAGGCTGGCCCAGCAAGGTTTCAAGTTGTTTGATCTGTTGGCTGATCGCGGATGTCGTCAGGTGCAGTTCCTGCGCGGCCTTGCTGAAGCTCAGTAATCGGGCGGCGGCTTCAAACGCGGGGAGCAGTTGAAGCGGGGGCGGGCGTTTCGCTGTCGGCATGGCAGGTGTCATGATGAGAGGGCTTCGTGGACTTCGATGCTCACAACAGAGGCGGGAACAAGAACGTCGATACGCGCGGTCCAGCCTACTCCGCCTGTCTTAAAGGATTCAACCGCCTCCTGGCAACCGGCATTTCAGAGGATAGCGTGCCGATCGTCTCTGGAACGATCCCCCTGGCATCAGCCAGACCAATGTGACTCTCTGGCTCATAGCGGCACCCTCAACATGTTGATTTAACTGAAAAAAGTGACATTCATCACACTTTTGCCCGATCCAGGTCGAGCCAACCGTCTCTCCCCGATGACGCCACACCAGGCCGTTCCCGCATTGTCTCCGTGACCATGCTTTGGCACCATAAGCACAACCCTTCCCGGAGGCGTGAATGAGCGACCACGAAGATTACGACGGCCATGATAAACAGGAAGCCCGCGAATTGCTCGATACCATTGAGCAGGTGGAAGAAGCTCTGACGGTGATGAGCACCGTGGTGGCCCAACTCAAGGAACAGGTGGCTTCCCACCTGGAAGACGAAACCGAGGAACTGACCGCCGAGGAATTCCTCGAACGCTGCGAGAATCTGGGCGGCACCTGGCACTGACTCCGCCAGGCCGTCCCAAGCGGCCTGTCCGGTTCCTTTCTCCGCGGGGTGCTTCCCGCCGTCCTGGCGCTGTCTGGCGGTTTTTTATTCCGCGACTTATAATCCCTTCACCATGTCTCCCCTGTTTGCTTTGCGGCTTCCGCCGCTCAACCACGCCATCCACAGTGAGTTGTGCTGGCGCCACTATCTGTAGGTCTCCTCACGACTGACGGCCGATCGCCCCTGCCCGGGCGGCTTTGACGGCCCTTCCCTGATACCTCTTTTCCAATTTCCCGGAACCGATCCGGGCTGTTCCATCATGGAGACCCGACCATGAATCCGTGGTTGTTCCTGCTGGCCGCCATCGTCACCGAGGTGATGGGGACCAGCGTAATGAAACTGGCCAGCGGCGAAGCGCCGATCACCGGTCACCTGGCCATGTATGTTCTGATCACCCTGTCCTACTACTGCCTGGCGCGGGCGGTGGAACATATTCCCCTGGGCGTGGCCTACGCCCTCTGGGAAGCCCTTGGGCTACTGCTGATCGCCCTGGTGGGGCTGACCCTGTTCGCCGAGTCCTTGTCCCTCTGGCAATGGCTCGGCATGCTGCTGTTGTTGAGCGGCATCGCCCTGCTCAAGGTTGGCACCCGCGATTCGGCCGATGAGCAGGGGGAGGCATCATGAGCCCGACTCTGATCGCGCTGTGCTGGTTGCTCCTGGCCGTGGTGCTGGATGTGGTCGCCAACGTCATGCTCAAGTACTCGCGGGGT
Organism: Alcanivorax xiamenensis; assembly: GCF_009846745.1. Taxonomy (NCBI): domain Bacteria; kingdom Pseudomonadati; phylum Pseudomonadota; class Gammaproteobacteria; order Oceanospirillales; family Alcanivoracaceae; genus Alcanivorax; species Alcanivorax xiamenensis. The sequence continues at coordinate 22,317 of NZ_AQPF01000033.1, read as the reverse complement.
TTCCGCCGCCGCGTGCCGGCCTTGTTGTCCATTGTCTGTGTGCTGGCCGCCTTCACCGCCCTGGCGCAATCCGTGCGCCACCTGGATCTGGCGGTGGCCTATGCCCTGTGGGGCGGCTTCGGCATTCTCGCCACGGTCACCGCCGGCGCGGTGCTGTTCGGCCAGCGCCTCGGCGGCCTGGGCGTATTGGGGATCGTCGTATTGCTGACTGGTCTGGCATTGCTCAAATTTGGTTAAACCGGCGCTGATTGGATAATCCGATGACATCCATCAGCCAATCCACGCGCAACCGCGCGCCCAAGGCGTTATAGTGAGTGACGGCGCTGACCGGAAGGTCGCGCCGTCTTTTTACATATTGCCGCACTGCTGTTCATGTAAGAGTTGCTGCATATGTTGCCGCATATCGAGAGTTGCTGCGTTAGGGAGCCCCTGTTCATGAAAGCGTCGGATCTCTTTGTCCGTGCCCTGGAAGCCGAAGGCGTCGAATATCTGTTCGCCATCCCCGGGGAAGAGAATCTGGATTTGTTGGAGTCCCTGCGGGGGTCCAAGAAAATCAACCTGGTCATTACCCGTCACGAGCAAGCCGCCGGTTTCATGGCCGCCACCTACGGCCGCCTCACCGGTAAGGCCGGCGTCTGTCTGTCCACCCTGGGGCCCGGCGCCACCAACCTGGTTACCGCCGCCGCCTACGCCCAGCTCGGCGCCATGCCGATGGTGATGATCACCGGCCAGAAGCCGATCAAGTCCAGCAAACAAGGTCAGTTCCAGATCATCGACGTGGTCGACATGATGCGTCCGCTGACCAAGTTCACCAAGCAGGTGGTCAGCGGCGATACCATTCCCGCCCGCATCCGTGAGGCGTTCCGTCTATCCCAGGAGGAACGTCCCGGCGCCACCCACCTGGAATTACCGGAAGACATCGCCCGCGAACATTCCACCATGCCGGTATTGGAGCCGAGTCTGACGCGCCGGCCCATCGCCGAGGACAAGGCCATCTGCCGCGCCGTGGAAGCGATCCAGAACGCGCGCAAACCGCTGATCCTGGTGGGTGCCGGCGGCAACCGCAAACTGACCAGCAAGATGCTGCGGCAGTTCATCGACAAGTTGGGCATTCCCGTGGTCACCACGCAGATGGGCAAAGGCGTGGTGGACGAAACCGGCCCGCACTTCCTCGGCAATACCGCGCTGTCCGATGGCGATTTCGTGCATCGCGCCATCAGCGCCGCCGACCTGATCATCAACATCGGCCATGACGTGGTGGAAAAGCCGCCGTTCTTCATGCGTCCCGGCGGACCGGAAGTGGTGCACATCAACTTCAACTCCGCCCAGGTGGATCCGGTCTACTTCCCTCAGATCGAAGTGGTCGGCGACATCGCCAACAGCCTGTGGCAGCTCAAGGAGCGTCTCGACCCGCAGGAGCACTGGAGCTTCGCCGATTTTCACCGGGTGCGCGATGCGCTGCAGAAGCACATCAACGAAGGAGCCCGCGACGATCGTTTCCCGATGTTGCCCCAGCGGCTGGTGCACGAGGTGCGCAAGGTGATGCCCGACGACGGTGTCATCGCCCTGGACAACGGCATGTACAAAATCTGGTTCGCCCGCAACTACCCGGCAACCCATCCCAACACGGTCCTGCTGGACAACGCCCTGGCCAGCATGGGCGCCGGCCTGCCCTCGGCGATGGCGGCCAAGATGGTTCATCCCAACCGGCGGGTCCTGTCGGTCTGCGGTGACGGCGGCTTCATGATGAACTCCCAGGAGTTGGAAACCGCGGTGCGCATGGGGCTGGATCTGGTGGTACTGATTCTGCGCGACGACGGCTACGGCATGATCAAGTGGAAACAGAGCCAGATGGACTTCCACGACTTCGGTCTGGATTTCCGCAATCCGGATTTCGTCGCCTACGCCAAGGCCTATGGCGCCGAAGGGCACCGGGTGGAAAGCAGCGATCAACTGGTTCCCCTGGTGGAGAGCTGCTTCGAGGCCGGCGGTGTTCACGTCATCGACCTGCCGGTGGATTACTCCATGAACGACCGCATTCTCAATCAGGAAATCCGCGAGCTGAGCAGCAAGGTCTGAGCCGCTGACACCGTTCCCGCCTGGCGGGAACGGTGTACTCCCCTACCGCAAGTCTTGCAGCCGCACCCAGTCGGCTCCGGGACGCGGGACCCGGAATGATTCCACCAGTCCCCTCTTATCCACGGTCACGAACATCCTCCGCCCGTCCTCGCCGCCGAAGGTCAGGTTAGTCGGGTACGCTCCTTTGAGCCTTACTGTCCGCCGCACCTCTCCAGACGGCGCCACCACCGCGATCTCGCCTGCGCCATACCGCGCCACATACAGATTGCCATCCACATCCGCGCGCAGCCCATCGAGCTTGTGCCGTGGAAATTCCACCAGCACGCGACCACCATCCAGCGCGCCACCGTCCCCAACCTCGAAGACACGGATACGACGCTGCACCGTCTCGGCCACATAGAGCCACCGGCCGTCCGGGCTCAACGTCAGGCCATTGGTGGTGCCCAGATGATCGGCGGCGACACGCGCCTGACCGGCGGGGCTCACATACCAAACCCGGCCCGTGCCATTGTTCCAGTCCGGATCGCTGGCGTAGATGCCCCCATCGGCGGCGATGGTCAGATCATTGGGTTGATGCATGCGTGGCTCGTGAACCCAGACGCTGACGCTGCCGTTATCCAGGTCGATGCGCAACAGATTGTGGCCGCGATGATCGGCGGCATAAAGGAAACCATCGGGGCCAAACCGCAAACCACTGGCCACGCTGCCCCTCGGCAACACCAGCAACAGGCCGGCCTGGAACTGTCCGCTTATCACCCCCAGGGTCCCCGGCCGCTGGTAGTTGACCACCAGCAAACGGCCGTCCGGCGCCACCGCCGGCCCTTCAATACCGCGCGGGAAAGTGCCCTCCGCCACCCAGTCCCTCGACGCCGGCTCCATCGCTCCGACAGGCGCGCACAGCCACAGCAGCGCGACGGCAACACCTGACCAGAGACACCCTGTGTCCCGGTGGCCACGCCCCTTTATCCCGGTCGCATGATCGCTCATCGAAAACCTCTAACGATTGATTCGATCCGCATTGTATGCTTGTTTAAATCCCGGCACATGGACACCATCATGTCTACTTTCCTGTCTCTTCCCGAGCTTCTGTCGACATTGCTGGGCACCGCCGCGCTCGTCCAGCCGGCTCTTGCCAACGGCGGCTGGTACCAGCCCGCCATGGACGTAAACTGGCAGGTACAGCTCCAGGGCACACCGGACACCCACTACGACGTGGAGCTCTACGTGCTCGACCTGTTTGACACCGAACAAAGCGTGATTGGCGGCCTGCATGCCCAGGGCGCTAAAATGATCTGCTACTTTTCCGCCGGCACTTTCGAAAACTGGCGGGACGACGCCGGGCGTTTCCTGCCCGGTGACAAAGGCCGACGGCTGGGCAACTGGCCCGGCGAACGCTGGCTCGATATCCGCTCACAGAATGTCCGTGAGATCATGGCCGACCGACTCGATCTGGCGGTGGAAAAAGGCTGCGACGGTGTCGACCCGGATAACGTGGACGGCTATTCCAACCACACTGGCCTGCCGCTGACCTACCAGAATCAGCTTGACTACAATATCTGGCTTGCCGGTGAAGCCCACCAACGGGGATTGGCGGTCTCACTAAAGAATGACCTGGGCCAGATCCAGGATCTGGTGGCGCATTTCGATTTCGCCATCAACGAATCCTGTCATGAATGGGACGAATGCGAGTTACTGACACCATTCACTCAGGCCGGTAAACCCGTACTGCACATCGACTATTTGTACGCCAACGATCCGGTCGGTCGCGACCAACTGTGCCTGTACACTCAGGGGCTCGGATTCCGCACACTTACACTGCCGGAACTACTGGATGGCAGCTTCCGATTAAGTTGTAATCCGTGACCTCATGAGCCCTCACGTAGACTTTGAAGACACCCCCCGGGGTGTCTCTTTTCTGATCGCCGTGCCACGCCAGCTCACAGCCCACGAAATTTGGCAAGCCCCGGATTACCTGCCAACATGCCAGCCTGAACGGCCCAAACCCGGGAGGTTGTGATGTGGTTATCGCACTACTCGACACTGGCACTCTATAACCGGTGGCAGAATCGGCAACACTACCAACTTTGCGCCGAACTGGACGACACTCAACGCAAAGCGGACCGGGGCCTGTTCTTTCACTCCATCCACGGCACGCTCAACCATCTTCTGCTCGCCGACCGGCTGTGGCTGGGTCGGTTCCTGGACCGCCCCTTCCCTATCCTGGGGCTGGACCAGGAGCTGTATGAGGATTTTGATCAATTACGACGGGAACGGGAAAGCACCGATCAGATCATCCTCGACTATATCGCCGAGCTTAAGAGAACCCGTCTGGACGATGACCTAAGCTATGTCTCGGCTTCCACCGGCCAATTACGCAGCTACCCTTTGCGGCTGTGTCTGACGCATTTTTTCAATCACCAGACCCACCATCGCGGCCAGCTCACCACCGCCTATAGCCAACTGGGCCATGACGTCGGTGTCACGGATTTGATCTTCATGCCCTCTCCATGACACCAACCGCGCTACTCTGATCCTCAAGCGGTGGTACCCATAGGACCTGCCATGCCCGATGCCCTGACTCTTGTCGTAATTCTACTCGCTACCGCGGTGTTCGCGGTGGTACTGTTCCGGCGGCTGCATCTGCCCCCGATCCTGGCCTACCTGGGCGCCGGTGTCCTAGCGGGTCCGGGGGGCCTCGGCTGGGTCGACGACACCTCCGGCATGCAGCATCTGGCCGAGTTCGGCATTGTCTTTCTGTTATTTTCCCTGGGACTGGAATTCTCCATCCCCCGTCTGCTCGCTCTGCGTCGCGTGGTGTTCGGCGCCGGGCCGCTGCAAGTGCTGCTGACCGGCCTGCCGGTATCGTTGATCATGTGGTTGCTGGATTTTCCGCTGGCCATCGCTCTGATCGCGGGCGGCGCCTTCGCACTGTCCTCCACCGCCATCGTGATCCGCGATCTGATCGCCCGGGGCGCGGTCAACACCGGCTATGGCCGTGCCAGCACCGGCATTCTGCTGTTCCAGGATCTGGCGGCGGTGATCATGCTGGTGCTGTTGCCGGTACTGGCGCATCCGGAAATCGGTGACCCGCTCATTACCGCCGGGACCACACTGGGCAAGGCCCTGCTACTGTTCTTCGGCATCTATGTGATCGGCAAGTGGGTAATGCCCCGCGCCCTGGAAGAAACCGGCCGCGCCCGCTCCGATGAGGTGTTCGTGATGACGGCCCTGCTGCTGGCGCTGCTGGCCGCCTGGGTCACGCACGCCCTTGGCCTGTCCATGGCGCTGGGTGCTTTTCTCGCCGGCATGATGCTTGGCGAAAGCCATTTCCGACATCAGATCGAAGCCGACATCCGTCCGTTCCGGGATTTGCTGCTCGGCCTGTTTTTCATGGGCGTGGGCATGCTGGTATCGCCCCAGTTGTTCGCCAAACACTGGCACTGGATCCTGCTCGGCGCCGTCGCGCTGATGGTATTCAAGTCAGCGCTGGTGTCGGCACTGTTGAAGGTACTCGGAGAACGCAAGGAAACCGCCCTGCGCGGCGGCATCATGCTGGCCCAGGGGGGAGAGTTCGGTTTCGTGCTGGTAACCCTGGCGGTCTCGCACGGCTTAATGAACAGTGAACAGGCCGGCGTGCTGGTTTCCATTACCGTGCTGACCATGGCCGCCACCCCGGCACTGTTGGAACACAGCCACTCCCTCACCCGCCTGCTGCTTCGCCGCTGGGAACAGGAACCGGATACGCCGGCGGTGGACGAGCACACCAGCGGGCATGTATTGCTGTGCGGTTATGGCCGCGTCGGTCAGAACCTGATGCGTTATCTGAACCGGTTCCATCATCAGGCGGTGGCCATCGACACCGACCTGGTACGAATTCAGGAAGCCAGCCAGGCCGGTGAGCGCATCATTTTTGGCGACGCCACCCGCAAGGAGATCCTGGAACGAGCCGGTATTCACCGCGCCAGCCTGTTGGTGGTGACCTTCGACGATGCCCGCCAGGCGGAACGTATTCTGCACACCGCCCAGCAATTATGTCCGGACTTGCGCGTTCTGGTACGCACCCGTGACGACACCCATCTGGACGAGTTACTCCAGGCCGGCGCCGCCGAAGTGGTGCCGGAAGTGCTGGAAGCGTCACTGATGCTGGTGGCCCATGCCCTGATGATGCTGGATACGCCGTTCGGCAAAGTGCTGGCCATGCTGCGTCAGAGTCGCCGCGAACGCTACAAGCTGCTGCGCGGTTACTATCATGGCGAGTCGCTGCCCACCAGTGACAGCGCCGGCAATCCCTATCGGCTTCTGCACGCGGTCACCCTCGACGGGCAGGCGGCCTGTATCGGCAAGGCCCTGGGCGATCTGGATCTGCCCGCCCGCAAGGTGGAAGTGCAGGCCCTGCGCCGACAAGAGCAGACCATCCATCATCCGGACGCGGATCAGACGCTGATGGCCGGTGACATTCTTATCCTTTATGGCCCCCTGGAAGCGGTGGAAGCCACCGAGGAGAGACTGTTGGGCGGCTGAGGGCAAACGAGCCAGTGGGGAGTATCCAGGCTAGTGCTCACGGCGCCAGCGCTTGGGGCCGACACCGCTCCATTGACGAAAGGCCCGGGTAAAGGCGCTGTGTTCAGAGTAGCCGAGCAGCGCCGCCACTTCCGTCAGTTCCAGACGACCGTCCGCCAGGTACTCCCGGGCCATCTGATAACGCACTCGTTGCAACAAGGGCTGGAACGCCTCGCCTTGTTCCGCCAAACGGCGCTGCATGGTACGCGCGCTGACATGATGGTGTTCCGCCAGGGCGTCCAGTGTCGGCCGCCCTTCGCGCATCAAACGCACCAGGTCCGCGTCGTAGGGCGACCCGGCGCGCGGCTGACGGTCCAGCAACGCCTGCGCCTGCCGATCCAGGATATCCACCAGACCCGGGTCCGGGGCCCCCAGGGGCAGCGCCAGATAACTCAGCGGTATCCGCAACACCGTCCGCGCGCAATCGAAACGTACCTCGGCGCCGAAAAACGCCTGATAGGGCGCCAGTTCCGCCGGCGGGGGATTGACGAAATGCACCGCCTCCACCGGCAGTTCCCGACCCGACAAATTGCGAATGAATTGCACCACCGCCGCCACGCCGGTTTCATCCACCAGCGCGCCAGGGCGGCCACGCTCCACTCCCCAGCGCACTTCCAGACTATCGCCCAGGATGGCCACGCGGGCCGGATTCACGTCATACACCAAGCGGTGATAGCGCTCCAGCCGCGCCAGGGCTTCACCCAGGGTGCCGCAGTGGGACACCACATAGCCGAGCACGTCGAAATGCCGCGCGGTGATAGTGCGCGCCACCGCCAACCCCAGGGCCGGCTGGTTCAGGTGCTCGCTGGCAATCTCCAGGCAACGCCGCCAGAACGCCAACGGTACTTTCTCCAGACCATCCTCGGCCAGCACCGTCGGTGCCCCCAGAAGAGCTTCAGCCTCTACCCCCTGGCTTTCCAGATAATCGTACAGCAACCGCGCGTAGGCGGCGGCCACGTAATTGTCAGTGGAGGCCATCACGGTTGTTTCATCGCTCATGCTGTCGATGCCTGTGCTTCGAGATCATTACCCAGGACACGCCAATGTACCGTGGCCCACCACCATTGCTCCAGAAAGCAGCGCGAAAGACTCAGGTCCTGCATCGCCAGATCCACCGTGGGCCCCGTCACGGCACCGCCCACCACGCGTCGCCTCAAGGCGTCCTTGACCTGTTCGCAGGCGAACCGCGACGGCCCCGCCGAATCACCGCCGCGCGGCAGTTGCTGGCGCATTTGCTCAAACCAGGTCGCCGGTACAACCAGCAGCTGGCGCTCATATACCCCATGCCCCTTCTCTCACCGGCGGTGTTTTCTCCCTCTGTCGTCATTTGTCAAAAAAGAGTCCGGTGGCGTCAAGCGCTTTTTGCGCCGCCAGGGAACAATGTCGAGGTCCGTCCATCTTTCCGGATCGTTCCGCCGGCGACCCTGGCCGTGGACGCGACCGGATTTTCACGAGGTCCTCATGTTCGAGACACTACAACAACTGGACTGGCGCACCCTGGTATTACCGGCCATGGTGCCGGTATTCATCGCGGTGCTCCTGGCTGAGTGGATCCGTTTTCGTGGTCGCGGCCGCTTCCTGCTGCGCGACACTGTCGCCAGCATGGGCCTGGGGGCGCTGTACATGGTGTTCGATACGCTGGTCACCGTGACCCTGGTGGCGCTACTGTTCAACTGGGCCTACCAGCACCGGCTGTTCACCGTCACCATGACCCCGCTCACCGGAGCGCTGCTGTTCGTGCTTCTGGAGTTCTTTTATTACTGGTTTCACCGTGCCAGCCATCGCATCCGCTGGTTCTGGTCGGCTCATGTGGCGCACCATTCCAGCCGCTACATGAACTTCTCCACCGCCATGCGGCAAAGCGCCCTGTACAGTCTGGCCGGCAACTGGATTTTTTACATTCCGCTGGCGTTTCTCGGCTTCGAGCCGGTGTGGGTATTCTTCATGCTCACCGTGAATCTGGCCTATCAGTATTTCATTCATACCCAATGGGTTGGCAAACTGCCGCGCCCAGTCGAGTTCGTGTTCAACACGCCCAGCCACCACCGCGCCCACCATGGCCGCAATCCCGAATACATCGACCGCAACTACGGCGGCATCCTGATCCTTTATGACCGGCTGTTCGGTACCTTCGTGGAAGAGCGGGAAGCGGTGCCGGTGGAGTACGGCATTACCCGTCCGGTGGACAGTTTCAATCCGGTCACGTTGACGGTGCACGAGGCCCGCGACATGTTTCGCGATGCGCTGCGGCCCGGGCCATTAGGACAGCGTCTGAAGCATTTCTGGGCGCCACCGGAATGGCAGCGCCCGGAGCAGGAAGCGCGGGGCGGATTCAGCCGCTCCCCGGCAGATTGAGCAACAGCAGCGACAGGGCCGGAAACACTACCAGGATGGCGATGCGTATGACGTCCGCGCACAGGAACGGCACGATACCGCGACTCACCGTTCCCAAAGAGGTTTTGACGCTGTACTTCTGCACGATGAACAGGTTCATCCCCATGGGCGGCGTGATCAGACCGATCTCCACCACCATCAGGGCCAGGATGCCGAACCAGATCGATTTCTCGGTATAGGTCAGATCAAAGAATTCCAGGTTGACCACGATCGGGTAAAAGATCGGCACGGTGAGCAGGATCATGGACAGGGAGTCCATCACGCAGCCCAGCAGCAGGTAGAGGGCCAGGATCGAACACAGCACCACGAACGGCGCCAATCCACTGTCGGCGACCCAGGCCGCCAGTTCCGCCGGCATCTGGCTGAGCGCCAGGCCACTGTTAAGCAGGTCGGCGCCGACCACCACCAGGTAGATCATGGCGGTAGCCTCGGCGGTGCCGATCAGACTTTGATACAGCCCGTTCCAGCGCAAGCCCCCGCGCACCACCGCGAACAGGCCGCAGGCGGCGGCGCCGATGGACGCCGCCTCGGTGAGATTGGCCCATCCACCGTAGATGCCGAAGATCACCACGACGAAAATCAACAGCACCGGAGAGACCTCCAGCAACGCCCGCCACCGCTGCGTCCAGCCGGCCTTGTCCACCCGCGGCACCGACGCCATGGTCCGTACCGCCACCAGGCGGATCACCACCAGGTAACCGAACATCGCCACCAGACCAGGAATCACCGCCGCCATGAACAGCTTGGCGATGGACTCCTCGGTGAGCACGGCATAGATGATCAACGGCACCGACGGCGGGATCAGAATCCCCAGGGTGCCCGCCGCCGCCACCGTGCCGGCGGCCAGTTTCGACGGATAGTTGTGCTTCTCCAACTCTGGCAATGCCACCTGACTCATGGTGGCGGCGGTGGCCAGGGACGAACCGCAAATAGCACCGAAACCGGCGCAGGCACCGGCGGAGGACATCGCCAGACCACCGCGCCAATGACCGATAAAGGCCGCCGCCGCTTTGAACAGCGCGCGCGACAGACCACCGTGAATGGCGAATTGCCCCATCAACACAAATAACGGGATCACCGCCAGGTCGTAATTGGAAAAGCGGGCGTAAACCAGATTGTTGATGGTGAACAGCAGCGCCGTGGTGTCACCATGATTGACGATCAGATAGCAGGCCACGCCGCCCAGCAGCATGCCGACGCCCACGTGCACACGCAGCGCCAGAATCAGCAATACGCCGCCGAGCACCCACAGGCCGATTTCCATACCGCTCATGACGGCACCTGCAGCGATTTACCGGTCAGCGACCGCGCCGCCTGATACAAGGCGCAGGCGCACAACAGCGCCAGCCCAGGCAACATCAACATTTGCGGAATCCACAACGGCACCGCCAACATGGTGGAGGTGGAGCCATACTCATGACTGTCCAGTGTCAGCAGCCCGGTGCGCCAGATCAGCAACGCCGCCACCAGCGCCAGCAACAGATGACTGCTCAACAACAACACGCGGTTCACCCACGCCGGCAACAGCCCGCCGATCAGATCCACACGAATGTGGTTATCGCGCAGCTCGCACAGCGGCATGAACGAGGCCACCGCCACGGCAATGGCCATTTCCAGAATTTCGATGTCACCGGGAATTGGCGCGGACCACAACTTGCGCCCCAGCAAGGAGACCAGCGACATGGCAATCACCGCCAGCACCACGGCACCGCCAAGCACGGCGACGGCAGTGCTGAGACGGCGCAATACCGTTTCAACCATGGGAAACCTCGGTCTTTATCAGAGTTGAAGGGCGGAACTGACGGGTGGCACGCTAGCGGCCAGCGTGCTCGCGCACGATGTCCCGCAGGCCCTGATACAGCGCCTGGCGATCAATACCGCCCTTGTCGGAGGCCACCCACTCGTCCGTGACCCTCTGCGAGGCTTCACGCATGGACTGATAAGTATCATCGTCCAGCGTCACGATCTCGTGGTCCGGATCAGCGGACAATTGCTCCACCACCTGATCGATGGTCACGTCCCAGGCTTCCCCGAACCGGCGGGACAGCGCCTCTCCGCTAAACCGATCAATGATCGCGCGCAGATCGTCGGGCAGATTCTGATAGCGCTTTTTATTCATCAGCACCGCCAGCGTGGTCACCGTGGGCGTGGCCTGATCCGGCGCGGTCCGCATGTGGTAATGCGTGGTCTCATCCAGCTTGGTGGGCGGCACCACTTCCCACACCGCCAGGGCCCCGTCGATAACGCCCTTGGCCAGGGTGTCGGCGATCTGCGCCGGCGGCATACTCACCGGGGTGGCGCCCAGGGAAGTCAGCATCTCGGAAGCCAGCCGGGTGGATGCCCGCACCCGCAGTCCTTTCATGTCGGCCAGGGAAGCCACTTTACGGCGCGCGGTGTGCAAAGTACCACCGCCGTCGCTCTGAATCGCCAATACGTGGTAATCACGGAAATCATCCTTGGCGTAGCGCTGGTAGAACTCCCAGGCCACTTCACTGCCGTCAACACCGCCGGGAGGCATGACGAACGGCAGCTCCAGCGCCTCGCTGCGCGGGAAACGGCCGGCGGCATAACCAAGACCGGTCCAGACAATATCCACCACGCCGTTGCGCGCCATGTCGGCCAGTTGCGCCGGGGTGCCCCCCAATTGCATGGACGGATAAATCTGACATTCGATTCGGTTGCCGGACTGCTCAGCCAGATCCGCGCACCAGGGTTCCAATACGTTTTTCTGGGCGTTCGCCACCGCGGGAAGAAAATGCATGATACGTAAAGTGACTTTTTCTTTTTGTTCCGCCGCCTGGGTCTGGGCACTCACGGACAGCCATACGATCGCCAGCAGGGCCATGATTGTTTTGGAATTCATACACACCTCTCGGGTTGATACCCTGATTGTTATTCATCGAAATCCGTTCGCGCCATCGATTCCGTTCGCCGGCCCTCCGGATTCCATTAATGTATTAATGAATTTCTAACACCTCGCCCCGATCAGGTCAACGGAGGATTGGGAAAAACCGCCGGCGCCTTTCTTTTGTTACTCTCAGTACCGCCCCCGACGAACACCCCACGAAAAGTGCAATTTTTCCCGCGTAAATCACCTGGGCTCGTTTTCTCCCCTCGGCCAAGATGCGGAACGTCATACGCCGATAACAACAATCGCGGCCCGCCGGATCCCCGTTCAGGCAGTTCCGACTGGCCCGACAACAGGAGAATCAACAGTGCAGTTTCACCATCACGGCTATGTATCCGACGATCCGAGAATCGAGGACGCATCCGGCACCGGTATCGACCGTCCCGACACTCCGCCGAACCAGGTCGACGTACTGATCGTCGGTAGCGGACCGGCGGGCATGATCGCCGCCGCCCAGTTGGCGAAGTTTCCGAACATCACCACCCGTATCGTCGAACGCCGCCCCGGCCGCCTGCGGCTGGGCCAGGCCGATGGCATCCAGACGCGCAGTGTCGAAACCTTCCAGGCGTTCGGTTTCGCCGAACGCATCACCGCCGAAGCCTATCGAATTACCGAGATGGCTTTCTGGACACCGGACCCGGCCAACCCTTCCCACATCACCCGCTCCTCGGTGGCCCTCGACGACGCCAGCGGCGAAATCAGCGAGTTCCCCCACCTCGTCGTCAATCAGGCGCGGGTACTGGACTATTTCGCCGAGTTCGCCCGCAACGCCCCCGCCCGCCTGACACCGGACTATGGATTGGAGTTCCAGGATCTACGGATCGATCATGGCGAGGAGTACCCGGTGACGGTGACATTGCGCCACGTTTGCGGTGACCAGGAAGGCATGGAGCGCACGGTCAAGGCCAAATACGTAATCGGTTGCGACGGCGCGCACAGCCGTGTGCGTGAAGCCATTGGTCGCAAGCACATCGGCAAGGTCGCCAATCACGCCTGGGGCGTCATGGATGTCCTCGCCACCACAGATTTTCCGGACATCCGCACCAAGTGCGCGATCCAGTCGTCCTCCGGGGGCAGCATTCTGCACATTCCCCGGGAAGGCGGTCACTTGTTTCGCATGTACGTCGACCTCGGCGAAGTGGCCGGCGATGACAACCGCCGGATACGCCAGACCACGCTGGAAACCACCATCGCCAAGGCCAACCAGATCCTCCACCCGTACACCCTGGAGATTAAGGACTGCGCCTGGTACACCGTCTACGAAGTGGGTCACCGGGTCACCGACAAATTCGATGACGTGCCTCCCGGGGAGACCGGCACCCGGGCACCACGTGTTTTCATAACCGGCGACGCCTGCCACACGCACAGTGCCAAGGCCGGCCAGGGCATGAACGTATCCATGCAGGATGGCTGGAACATCGCCTGGAAACTGGCGCACGTGCTTTCCGGTATTGCCCCGGAGACCCTGCTGGAAACCTATTCCAGCGAGCGCCAGGTGGTGGCGCAGAACCTGATTGATTTCGATCGCGAATGGTCCAGCCTGATGGCCAGACCGGCGGAGGAATTCAGCGACCCGCAAGAGCTGAAGGAATTCTACGTCAAGACCGCCGAATTCCCGGCGGGCTTCATGACCGAATATCAACCGTCCATGATCACCGGTGGTGGACAGCACCAGCATCTGGCCAGCGGCTTCCCGGTCGGCAAACGGTTCAAGTCCGCCCGGGTCATGCGGGTGTGTGATGGCAATGACGTTCACCTGGGACACCATGCCACCGCCGATGGCCGCTGGCGGATCTATGCTTTCGCCGACCAATCCGCCCCGGCTGAGGATTCCCGGCTGACCGCCTGGGCCAATTGGATGCGGAACAGCGCCGGTTCGCCGGTGTTGAAATACACTCCGGAAGGAACCGATCCCGACAGTCTCTTCGATATCAAGGTGATCTATCGACGCCCCCATGGCGAGGTGGAATTCGGCCCGATGATCCCGGCGCTGTTCACACCGAAGATCGGTCCGTTTCAATTGACGGATTACGAAAAGGTTTATGCCATCGACCCGGAATACAACATCTTCGAGACACGGGGTATCGACCCGAAAGGCGCCGTCGTGGTGGTGCGACCGGATCAGTATGTTTCCCTGGTGACCGCCCTGGACGCCACCGATGAGCTGGCCGCCTTCTTCAATGGGGCCATGGTGCGTCAAGGTCAGTGAGATCACCAGCGCCCGCCCGATGATCAACGACGCGTTGCTCTCAGGGCGTGCGCTTGTCCGCGCGATACCGGCCCGGTGTCATGCCGGCTTCGCGGGTAAAAAAGCGTGAAAAATAGGCGGGATCGTTAAAACCCAGCTGGTAACCGATCTCGTTGATCGACGCGGTGGTGAAAATCAGCAACCGACGCGCCTCCTGTATCAGCCGGTCGAACACCAAGCGCTTGCTGGATTTGCCGGCGATACGCCGGCAAATCTGGTTGAGCCGATTCTCGGTGACGCCCAGTTCGTCGGCGTAACGGGTCAGAGTCCAGTGATGCGGGTAATGATCCTCGATCAGCATCTGGAAATGCTGAAACAGGGAGAGATCCTCATGACGTACCGGCTGTGGTGTCACGCGGTTACGCGCCAACCGAAACAGCTGAATGAAGATCAATTGCGCCAGGGCCCGCACCGCCTGGGGCTGTCCCGGCCGCGGCCGGTGGATTTCACCACGCAGCTCATCCAGCAGACGGTCGAGTCCCGCCATCGCCGGTTCCTGCGATGCCGGCAGTTGGGAGGCCGCCACGCACAGCGGCGCGATGTCACTGAAGTCGCCCAAATCACCGCTCTCTTCCAGCAGCGACCATACCAACTGTTGCTGCACGGTGAGCACATGGCCGTCGGCGCCCGTTTCGGTGACGAAGGCGTGGGTCACCGTGGGTGGCGTGAGGAAGAACATGGGCGCCGGCTGATGGTACTGATGCTCATCCAGGTACACCCGTACCACGCCGGACTTGACGTAATGCAGTTGGAAGAAACGGACATGGCGGTGCGCCGGCATGTTGCGTCCGAAAAAGTCCGCCATGGGGCCGAGCGCGTCGTAGTGAACCTCGGCATCGGCGTAACGTTTGTCGTACACCTGACCGATGTTGATGTTGGGTATGGGATCGGTTGTTGTCATCGTCCTGCCCACTGCCTGATACCGGCATCATTCACCGCTTTGACGGGCTCGGCAACGTCTTCTTGATTTCATTAATATATTAATGTAAACATTAACCTATTAACAAAACAAGGAGCCTTCATGCGGCACGCTAACGTGGAATATCAAGGGCTCGTCCGGACGGCCACCGCCGATCCGGACGGCCGCCTCATCGGCGACGACGGCGCGACGCTGGACGCCGCCGCGGTGCGCTGGCTGCCGGTCAGCGACGGCGCCCTGTTCGGTGTGGCGTTGAACTATCGGGGTTTGCTGGAAGCCCGACTGCCGGAGTTTCAGGCGTCGCCCTATGAGAAGCCGCCGGAGAAACCCGTGTTGTTCATCAAGACCCCGAATACGCGCAACGCTCACCAGGGCGCCGTGGTACTACCCCGGGGCGAGCGACTGCAGCCAGGCCCTGCCCTGGGCGTGGTGATTGGCCACCGCGCCAGTCGCGTCAGCGAGCAGGACGCCCTCGACCATGTCCGCGGCTATACCGTGGTCAATGAGTTCAGTCTGCCGGAAGACAGCTATTACCGGCCGGCGATCAAAGCAAAATGCCGGGACGGTTTCTGCGCATTAGGCCCCTGGTGGGTAGACCGCGACGATATCGCCAACCCCCATGACCTGGCGCTGATCCTGACGGTTAACGGGATCGAAAAGCAGCGCGGCAGTACCGCCGATCTGATTCGGCCCATTCCCCACCTGATCGCCGAGTTGAGCGAATTCATGACCTTGAACGAAGGCGACGTGCTGATCACCGGAACGCCGCCGGGCCGGGTGGATGTCCGCGAAGGGGATCAGGTGGACATCACCATCGAGGGCATCGGTACGCTCAGCAATACTATCGTCACCGACTATGGCGGGGAGGCAAAATAATGAGAAAAGCACGTATTCAGTACCAGGGCGACACGCTGACGGTCGCCGTGAATGACGACGGTTACCCACTGTTGGCGGACGGCACCGCACTGGATCCGGACCAGGTCATCTGGCTGCCTCCCGCCACCGGCACCATGTTCGCCCTCGGGCTGAACTACGCCGACCACGCCACTGAACTGTCCTTCGCGGCGGCGCCCAAGGAACCGCTGGTGTTCGTCAAGGCGCCCAATGCCTACACCGGCCATAACGGCCGCAGCTGGCGCCCGAACAATGTCGAGTACATGCATTACGAATGCGAGCTGGTGGCGGTAATCGGCAAGACCGCCCGCAACGTGGCGCGCGCCGACGCCCTCGACCACGTGGCCGGTTACACCCTGTGCAACGACTACGCCATTCGCGATTACCTGGAAAACTACTACCGCCCCAATTTGCGGGTGAAAAATCGCGACAGCACCACCCCGGTGGGCCCGTGGATCGTCGACCGTGACGATGTGCCCGACCCCAATGACCTGCGCCTGCGCACCTACATCAACGGTGAGCTGCGCCAGGAAGGTACCACCGCCGACATGATTTTCGATGTCGCTTTCCTGATCGAGTATCTGTCCGGCTTCATGACCCTGTCTCCCGGCGACATGATCGCCACCGGCACCCCCAAGGGCATGGCCGACGTCCAGCCCGGTGATGTGGTGGACGTGGAGATAGAAGGGATCGGCAGGCTGCGCAACCACATGGTCAGCGAGAGCGACTTTTTCAGGAATACCGAGGAGTAACCCGTGATCAAGCATTGGATTAATGGCCAGCAGGTGGCCAGCGACGAGACCTTCGACAACATCAACCCCGCCACCGGCGAAGTGATCGGCCAGGTGGCCAGCGGTACCGAAAAGGAAATCCATCAGGCGGTGACCGCCGCCAAGGCCGCTTTTCCGGGCTGGGCCGCCACACCCGCGAAGGAACGGGCACGGTTGATGCGCCGGCTCGGGGAGTTGATCGATGAGAACGTACCGAAACTGGCGGAATTGGAGACTCTGGATACCGGCCTGCCGATTCACCAGACCAAAAACGTGCTGATTCCACGCGCGTCGCATAACTTCAACTTTTTCGCCGAGGTGTGCACGCGCATGAACGGGCACAGCTATCCGGTGGACGACCAGATGCTCAATTACACCCTGTACCAGCCGGTCGGGGTCTGCGCACTGGTATCGCCCTGGAATGTGCCGTTCATGACCGCCACCTGGAAGACCGCTCCCTGCCTGGCACTGGGCAACACCGCCGTGCTCAAGATGTCGGAACTGTCACCACTCACCGCCAACGAATTGGGCCGTCTGGCCAAGGAAGCCGGCCTGCCCGACGGCGTGTTCAATGTGATCCAGGGTTACGGTGCCAGCGCCGGCGATGCCCTGGTACGCCACCCGGACGTGCGCGCGGTGTCGTTCACCGGCGGCACCACCACCGGCCGCAATATCATGCGCAACGGCGGCATGAAGAAATACTCCATGGAGCTGGGCGGGAAGTCACCGGTACTGGTATTCGAGGACGCGGATCTGGATCGGGCCCTGGACGCGGCGTTGTTCACCATTTTTTCTCTGAACGGCGAACGCTGCACCGCCGGCAGCCGTATTTTCATTCAGGAAAGTGTTTACGACGAGTTCGTGGAGACCTTTGCCGAGCGCGCCAAACGCCTGAAAGTGGGCGACCCCGCCGATCCGGAAACCCAGATAGGCTCGATGATCACCCGTCAGCATTACGAGAAGGTCACCGGCTATATTCGTCTGGGTATCGAGGAAGGCGCCAACCTGGTGGCCGGTGGCCTGGAGCGTCCCGCCGGGCTGCCCGAACGGGTGGCCAACGGACAGTTCATTCAGCCCACGGTCTTCGCCGACGTGGATAATCGCATGCGCATCTGCCAGGAAGAAATCTTTGGCCCGGTGGTGTGTCTGGGTAAATTCAAGGACGAACGCGAAGCGCTGCGACTGGCCAACGACGTGGAGTACGGCCTGGCCTCCTATGTCTGGACCCGGGACGTCGGCAAGGCTCACCGGGTGGCCCGCGGCATCGAGGCCGGCATGGTGTTCATCAACAGCCAGAACGTGCGCGATCTGCGTCAACCGTTCGGCGGCATCAAACAATCCGGTACCGGCCGTGAAGGCGGTGAATACAGCTTCGAGGCCTTCACCGAAGTCAAGAACGTCTGCCTTTCCATGGGCAGTCACCACATTCCCCGCTGGGGCGTGTGAACGCCAGCTTAAGATTCAAGGGCGGAGCGCCAATCTCGGATAAGGAGAAAAATCATGGGCGAAGTCGTTCTCGCCGCTAAAATCACCCACGTGCCCTCCATGTACCTGTCGGAGTTGCCGGGCAAACATCAGGGCTGCCGGCAGGCGGCCATCGACGGCCACAAGGAAATCGGCCGCCGTGCCCGTGAGCTCGGCGCCGATACCGCCGTGGTGTTCGACGTGCACTGGCTGGTCAACAGCGGCTTTCACATCAACTGCGGTGAACGGTTTGAAGGCATCTACACCAGCAACGAGCTGCCGCACTTCATCAAGGACATGCGCTACCGTTATCGCGGTAACCCCGCGCTGGGAGAAAACATAGCCGCCGAGGCCAACGCCGCCGGCGTGCGTACCCTGGCTCACAACATCCCCAGTCTGGAACTGGAGTACGGCACCCTGGTGCCCATGCGCTACATGCACATGGACGTACCCGGGGAGCAGCATCTCAGTGTCATTTCCATCGCCGCCTGGAACGCCTGGCACCGGTTGGAGGACAGTTTCACCTTCGGCGCCGCCGTACGCCGCGCCATCGAGGCCAGCGATCACAAAGTTCTGGTACTGGCTTCGGGATCGCTTTCCCACCGTTTTTCCGACGATCGTGAAGCGGAGAACAACCTGCACAAATGGACCCGCGAGTTCGATCGCCAGGTGGACATGAGGGTGGTGGACCTGTGGCGCCAGGGCCGCTTCAGGGAGTTCTGCTCCATGCTGCCGGACTATGCCGAGCACTGCTATGGCGAAGGCGGCATGCATGACACCGCCATGTTGCTGGGCCTGCTGGGCGGCGCCGAATACGACAAGCCGGTGGAGATTCTTACCGAACCGTTCGGCAGTTCCGGCACCGGCCAGATCAATGCGGTGTTCCCACTGCCCTGGTAACCGCGCGACGTACTCAAACGGAGTATGGCTCATGCCTCATTTCATTGCTGAATACAGCGGCAATCTGGAATCCGAAGCGGATTTCGACGGTCTGTTCGCGAACATCCACGAGGTTCTCGGTAACAGTGGTGTGTTTCCACTGGGTGGCATTCGCAGCCGCGCCATCCGTCATGACACCTGGCGCATCGCCGACGGCCAGCACGACTACGCGTTCGTGCACATGACCCTCAAGGTCGGCAGCGGCCGCGACCTGGCGACACGCCGGCGGGTGGCGGAAGCGCTGTTCGAAGTCATCAAGGCCCACTTCACGCCGTTGCAGGAAAAGCGATTACTGGCGGTGTCCTTCGAGATGACCGAGTTGAACCCGGATCTGAATTTCAAACACAACAACATCCACGCCTTTCTCAAAGGGGAGAGCTGATGCTCGACAAGGCTTTGATTCGCCAGGCCGCCCTGCGGCTCGACGACGCCGAACAACGGCGCACCCAGATCCGGCAGCTGTCACTGGAACAACCGGACATCACCATCGAAGACGCTTATGCCATTCAACGGGCCTGGGTGGATAAAAAAATCGCCGACGGCCGTAAGCTGATCGGCCACAAGATCGGCCTGACTTCCCGTGCCATGCAGGTATCCTCCAACATCAACGAACCGGACTACGGTGCCCTTCTGGATGACATGCTGTTTGACGAGGGAACCGATATTCCCTGCAACCGTTTCATCGTACCGCGCCTGGAAGTGGAGCTGGCCTTCATGCTTGGCAAACCGCTGTCAGGCCCGGACTGCACCCTGTTCGATGTCTACGATGCCACCGAATATGTGATTCCGGCACTGGAAATCATCGACGCCCGTATCCAGCAAGTGGACGCGCAAAGCGGCGCCACCCGCAAGGTCTTCGACACCATATCCGACAACGCCGCCAACGCCGGCGTGGTCATGGGTGGCCGTGCCATTCGGCCCATGGACGTGGATCTGAGACAGGTGTCGGCGGTGCTGTATCGCAATGGCGTGATCGAGGAATCCGGTGTCTCCGCCGCCGTACTCAACCACCCGGCCAAGGGCGTGGCCTGGCTCGCCAACAAGCTGGCACCCTACGGTGTCGGCCTGGAGCCCGGCCAATTGATTCTCGGCGGCTCCTTCACCCGACCGGTGGCGGTGCGCCCCGGCGACACCTTTCATGTGGACTACGGTGATCTCGGCGCCATCGCCTGCCGTTTTGTTTAACGGAGAAATCTCATGGACATGCCGGTGAACACATTCAAACGGGCCCTGCTGCAAGGCGTACCGCAAATCGGGCTGTGGTTGGGGTTGGCCCATCCCTACAGCGCCGAGCTGGCGGCCAACGCCGGTTTTGACTGGCTGTTACTTGACGGTGAGCACGCGCCCAATGATCTGCGCAGCCTGCTGTCCCAATTGCAGGCCATTGCTCCGTACCGCTCGCAACCGGTGGTGCGCCCCCCCGTGGGCGACACCGCTCTGATCAAGCAGTACCTGGACCTGGGAGCACAGACACTGCTGGTGCCAATGGTGGAGACAGCGGATCAGGCGCGCCAGTTGGTCCGGGACATGCGCTACCCACCGGAGGGCGTGCGCGGGGTCGGCAGCGCTTTGGCGCGGGCATCGCGCTGGAACAGCGTGCCCGGTTACCTGGACAAGGCCAACGACGAAATGTGTTTACTGGTGCAGATAGAGTCAAAAGCCGGCCTGGACAATCTGGACACCATCGCCGCGGTGGAGGGTGTCGACGGCGTCTTCATCGGCCCCGCGGACCTCAGCGCCGCTCTGGACCATCGCGGCAACCCCGCTCACCCGCAAGTGCAAGAGACCATTGAGAATGCCATTGGCCGCATTCTGGCCGCCGGCAAGGCTCCCGGTATTCTCTATGCCGATCCCGGAAAGGCGCGCCATTTTCTCGACCTCGGTTGTCTGTTCGTGGCGGTGGGCGTGGACACCAGCCTGCTGATGGGCGCTCTGAAAAACCTGGCCGGGCGATTCATGGCCAGTGACCACAACCCGGCTCCGCCTGCCGTGTACTGACCGATGTATTGACGCTCCCGCGCTCATCATTACAACAAGAGGAAAAATCATGCTTCGCTTACGCTCGCCACTGGCCGCGACGCTGCTTTTCATAGCCATTCTGATCCCTTTCGGCGTCGCCGCCGCACCGGCGGATCAGGCGCCGGTTCGTCTGATCCTGCTTGGCACCAAGGGCGGCCCTTCCATACTCTCCGATCAGCGCTTGCCCCAATCCACCGCGCTCATGATCGGCGATGATCTTTACCTGCTCGACGCCGGCTACGGCGCCAGCCTGCGTCTGGTTCAGGCCGGTATTCCGCTGGCCCGCCTCAAAGGCGTGTTCATCACCCATCTGCACAGCGATCACGTACTGGATTATCCGTCGGTGCTGATGAATGGCTGGGCCAGCGGGCTGAAGCATTCGGTGCGGGTGTTCGGCCCGCCCGGTACTCAGGCGATGACCGACAATACCTGGAAGACGTTCCAGGTGGACATCGGTCTGCGTATCGACGATGAAGGCAAACCCGATCCGCGCCAGCTGATCACCGTAAAGGAAATCGGAGAAGGCGTGGTGTATCGGGATAAGCAACTCACCGTCTCCGCCCTGCGCGTGCCGCACCCGCCGTTCAAGGACGGCCAGGCCTTCGCTTACAAGTTCGAGACCGGCGGCAAGACCATCGTTCTTTCCGGCGACCTGAATTACTTTCCGCCGCTGGCGGAGTTCGCCAAGGGCGCCGATGTCCTGATCAACGAAGTGGTCCACGTGGAAGCTGTCGAACGCCTGGCCAAACGTATCGGTAACGGCTCCACTCTGGCCAAGGCCATCATCTCTCACCACGTTACCGCCGGGAACGTGGGCCGTATCGCCAGGGAAGCCGGCGTGAAGAAGCTGGTGCTGAGCCATTTCGTTCCCGCCGACGATCCTTTGGTCACCGATGACGTCTGGCGCCAGGCGGTGGGCGATCAGTATCAAGGGCCCATCGTGGTGGGCCGCGACGGCATGGAAATCAAACTCGATGACTGACACCACCGCTTTTTCAAGCGCTCTTCAACAGAACGGGCTCTTTCGGCAAGACGCTTATATTGACGGCAACTGGGTAAACACCGCGCAGCGGTTCGCGGTCACCGATCCCGCCACGGGCAACATCGTGGCGACCGTGGCGGA
>NZ_AQPF01000032.1:0-43751 GCF_009846745.1 Alcanivorax xiamenensis | reverse complement strand
AATGCTGTCTCACTTTAGGGGAAGTGGACACATTGAAGCCCCCGGCGGTGAGGCGCTTTTCTAGTCTACAACGTGTAAATCTTGAGCACGATCCGGAGGGCGTGAGGCATTGTCATGTAGTAGAATTTTTTGGCACGTGCCTTGATGGCTTCTTGGGCTTGGGAATGCTGATTGAGGTCATGGGTTCGCTTGTTAACGTAGCCTCGTTACTCCGCGGCATTTCAGGCCAATGTTGAGAAGTCGCTCTCTCGAAGTCCAAGATAAAGCCCGCCTCCTCGTCTAATCCGCGATTTTCCCCAGACGCCAAAGTTGGAAAATGAATTCTGAGACCTTCGGGTTTCTTGAATACAAGCCAAAAAGCGAAGGGAGTGAACTTCAGAAGAGATGTTGTAAAGCTGACAGTTCTATCTGGAAATAGAATCATCTTTCCCATGGTGTTAGCGACAACTGTGGGTGAATAAGGATAGTACCAGTAGTAGAGATTGAGGTCGGCGGGAAGGGATGAACTTGGGTTGAGAACATAACTGGAGATGGTCTCTTCAATGGGGAGTTGTTCGTCATCAAGAACGGCTTCGACCGGGTAAGCTGCCAACATATGCCCTAAGATACATCGTGCCAGTCGTTGCGGCTTGATTGGGAACTCTCCCTTTGGGGGTAGAAAAAAGCCCTGTTCTCTTGCTCGAAATAAAGCGGAAACATGATCATAAAGGGACTTTAGTTCCGTGTCATATTCCTTGCCTAACAAGCTATTACAGGTGGAACACAGTGTCCTGAAATGACTCCCGCCTTGGATGGTGGGGTGTGGTTTTCGATCGCCTTCGTGTTCAAAGAACGTTGAGATAGTTTGTCGTATTACGTCCTTCTTGTTTCCACATGAAGCAGGGGGAACATGGTCTTTGCTTAGTCGCCGCTTCTTGCGGCATAGCACGCAGTAACCAATTTTGGGGCCATGGCGCCTAAATCTATTTTCTAAAACCCTCGAGTATCGCACCATCTAAACTTTGCGCCCCTTCTATACATTCGGTATTCACTAGCTTTCTAGGTTCTTAGGGTATTGTGTCCTAGATGATAAGATTGGCCAACCAAAATTGGAATCATCCCCGCGCGTCCCCTACAATCATCTCTTCTGATTATCGGGGCGAAAAATCTCCTCATGGACGATCGGCTCTTCATGATGTTATGGCATCGAGATACACCGTTTCCTCTGTATGACTTGCTGTTGCTAAGCTATAGGGTGAGGTCTGTGGCTGCCGCATGCAATTGAATCTTGCTCTGCTAGAGATGACCAGGGGGAAATAAATAACTATGATTTGACTTTATATGTAAAGTGTAAGGGGGATAGGGATGAGGAAAGTTGTTGTCTTCTTTTCTTTTGATGATAGTGCGGTGCACAAACAGCGGGCCTTTTTGCTTTGGGTTGGACTTTCTTTTGTTCCATTTATTATTGGTTTTCTAGGGATTTTTTGCGGGCGTAAGATGGATTTTACTAATGAAGGATTTTATAACTTCTTTGCTCTGATGCAGCCTTTAATGTGGTGGGTGGGGCTGCCGTTACTTGTGGCGGCTTTTGTTGCCCGGCTGCATGCATCTCATCATGTTGAAAAACGGATGAAGATGGACTCTGAAACGCATACCTTTAACGGGTATATTGCGCACCGAAAATATATCGCGGACTCGATAAGATCTTTCTCTTCCTCAATTCTCGTGCCAAATGAAGTTGACACCGAAGGGCTTTATCGAAAATTATTCCCCGGCAATAATCCCAAGCGTTTTCACCCTGTGTCAGAGCCTAATGAGGATGGTTTGGCTTTAATCGAAGTTCAGGAAGAGGCGTTGATTTTCTCATTGAAGATGGGGGTGAGGGTGCACCAAGACAACAGTGAAGAGTGGGCATTTTCCCCAGATCCGATCTGCGCAACGGTGGTGACCGGTATCACGAGCTTTGGCCTTAAACCCACACCCGTATTGGTTGATCTTTTTTCCAGTAGCATTGCCGGTGGTCATCAATGGAATGACGATAGTTTTAAGGTTTTGACTAATGCTGTTGGTGAGTATGTGAATGTAATTGGATATATGCGCTATCTGGGGGGATGGGCTAAGAAAGCGCATATTAAAGACATTATGCCGCTGATATGGGGAGTGCGCTCTCATGGTCGCCAGGTGCGCCGAAAGTGGTGGGAGGATAGAGCTCCCGAATTAATCAGTCGTAATGGATAGAGTTTTGTTGTGGCCGTTGTGATTGGTTGCACTCAATGCAAGGTGGGAACCACCAGATGGCTGAAAATTAATGTGGCGGTCGTTTGTTATGTGCTTGCTTAAAACTAAGGAGGTCCGGTGGAAAGTCCGCAACTAGAAGAGATTTTGGCAACAGTTCATGCATTACTCTTGGAGGAAGGCATGAGCGAGGTCGCAGATTTGGTTCGTGATAATAACTGCTGTGCAAGGCAGACAGGGTATGATAACTGGAACGGTGGTATAGAAATATGGGAGGTCTTAATTGAGGTTTCTCCGAGAGAGTTGGTCCATCTAGGCCCTCGGAAGAGTCAAATTGAGGAGCAGATTTCAGCCCGTCTGAAAATGGTCTTGGAGCGGGAGACCGAGAACTGGTATTCCGCAAAGATCGTCCCTGCAAGGGTGAAAAGGAGTAATTGGCGAGAAGAGGGGAATGATCTTCCGCGTCAAACCCGGATTAATATTTTGGATGGATTGCGTTTGGAGGACACCACTTGGCATGGTGAGCTTAATGAAGTTGAGTTTCTAAGCCGAATTTTTGATCTCCAAGCATTGCCTTCCTACGATATTCGATATAAAGACGCGGCAAGCGATATTTGGCAGCACTGTATAAATAATGAAGATTGGGAGCGTAATTGGGTCTTTACGGATGAACGATTCAACTTGCTGGATGGCCCTGCTGATACTTTTTTACGCTTCTTATGTGAAATGGTGCATCCTGTAGCACGCCCTAGTCGGAGTGAGGCGTTTAAGCTGGTTTCACATTTTAATGATCAACTACACCCGGCTGGTTGGGAAATACGAGAGGAAGAACGAATAGCGGGCCGCCCCCGCTTTGCTTATTGCCAAGTTGCTCACAGGGGATCTCACGCGGTAAGCCGTGCCAAGACCGTTGCTGACGCATTGGATGCAGGCTGGATGGCAAAGGAAATTGAACGCTTGGAAAATGCAGTGGATCGTGACCCCGCCCTTGCTATCGGCACCGCGAAGGATTTGGTGGAATCGTGCTGCAAAACAATACTCAGTAAACGGAGTGTATTGGTCTCTAAGTCAGATGATCTGGGAGATATAACAAAAAAATTAACTAAGGAGTTACGCTTGGTGCCAGAGGGTATCACCGATGAAGCGAAAGGAGCTGAGGCGATTCGTTTGATTCTACGCAACCTCACCCAACTCACAAGCAATCTTGCCCGTATCCGTGGATTGTACGGTAGCGGCCATGGCCGGGATGGGCAGCATCGAGGCCTTCAGCCACGTCACGCTCGCTTGGCGGTAACCTCCGCAGTGGCTTTCATTGACTTTGTTTCCGAGACTTACAGATATAGAGAGTCAACGCATCCTAAAGAGGATGTTGACAGCAAAGAGGAAGTTAAAGGGACCACATGAAGCGGAAGTGGTAGGTTCTTTGACTACAACTGAATTGGAGGATCTAGATAGACCAGCTTGCTCTACAAATACCACTAAGGCAAACTGACCATTATTTGAACAGCCACGATGACCCGGGAGGGCGTCATGACCGATGAGCCCCTGAATCAGGCAGAGCACCATAAAGCTGAAAACGATCGGCATTGGACGGAGAAGGCACAACAGCCGGCCTCCGAGCCGATGGCGTGGCGGGATTGCCTGCGCGCAAAACGTCCGAAGGCTCAGAACCCGGAAGCGGGACCCCGTGCTGAAGAGGCTCGCGCCTGGGCAGACAATCCCGAGCTGACGTCCGCTAACAAAGATCGAAGCTCCCGCCAGACCGCTTGGATCCTGGCGGCACTGCTCATCGGCCTGCCTCTGGTGCTGCTGGTATTCGGTTCTTTGTTGGAATCAGTTGTTGCTTGGATTGCGGTTGCCGTTATCGGGCTTCTTGCGGTCGGAGTCCTTGGGCGAGGCCTTCTGAATGGTGGTTTGGTAGCCTTTCTTCCCGATGAAGATGACTCCGGTTCATCATCCGGTGCGACCGAAGATGATGAGCACCTAAATAGCTTGTCATTGGATCAACGGAATCCATATAACTGGTAGGGAAGGGCAAGCTTAGGGCTTGCCCTTTATGACTATTTCTTTGCTTTCCCGGCTACTTGTTTGGCGGCATTTGGGCCTTTCCCGCCAGCCGATTTAGCCTCTTCCTGTCCACCTTTAATAGCGGTTGATGCTGCTTCGCCACCTCTGTATCCAGCCCATGCAAGCATGCTCATCCACAGTGCGGGCAGCACCAGGTACATGGAGAAGCTGACGAACCAGCGGATGCTCTTTTCCTTGCTGTTGCCAAGGCCAGCCAACCAACCTTCCATGTCGGCGCCGTAGAGGATCTCGGTCAGGTTGTTGTCCAACCACGCCGCCAATTGCCACCAAAACGTCATAAACACGGTGCCGAACATGATGAAGGTGAAGAGCCCCGTGACTTTCCAGGAGTACCCGGAAAACACCAGGATGAAGGGCAGGGCCATGATCATGGCCATCAGCGTCAACCACTGCACCATGGGCAGGGCGTCCACCATGATGGCCTTCGCCGGCGCGGCTGCCGCGGCGGCTGCTCCCATTCCAATAAACCCGACCGCGTCGTTGGCTAGGCGGGCGACCCAACCGCTCAGACCCTCTTCGGCAAAGGTGCTGCCGTAGCCTGGCTTCCGTGACGGGCGGGGGTTGCCTTTGAGCACCCGGCGCAGGGCCGCATCCTCGGCGGAGCTGGTCCCAAATACCGTGGAGAGGGCGCTTTGGGTGTCCGTATCCACCTGGTCCATCAAGCGGGCTCGTAGTCCCACCGTGCCGGATTCCCACCATTCCTTGCAGGTCGGGTAGCCGGGTTGGCCGGGCCCCGTGCTGGAACGTCCTGCATCGCGTGTGGCGTCATACGGAAACCCCTGTGTGGGTTTGTCCGCGTACAGACTGTCGTAATAGCCTGGTGTATTCAGGAAGTAGCTGGAGCCGATCCAGTCCACATCAAGCGTCACATCCGGCGGCACGCTGTTGCCGGCGGAGTCGCGCAGCAGCTTGGTGCGCGCCATCCCGAAACACCACTGCTGAAATTCATTCAGCTGATACCGCAGCTTGGGGTCTTTGACGACCGTTTCATCCAGCTTCTGGGCGACGTGCTGGTACGCCGGTTTACAGGGTAGGGAGGCCACCGCGGCATTGGTGGCGCCATGAGATACGGCGTGAACGGCCGCCCACCACAGAGGGATCTGGGCCGACATGCCGGCACCGGTTCCCCCTGTGCTCTCGTAGACGGTGGTGCCGCACTGCTGGAAGTGCGTTTGGTCGTATTCGCCCGTTTGGAAATTAACGCTCATGATCGGTGCCGTACAGAACCCATAAATCAAAATCATGGCGTAAAAGCCGGCTTCGATCCGGTTCAGAGTGAGCAGCCCTTTGTTGCCTTCGTCCTCCCCCTCCCGGCGCGCCTGGTACCATTCCCTCAGCACCAGGGCAACGAAGGGCAGGGCGGCGACCATGCTCTCGTTGAGCATGCCCCAGATGGCGTTGTTGACTACCCAGCCGATCATCAGAACGACGTGCTCGAAATACCCGAAGGTCATCAGATCCGCGCTCATTGGGTACCTCCGGCGTAAGACAGGACGTTGAACAGCTCCAAGGTGGCGATAACGATCACAACAGCCCGTTCACTGCGGCGTAGTCGGTACCGGGCAGCGGCACCGCCATCTCGATCCCGGGCGACTGAGGCGAGGATCCGGGGCCGCCACCGGCGCCAGTAGAGAATGCCTATAGTGAGATAGAGCCCGATCCGCCAGACCACCCACCACGGCGTCAGGCGAGCCATGAGGGCATGCCATTCATAAAGGCCACCTGCCAGAAGGCTGCCAATGGCGGTCAGCACCAGGCTCAAACCAAGCAGGGTGGCCCATAGGCCGAAAAACAGCGTCCAGCGAGAGAGATGGCTCCAGCGAGCAGGGCGGTACCAGGTAGGACGTGCAGGCATAGTGGGATCCGAGGTCTGACAATCACGATGCTGATCATGCTGCCGAGGATACGATTCGGATCAATGGAAAACCCTAACGTCTTGGTGTTGAATTTTAGGCGGTTCGGTTTGCGGGGTTGTAACCCACACATTGGCGAAGGCGGCACTCACATCTTCAACCAAGGGGATGAGGCTGGCAGTGTCTGAATAGGGATGCGAATAGAGGTGAAGGGATGCGATATGCGTGTTTTGCACGGCCTGGAGGCCAGATAGTGACCCCGGAGGAGTTTATTCAGAGAGCTACGCCAGAATATCGGGCGAAGGGCATTCACGCGTACTGCCCTTCGTGTGGTGAACCTGTTCACCCTTACGGCGTACAAAGCTCTAACCCAGATGTGCCGCGGAGTTTCCATCATCCTGACCGTCAGGATGATGCGGACCCACTGGACGACTGCCCCCAGGCTAATCGAGGTGGGCGCTTTCGAGGCATGTATGCCGATGGTTGGGATACAACCCGGGGAGAGCGTCTTCGTGCCCAGTTTTTTGAGCGGGACACGCTGTGCGCCGCATATGAATTTTGTCGACAGATGTGCCATCGGGGCGGCAAGCCGATTCCGTTCCCTGTCGCTAAATTTGGCGAGATGATCCGGCGAGCGGATCAGCGCCGCATTTGGGCGTATCGGGGTATCCCGCTTTGGGCGGTCCCCTTCACACTTTTGGCGTTGGTGAATATCGAGAAGGGGGAAGGCCCCAGGGACTATCCCTTTCACTTCCTGATACAGAAAGGCGGATCGAGCCCGCTTTCCCAGATCTGGGAGGGGAAACGTTCCTGCCGGATGGTTAAGTGCTTCTCGGATGGAGGGAACGTCGTGAGAGGTAGCGAAGTGCCGATCGGAGAGGACGTCTATCTTGAGGCATCACGACGTTTTGGGTGGATTCTGGATAAGCCGCGGCTACTGGCCGCCCTGATGGCGTTGCGTGGTCAATAGTTTCCTACACCGTAGATGTCGAGCAGACGGGTTTCCGGGAATAAATGTCGAGGAGTTTCGAGAGGGGGCAGCCGTTCTTCACGCCAGACATCGAATATCCGAATAAACGCCACTAGGGTGCTGACCGCGTCGTTGAAGGACTTGGTTTCCTGGTAGGACAGAACACCGTCGCGAGAGGGGTAGGGCTCATACCGGTTCTGGATCCGCACGAGGTGATGATAACGGGCCAGAACGAGGTCGGCGTTGGCACCATCAAACCGGCCGACGGGTGTACAGCAGGCAAAAACGAACCGGTTCGGCTGGTGCGGATGGGGTAAAACGTGACCGTAATCGGGGCTTAGACCGGCCCCGCAGTCCAGCAGAACCAACGCTTCCGGCCCCTCGAAGGGGCCGTCGGAGGTGACCAACGCCCGCTGGGTCAGCAGGGTGCCGGCGTCCAGATCGGGCCGATCCGCCAATCGGGCCTGGATGAGTGCGGCGGCCTCGTGCCGCGTTTGGGCGGATGGGGAGTGGGGCATGATCTCGCTCTCCTTACAATCACGGTGTTTTACGGCTCGGCTTCCCACACCAAAGGGGTACCCGGCGGTGCCAGCGGGGCGCCATCGATGACGGTGACGGTGGTGCCGTAAAGCGCCTGGACCCGCGTGTCCCAGAACTCCCCGCCTTCCGGCTCGCCGAGATGGTGATCGGGGTGGAACGTGCGCAGCATCGCCGCCAACGCCTGCACCGCCTGCGCGAACGAGGTGGCAGAGCGGCAGAGCTGATCACGATGCCCGGCCTTGGGGACGGTGTAGTAGACCCGGTCACGCATCCAGTAATAGTGGCGCTGAAACAGCAGATTGACCTCAGGGGCGTCATAGACGATGTTGCTGTGGCAGATCAGGGCGGTGAAAGGGTATGGCGGTGCCGTGTTTACGGTCTTTTTTTCTGTCTTTGACGTCTCGGGTGCCGGAACGGGCAACCTTGCAACGTGGGCATGCCAGTGCCCTCGGCCCAGGGCGCCCACATGGATCCGCGCCAACAACTCCACATCGCCGGAGGGGCCGCAGGCGGTCGAGACTACCCGATGGGTGGCCAGCAATCCGGGCCGACACTGGGGATGGGCATCAATAGCCTGTGCCAACTGAGACTGCAAGTCCTGAGTGCCGAGGGAGCTGATTTTAGAAGCGTTCATGACGACGGCCTTTCGATAACTGGCGATAGATAGAACCACTTGGTGTTGCGCTCACCGCAGTAATGCGCGATGCGGACGTCGTTGACCGAGCCCTGGCTCAGGAACAACAGGGTCTGCCAGGCGTCCAGATCATCCACCGCCTCCCACTCCAGAATGCCGTCGAGGACGTCATCCTCGGAGGGCCAATTCGTTCGGCCTGTAATGGCCATCTGTACGGTGATGTCCTGCTTTGCCCCCGTGATGTCCGCACACCAATACATCCGGCCTGCGACACGAAAAGCAGAGAGCCAAGTGCGCCGTGGTGATCCCGCGTGTCGTTGGAGGCGCTCCCGGAGCGTGGCAAGACGATCTTGACTATCGGGGCTAAGCCTACTGTCGCCGTTGGGGCCAATCTGAAAAAGCGGCTCAGGACGGGGGACCGTCTGAGCAAGACCGACCTGCGCTCGGAAAAGCGCATCGAGTTGGCGCGTGCCCTGGGTGGGTGCGGCCAATGGCTGAGGCTCACCAAGATGAAGCTGTGGATGCAGAGGCGTTGCGGCGCGAACCTCGGAATAGGCTTGATCCGGATAGTACGCGGTTGCGGCGCGCACAATGTCGTCGAGGGCATCAAAATCCACGTCGGGCCGTCCGGCGTAGAGAGGGAAGAGGGGCCAGAGAGCCTCGACAAAGCGCGTGGTCAACCGGTCATTACGGATGATGCCGACACCGATATTGAACCGCTCTTGCCGGACTGGGTCGGGCTCCAGTTGGAAGGGGAGCCATAGTGGCGGTGCAGACAACATGGGCTCGCCTCGCTGATCGGCGATGAAAAGGGTGCCGGGCGCATCCTGTGCTACGGTTTGGGTCGCGATCCATACACAGGGGCACAAGGAGGCCCGGCATAACTTACTTCAATTGATCCAGCGGATCGGGCAGGGCATCGCCGGACTCTGGTGCCCCGGTCCTTGCGGACCCCGAGCGCCGTAAAATAGCGGTGCTGGCTGCATTACGGGCCAGCGCCTGGCGCACTTCCATCTCGGTCTGGAGCGAATCAATGTCCCGATCCAGGATCTGCAGACGCCGATCAATAGCGGTCTGACCTTCCTCGTTGTCGGAGATCCCGGGTTCGCTGGCGCCGGCCAGCAATAGACGGCGTGCCCAAATGGCTTTGGTCAGGGTACGGGCCAGCGCCATCTCACCGGCCAGGCGGTGGAGCAGCAGCGGGCCTTCCGGGTCGGTTTTCAGCGCTTCGATGACACCGCGTGATACGGACAATCCAGGACCGGCGGAGACCTTGCGCAGGTTCTCCGGCGTCGTCGGTGTGGTGCCATTAACCATGCTGGCCAGATCCTGAGCGAGCTTTTGCTGTTCGTCTTCAAGATCGCGCATCAGGCCGGCACCGGCCTCGGTGGTGACTTTTTCGCACCCATCACAGGTACGATGCACCTCTTCGCCCGCAACCTTGCTGATCCACTGGGCGGCCTCCTGTGGCGAGCCCCAGACCGTACACATGCCACCCCGGCAGGCGGACCCACCTCCGCCGGCACCACCATTACCGCCACCTCCAGCCCAGTTACCGTCATCCGTGGGCACGGAGCCCCAGCCACCCCCACCGCCACTGACCGGCGACGTATCGGTGGTGTTGGTGCGGCCGTGCAGGATGTTGTAACCGGCGGTGGCGGTGTCGTTCATGACTCGAATCGGTGCTTGACCACTGCCGCCGCGTTTTTCGCCGCCCACCCAGGTGGTGCCCCGGTTGCCGGCCTCATCCTCCACGCGCTCTTCGGCACGGACTGCATCCGGAGACGCCATTGCGGCCAATTGCCAGTTTTCGGCCACGGCCCGGCGCTGCCAGCCGCTGGTGGGGATCATGTCGCCCATTTTCTCGGCCATCTGCTGACAGGACAGTTTGGCTTTGCTGAAATCCGCCTTGCCCTGCAGCACACCGTTGGTGACCAGGTCATAAAGGCCCGGATCCGCCCGCTGAATGATCATGGCGGGCAGACTGGCGACTGCCCCCTGTGCATTACGGACGATGTTGCCCATCATGCTCCGAAAGCCATCCGTGGCCCCATTGAGTTGGTTGCGCACGGTGATTTTGGGATCAAAATTGCCGCAGCGGGCGTTGGCGTTCCAGCGCAGCCCCAGGCCGATCTGCCCGGGCTGGTGACCCCGTCCGGCCGAAATCGCCACCGGCGAGGCGCCGCCGATCTGATAATAGAGACTGTCCGCGGACTCGGCCCGGCCAGGGGCGGGGAAGAGCATCAACATGAAAAACGCAGCGAATACCGACCTCGCCAGCGCCCGACTTAAGATCACACTCAAGGTCCTCATGGGTAATCTCCCGTATGGGAAAGGAGTTTCTGTCCGCGTTTCTTGCAGCAGCTGTACGGTCGCCACAGCGCCCAGGCGTAGTCGCCTTGTTGAGCCAGATGCCCCCGGAACGAGGCGGCGGGACCGCGGTCCGGAAACACGGCGCAGGACTGGGTCATGGCCGGTGTCAGGCGTTGCCACTTGTGGGTGTCCTTGTCACCTTCCTTGACCGGGGGCGGGGCCCAAATGCCACGAGAGCTGCGGGTTCGGGGCACCAGCGGAGTGTAGACGTGGGGCTGGCCGTTGCGGGTGACCAGATCCGCCACCCGCTGCGCCACCACGGCGGCGGCTTTGTAATCGTTGGACTGAGTCACGAACCCGGCCCGGGGATAAACATTGCCCCAGCGGTTCAATAGTCCTTGACGGACCTCACGCAGGCCCGGGACGAGCGCTTGGGGATACACTTTTTCAGGCAGCCCTTCGCGCCAGGCGTAGGTGTCCAATACGGACAAAAAATACGGCTGCAACGGCCGTGCCGGGGTGGAACAGGTATATCCCCATTGCCCGGTGAATTGACTAAAAATCGCCGAGGCCGGATGTCCAATGGCATCGCCGTTCTTGAAGCGTAGGCTATTGTGAATGCCGTCCTCGCCGGTGGCACTGGCGGCGTCGGTACCCTCGGCGGTAACGCCACCTCCGCGGGCATTGCCATTCGGAGGACTCATGAACGCCACGTCCCGCCAGGGGTTTTTGCCGGTGTTCTGATAGCTGCTGACCACCAGCTCCGGGATGTAATGGCCGACTTTGACGCTGCTGCGCACCGAGCAGCCAAACGGCGTGCAGCGCAGCCACAGACACACGCCGACCACCCGGTACTGCAGACAATCCTGGGACCAGGCGGATTGGACGATGGACGCCGTGTCCACGGCGCGGGCCGGTGCGGCGGTGCCGAGAAGACCGACAACACCGAAGGCGCTGAAAAGTCCGAGAAGGCCAACAACACCAGGCAGCTTCCAAAGGCGGTGGCGTGCCCGATAGAACAGCGTGGATATGAACGTCATTGGGTGGTCTCCCGAGCCTGCTCAATGCGTTGCAGGGCCTGAGCCACATCGTGGACGCCATAGACCACATAAGTGCCGTCCACCACTACAGCGGGTATTTTTTCAATGCCGATCTGCCAGGCCCGGGCCACGGCTTCGTAGGCTCGTCCGTATTCCTTAAACACGTGTTGCCAGTCATCGGAGCGCATGCGCGCCTGCATCGCCTGGGCTGCAGCGTCAGGATCAGCGGGCAGATCCATGGACAAAGCCCCGTCGAGCCGGGCTGGGGCGTCCAGTTCGACCACCACGGCGTCGTCGGGTACGGACGTCATGGGTTCGGTGGCGACGGTGAACACCTCGGTGCCGGCATAAGCAGGGGGCAGAAGCGTGAGACCCGCACTGGTACCGAGGGCGGCAGCCAGCAGGTACTGGAAACGGAAGAATGGGTTTTCAAGAACGCTCAGAAGAGACCAAGGCATGGCATTGACACAGGGTTATGGGGCGTCCCCGCATGCTGCCATCGCCTGCGCCGCCGACAACGGAAAAACCCGACGCCCTGCCGAGGCATTTTTTGTTACTCTATCGCTTGGTCTAATGTGATCCAGGCCAACGGTATAACGAGGATAAACACATTCATGATCGAGTATTTTGCTCCAGGCCAACACCCGCGCGGCTTCGTCGGGTTCCAGGTGACGGGCTGTATCGACGGTCATACCCGAAAAGCGACGTTCTCCACTCGAACGGCATCCTCCCAGAACAAATCCAACCTATGGGTCCGCTATCAGTGGTTAAGCGCGGTGGGGGTGGATCTGGATTGGAAAATCGAGCAGCGGGAACGGGCGTATCAGCGGTTCGTCACCACCGATGATCCCAAGACGCCAGCGGGCCGTGGCCTGGGCGTGCACGGACTGACCGCGGTGTTTTATGTGTCCGGAGACGACTGGGTTCCGGCGTTCTCCGTGGCGCGTCACCCGGATGTGCTGGGCCACCCGCAAGCGGATCGGCGTTTTACCTTCGCGCATGCCCCGTATTCCGACGTTTGGCGGGACGCGGTGCTATTCTGGGCTGAAGAACACGCCATTGAGGACAGCGATCGGGCGCGTTTGCTGGCTCACCCTCCTGAGCCGACGCTGTTTTCGGCGTTGCGGCGGCGGATGAACGAGGAGGGGCACGACATTTTCACCGAGGCGCTGTCGCCGGTATTCCGTGAACAACGGACGGCATTGGCGGCGGCCAGGGCGTCAACGTCAGCACCAGCGCACGAACGGACACGCGACTTGGAGGCAGCGCTGCTGGATGATCTGAGCGATTGGTATCGTCGCCAGAAAAAGGAGCAGGCGACGCGGCGTAACGCGGCATCAACCGTCAATTAAGTGTCCTTTCGGAAATCAGTCCAATCTGAGCCAGTGCGCTAGTGGCTTTCTGCGCCGCGTAACCGTCGCCGGAGCGCTCCGCCCAGGCGGCGAGATCAAGCGCCAGTTCCTGAATGAACCGCTTTTCATCGCACAGTTCCAGGCAGCGTTGGACCAGCCCGAACAGATGGCCGCGCTGCTTGCGTTGTTCCAGCCGGGTCACGGCGGTGGCCATGTCGTCGCGCACCCAGTTGTAGCCGAAATCGGCTTTGTCCGGTTCGGCGGCGATGGTGGTGTGAGGCTGTTCGTCGAGATCCTGCAACTGGGTTTCGGCAATCAGGATCAGGACACTGGCCAGTTGGACGGCGGTGCGGGCATCCAGGGACCATTGAAAGATCCGCTGCTCACCGATGCGGCCGTTACCGCGGCGCGTGCGTCGGCGCAGGTCCAGCGACAGTTCCGCGGGGCTTGCCTCTCCGAATGCCACGCTCACATCCAGGACCACACCCTCACGGCCGGGATGCCGGTGCTGCCGAAAGGTGACGCCGCCGTCCGGCGTGTCCACCCGCTGGAACTGAAAAGGGGGCTGGCTTTGGGAAAGCGTGTCGCGGTGCGAGGCAACGGGTTTTTTGGGGGCATCACCTTGGTCCCGAGATGTATTCAATGGTGCCGTGCAAGTCGGGGTGTGGGGCATGGAGGGCTCCTTCAGTGGAATTCTAGATGGGGTCAAAGATTGCGATGGGTGCCGTGGGGGCGCGCCGTCAGTGGCCGGCCAGTCCCCGTTTGCGGTCCATCTCTTCGGCGATGCGGATCGCGGCGTCCAGCTCCCCGCAGTGATGTTCGTCCATCACGTGCTTGCGCTCCTGCTTCTCCTCGCCCTCGGTGCCGGCGAGCGTCAAATACAGAGAGGGCGGCACGATGCGGAACAGCGCCTCGATGCGGTCAGCCAGGACCACGCCTTCGGTGTAGCGTTTCGGGGCTTTGGCCGCACTGGCGATAAGGGCCTTCTGATCGGCGGACAGGGTCTTGAACCGTGAGATTTGCTCGATCTCATCCGGGGGCGTGACCAGGCACAGCCACCACTCGGCCATGTTGAGGAGCTTCTCGGCGGCATCGGGAAAATCCTCCATATTCTGAGTGGCGAGCCAAATCCAGTAGGAGAGCTTCCTGCCCATCTTGCCCGCCTTGACCAGGTACGGACTCAACAAGGGGTTGACGGTCACGATGTGACATTCGTCGATCGCCTGAATAATGGGGCGACCGGAATACTGGTCCCGTTCCGCCAAGGTGATGATGATGTTGGTCAGGGAAATCACCGCCAGGGCCAGCTGGGCCTCATAGCCGTCGCGAGCAAAGTGGGCCAGATCGACGATGGTGACGTCGCATTCCGGCCAGGCGTCGCCGGGTCGGTTGAACACGTCGCCATCGAATCCGTCACAAAACAGCGCCATGGCCTCGGCCATTTCATGGGCCCGCGCCTGTCGCGGTTCGGGTACATTCGGGTCAATGGCGATGTCTCGAAGACCGGCCACCACGTCTTCAGTGAGACACTGCCGCCCTTCGGCCAGGCTGCGCTCCGCGCCCCGATAAATGGCATCCCGCACCAGCCGCCGGTCCGCGCGCCGGTATTCCGCCTCTTCCTTGGAATCGCCCCCGGTGATCATCAGGCGGGCGGTGAGCTCCATCTCCGCCAGGACATCCCGTTCATCCTCTTCCGGGGCGTCGTCCTCGCTGCCGTCGTCGGGGAGCGGCGCGGGCTCCTCGGACCATTTGTCCTGCCGGTCCTCCACCTTGCGGCGTTCCATGGTTTTCTCGTCGAGCAGCCGGTGCGCTTCGGAAAACAACGGTAACGGTGGGGCCTTCCCGGGCGCCAGCTTGACGCGATTGACGCTCAGTCCCTGTCGCTGGAAATACTCCCCCAACAACCCGAACGAATTGCCCACTTCAATCACGAACAAGCGGGGCCGGCGCATCGCCATCACCTGGCTGAAGATGGCGTTCATGGTGGCGGACTTGCCGGCGCCGGTGGGGCCGAAGATCAGCGTATGCGCGTTCTTGGCCCGATCTTCCAACGATAGAGGGTCAAACCCGAAGGAGCCGCCACCTCGATTAAAAAAACTCAGGCCGGGGTTCCCGGTACCGCGAGACCGGCCAAAAAACGGCGCCAGGTTCGCCAGGTGCTGGACGTAGTTCAGCCGCGTGTACCAGTTTTGTTTGTCCTGTTGCGGGTCAAACGCCATGGGCAGCCAGCGCAACCAGGTGTTGAGGGGGGCGATTTCGTCTTCCGCGTCCACCGGCTTCAGCTGGGCACTTTGCAAGTGCGTCTGAAGCGTCAGGCTGCGTTGCTCCAGATCGGTTTCATCATGGCCCCGAACATAGAATACAAGCGCGCTGCGATACAGCTTGTGGTTTTTACTGAGCATCTCCCGGGCGGTTTGGCAGTCCTCGCGCACCGCCGTGGCGTGCACGCTGTCGCCGTGGGCTTTGCCGTGCAGGGTATTGATGTGGTCTTCCAGGGGCTCCTGGGGGGTGACCACGATGGTCAAGACCATCTCGGTGTCTTCGGGCAGGATGTCCATCACCGCATTGAAGGCCTTGCCCCCGGCGCGGGGCATTTCCCCGGTCAGGTGACCGACCTCTGGAGCCTTCCGGATCTCTTCGACCGGAATGGCGCGGTGTGGCAGGCCATCAAAATACCACAACCCGGTATCCGCATCGCCGCGAGGTGACTGGTAGATCAAGTCCTCCGAAAAATCGTAATCGGGCAGAGCGGACACCGCCTCGTCCCCGGGATACGCCACCCGCTCGTAGAACCGGTGCGGCGCCTCGGCGTCCGTGGCGGGGCGCGGGTTAAACCAAGGCACTAGCCACCGGTGAAACGCCGCCCCATCCATTTTTTTGAGCTGTAAACCCGTGCCTTCCAGGCCGGCGGCCAGACGGTCATAGACCTGGTTGGCGGCTTCGTCGGGGACGCCTTTGGGATTGGGGCCGAGCCAGCGATACAGCACCAGACGCACCCGGCGGGTTTGCCCGCGCCAATCCGTGCGGGTCACCACATCATCATGAAACAGCCCGCCGGGCTTGGCGATGGCCTGCTGGTGCTGCGCCATACTGTTCAGCCACGCCTGGGTGAAGGTGGTCTCCAGCAGGTTCGGATCGGCGTACTGTCTCAGATGGGCGATGTCGGCACGGGGATCCACTTCGTCCCGGCAATACAGCTGCAGCACCCAAGGGTGACTGTCGTATTCGGGAATCGCATCCTGTAGCGTGGCTTCGATTTGATCACGAAGGTCTGATAGCGCGGCTTGAGAACGTCCCTCGGTGGGCAGCGGCGTCACCTCGGCGGCAATGCCAACAGAGACGCCATCCTCCAATAAAAAACAGCCCGACTCCGGAAGGTATTCCACCCAAGGCAAAAAACGGGTGAACGACGGACCTCTCTGGTAGGACTGTTTGATCTCCCGCCAGGTCAGGGGCTTGCCGCGAGGTTCTGCCCGTAGCCCGTCGTTACCGTCATCACTTGGAGCACTCGGCCCCGTGTCGTCGAGATCTTGAGCCGTTGCTGGCCGCTGCTCTTTCGAGTGGGGGCTGAAGAGGGCTTTCAAAGTATCGAGCATAACGATGTCCTAACAGCTTCCGGTCAGCAGGAATGGGCAGAGCCGGGGGGGTTACGGTTTTTCAACGGACTGCGCGGGCCACGGCCAGGCCACCTCTCCGGGCTGGGCGTACTGGACCCGCTCGTACAACGGGAACACCGTCGAATACCCCGGCACTGGCACCTGTTCGCCCTCGGGACTGCCCGCCAGGTGCGGATACACGTACATCACCAAATCGGGATTGGGCAGGCGGGGGAACTGACTGCGGATCTCGTTTTCGACATGGCGCGTGTACGGGTGATAGGGCCCCAGCCCCTGTTGAGCGTCCGGCAACGGCCGGCGCAGGGTATGCCGGATTTCCTGAAGACGCGGATGTGTGTTTTGAGTCGATGACGCGGCGGAGTCTGCGGACTGCCCGCCCTGACGCCACAGGTCCGCCATGGTGGTGGCCTCATCCACCGGCATCAGTTTGTCTTGCGAAGTGGCGCAGCCACCCAGACCGAGGACGCCGAGTACGGTGGCCGCGGCCACCAGGGCACGCTTGGTACCGATTAAAAAATCAATCAAGAGAAGGTTGGGACCAGGAGGATTGCGCATAGTGCACCTTTCGTCCTTCGGTTTCGTAGTCGATGGGAAGAGGAACGTCGATCAGCACGGAGACCGGCTGGCCGGGCGGCACGTAGACGGCGTCGAACGTCTGGCCGAACCGCTCCTGCACCCATTTCCGGGTTTCGGAGAGGCCTTCGGAGGCGGAGCGGCCCAAAATAAACTTGTCGGCGTTACCGGTCAGGGCGGTAAAGGCGCCATTGGTGTCCATCTGAGTGCTGGTCTCGCCCATGGCGATGCCGTCAGCGGCGCCTTCCGCGCCTGCCATGAGGAACGTGGTCAGTAGGAACTCGCGGGCATTGGTTTTGCGCTCGCCGGGAATACACGGCAGCCCATGCGGCGTTGAAAGGGTACCGATCCCACCCTTTTTAGAGGAAGAATTACCGTCGTCCGGATCGTCGGGGGTGGGGACGGTGCGCACGGTGCCGTCGTCAAACACAAAGGTGATGCTATCGACTTGACCCCGCACACAGGACAGGGTCCAGTCCCCGGTGGTGGTGCCGGCGAGAATGGCGCCACGGACTTCAGGGATCTCGATGCCGTTCGCCGTTAAGTTCTCTTTGCCGACGATCACTCGAAACGGGTAGGGGTCGTTCACGGTGCCGTCGATGGGCACGCGGCCGAGCAGGGCGGTCATGGCCACCGAGCCGGTCAGCGTCGAGTTTTGGGGAATGGTATAGACCGGGCGCACGGTGTTCGGATCCGCTTTACCCTTAATACGGCTTTCCACGCTGTCGGCGGCCCGGCCCAGCGCCTTCGCGCCGCCAGTGGCGGTATCGGAAAAGGAAAAGGCGGAAGGAAACACCGATTCCCCTGTCTTTTCGTCGGTGCGGGCGTCGGCCGGGTTGACCCAGACCAATCCTGGCGTGATGGTACCGGCCGCCCCCAGAGAACCGTTTCTCAGACCGCCGTCGCCCAGGCCCAAGCCAACGGGAAGCTCCTCTTGATCTGAGCCATCACCGCCGCGATCGGTGTAATGACGCAGTGTGTCCAGTTTGGACTCGAACGTCTTGAGCAAGGACTGGTCTTTTTCGGCCTCGCGCCGGCGTTCTTCGCGTAGCGCGGCCTGGATGGCGCTGTCCACGTTACCCGCCCGCTCCGTCAGGCGCTCATTCTGCTCGCGCAGCTGTTGGCTTTCCGTCCGGGTGTCATCGAGCTCTTTGCGCATGGCGCGCATCTCGCCGACCAGGGTGGCGACTGTATCCCGGGGCGTATCCCCCTCGATACCCAGTGCTTGGATCTCATCGTCCGTCAACGTCAGAGACGCGTCCGGCGCACCGGAATCCCCGGAGGTTGCCGTGTCCGGGGCGTCGTCGCTGTTGCAGCCTCGAATCACGATCACCAGAACCACGATGACGAGGAACGGCAGCAGAATTTTGAGCAACCCATTACTTTTCAGCATCGGTTGTCTCCTTCGTCTCAGCGCCCTGACGTTTCGGTGCCGCGGGGTAGAGCGCTTTTTCCAGTCCACCTCCACGGGTGATCAGGAACACCGTGGTTTGCGCATACTCTGAGGTGGACGGACCCACGCTTGGGTGCATAAACGTCGCGGCGACGAACTCGCCTTGCAGGCGGCGTGGATCGAGCCCGAATTCCCGATTGGGATCCGGGTTGGTGATTTCCACCGCCGTGACGGTCAAACCGTCCAGACGCCAGGCCGCCAAAGGCCGAGCCTGCAACGGCAGCTCCCAAAACAGCGGCACTTTTTTTGAGAGGCGCATGGGGACACGGCGCACGCCAGGTAGTGGCGCCACAGTGCGCAAGGGCGCGTACAGGGTTTGTGCAGCGTACCGCGTCAATCGAACCGGCAAGGGCGGCGCGTTCGACGCGTCAGTTGAAGAAGCTCCCTCTTCGTTGGCCGATTTTTTCTTATCTGCCGCGGACGTTACCGACTGGTCCCCGGAGACGACGATGCGAAGATCCTCGGCACTGGCTCCTTCCGTGGCGGCCAGGTCGATTAAAAAAATCTGGCCGGACTCAATGTCTTGGACTTGCACTCGCTGTGTTTCAAAGGCCTGTTTCGCCATTAAATAAAGCGCGCCGCCGACGGACTGGACGCGCAGTACCTCGGGGTCAGCCAGTTCGGCGGGCAGCCCAATGCGCACATTGCGGTCGATTAGCACAATGCGCTCCTCACCGACGGGCAAGTCCACCGGAATCGGTTTGCGTTCCCAATGGTGGATCTCGACAGCGTAGGCCGGCGTCAGGATCGAGGCCACCACGAACAAGGTCGATAGGGACACTCTCAGGAAAGGCACCATGAATTATTTCTCCGTTGAGTCGGCGTTGCCGGTCGGGTCGTCACCGGTATCGCCACGGGGCACGGACAGCCGTTGCGGGGTATCGGCCAAGCAATCCAACTGCAACCCCCAGGGATTGCGTTCCGGGTCCACATCGGCGCGCACCACGCGGATCGGATAGCGCACATAAACGTCACGGACCGGGGTACCGGCGTAGTGTTCGTCGATGGCCAGATCGAGCGTAACGACCCAGTGGTTCCGATCCAGGATGGTGACCGCGTCCTTGCGGAAGCCCCGTCCCGGGATCTCGTACATCCCCCGCACGCGCCCCTTCAACTCCTGGCGGCGCTGACGGGCGGCGTAGTCGTTCTCCAGATACACCTGGCATTGCGGGGTCAAATACGCGCTGTACGCGTGCAGGTTCCGTTTGTAATCCACCTCGCCGTTCGCCGGCCATCGATTGAGCTGTTGCCAGATATAGAATGAAAAGCTGTAGACGGTGCTGGGCGGCACCTCCCACCATTTGCGCGTGCTGCCGGAACGCAGATCGGGCGGGTTGTGGATGGTGAGATCCTGGGGCGCGCTTTTCCAGCCCCACCACATCCCGCCGCACAACAGCAGCAACACGGCGACGATGACCCGCAACGTCAGGATGTGGGCATCGCGGGCGGACTGAGCGTGTCGAAATCGACTCATACTCCCTTCCGGTTTTTTTGAGTGGATTGAGAGGGATGGGTG
Source organism: Alcanivorax xiamenensis (assembly GCF_009846745.1). Classification (NCBI taxonomy): domain Bacteria; kingdom Pseudomonadati; phylum Pseudomonadota; class Gammaproteobacteria; order Oceanospirillales; family Alcanivoracaceae; genus Alcanivorax; species Alcanivorax xiamenensis. Next base: position 23,588 of record NZ_AQPF01000032.1, on the reverse strand, counting down.
CGGTGCTTGGAGCGAACAGCAGCGTGCCGCCGGGTGCCATAGATAGCGGACTGGGTAATAAAGCGATGGCGGCTGGCGAACCCGCGCAAGGCGAGTGACCAGGCGATGCGGCGATACAGCCAGGTCTCCGGGCGGCCACGGCGTAGACGCCGTAACACGCCCCCTCCGAACCACACCACCGCCCCGGCACCCAACGCGCCACAGGTCGGAACCATGGCGATGCCGAGCGCGAAGGCGGCGACAATGCCCGGAATCAATCCCACGGCAACGCCGGCACCCGCCGCCAAGGCGACCTCCCGGCCGGTCATGCCCCGGAATACCACCGGAGCCTGATTGAGCCGGGAGGGCAAAAAGGTAATGGTGGGTGTGGCCATCGTAATCCGCCTTGAACCGATGACTTACAAAATTTCGGCGGCTTTGGTGGCCAGCCAGATCACGGCGACGATCAGAATGATGCCGACCACGATGGTGATCCCGAAGGCGCCCCACTGACCGCGCTCAGAGGCTTCCTTGTACTTGGCGAGCGCCGATTGCCCCACGATGTAGAACGCGACGGTGGCGATGATCAGCCCGCCCAGGATTGCGGCGTCGTATAGGTAGTTCTGAATGGTCTCCATCAAACCACTGCCTTCCCCCCGGGTGGGTTCATCCATGGTGGGCAGCTGAGCCAGGGTTGGCGATGACGTGATACCCACGGTCAGCAGGGCCAGGACCCGGTAAAACAGCGTCTTGATCTCGTGAATGCGATGACGGCTTTTTTGGAACACGGGATGGAAAAAACGATTCATCGTAACAATCTCCATAGAGTAGTGAGCGCAGAGCAGGTGAAAGGGCGACTTAAGAAAGAAAAACCCAGGACAGCAGGAGGACGACCACCGCGATGCGGATTACGGCGCGGCCGGCGATGGTCCCGGGCACGCGATGGCTGGACCAGCCGTGGAAGGTGCTGATGTAAGCCCACGCTGCCCACAGCAGCACGGCGGTGCAGCCGAGCCCGGCGATGACCAGGGCGAACAACGCCCAGGACTGGCCGGCCCCAACTTGAAACGCGGAGGAGGGATCCATACGTCACTGGCGCTCCAGGGCTGTGTCAGTGAGATAGTCACCGGAAAGCGGCGTTGGGCGCCGTGGTGGCAGGCGCGGGGGCGCCATGTAGGACTCAATGCCGTCGATAACGATTTGCAGATCGCGATGCAGGGCGTCCACATCGAGGAAAACCCGTTGGCCGGCGCGGAAGGCGTGGGCATCGGTCTGGTGACGGACGGGCCGAGAGGCGAGCCGATCGACCACCCGTTGCAGATCCACCAACCGTTGTTGGAGCAACGCCAGATCGCGCCGTTGGATGGCGTCGTTAACGTCACTGGCAACGGCAACACGGGAGGCCCCACTGGTGACCGCTAAGATCAAGACAGCAGTGAAAGCGGTCAGAGTCCGTGTGCGAAGCTGTAACGAAGAGGGAAACCTCATGCCCGGTCAGTCCTGTGATGAACGTGATGACCGGAAGGCTAGATAAGGGGGGAGGCGCGCGGAACGGATAATCCAAACGTCCTGACGTCAGAATTTTGCGAAAAAGGTGGGTTTTGAAATGCGGAGAAAGAGGGAACGTCATCAACTTGGTTTGGCCAGATGCGTACCCCCCAATTCAATGTGGAAACCCTCTTGGGCTGATTATCGACTTCTTTGGCGGGCCCGTACGCCACTCCATACCATGAAGTAGTGGTCAGCCTTTTCACAGGCGTTGATCAGTTGATGTAAAAAAAGCCTTTCGGTTTCAAGGATGCTGATCAAGTACTCGCAGCGATCGTCGATATCTGGATGATGAGAGCGGAGCCATATCTCGATTTCATCCAGACCATCGAGCCGGCGATACACGCCGGAGGTCTCGAACTGAACCACGTTCAGAACCCGCCCGAGCCGGGTTTGTCGTCGCCGTTGACGCTGGCCGCGCATGGTACGGCGATTGAGAAGTCGGCGCTGAAGTAATGATATCGAGTCGATGATCGTCAGATATAGCCTTCGAACAGGCCCCATAGGCTGCGCTCCTTCTTTAGTGGGTTATTGCGATATCCCTTCACATTGGGAAGGCGAAACGAAAAGTGGGGACGATGGGAGGTGTTCCAAGAGGGGAGATGCGGAAAAGCAGCGCCTTTCTTGTCTGGCTCAAGGCTGGGGTCTCGAAGGCCAAGTGAAGCCGGAATGGGGTTAGTAGACATATATTTTCAATGATATATTATTCCTATTGTCCTGATCCTCTGAGTTCGAGGCGGGATCACCCATTACTCATATCTAACTATTCGGGGCATAAAATGAGTACCCAGAAGGAAATGGAGTTATTTGAGAAGCGGATTGTCGCGGCAGTTGAAACCCTCAAGAAACATCAGGATATAAATAGCTCTGAGCGCTATAGTAACTCGGAAATCAACGAGGCGAATCTTACGCACCATATTGCGGGGGAATTAATCAAACACGGTGAGTACTATGTCGCCGCTGAGTACCCGCTCCCTATGGGGATGCGCCTGGACCTGATGTCCTACCATTTGGGGACGGATCCTTGGATTGGGATAGAGGTTAAAAATCGGCTGCACTCAAATTCTGGACCGGTGCTCGGTGATCTGAAACGTTTGGCTTACCTTGATCAATGCCCAGAATTTGAAGACGACGTGATCAAGGTGATGCTGGTCATGAACCGCTATCCAGAGCTCTCTGCCTGGTGGTCATCACGCGGTGAGATTGAGTTGCAGGGCATCGCGGCGATACAAAGGGACCAGGCTGCGGCACCGGGTGAGTATAAAGAAATCGGGGCCTTTCTTCAGAGGCCAGGATCCTTGGTTGGCCGAGTCGAGTGGGCCACTCCAGAAGGGGACTGTTTGTACGAGGTTCTTTACGTTGTCTTTTCCTAAACTGCAGTGATGATACGATCGCCCTGAACCGCCACTGGCTCGGGGCTTCTGGCGAATACCCCCGTTTATTGCTTGGTATGCCTCAATCATAAATACTTTTTAAATGACCCCACAGCGATGCTGACGATCAGCCCAAACAGGCTGGCACAGGGCAACAGGAAGGTGTTGGGATGGATGGACCAGGGGACACTCAAATAGAGTAACCAGCCGGTGATGAAGACCGGCCCGGCCCAGCGCTTGGCGTGATGGTAGATGAACGCGGATTCCCTTCCCGCGCCGAATTTACGCAGATCGCGCCGCACCAGCCCATCCACGAACCCGACCAACCCGGCCATTATGAACAGTGGGAAGGTCAAGAATAAGATCACGGCCCGTACCAGGATGACCAGTGCAATGTAGATGGCGGCCAGGAGGTAGGTCGCTACAGTGCCCAGCCAACCGGATTCATTGGAATACTGCATCAGCGCGGGCCCAATGCCGGTTTTAATCAGAACGGTATCGAAGGCCGCTTCCACGGCGGCTTGTACCGTCACCACCGGGTTGGACAGCAACAGTGATTGCGTAAAATGGCTATCCAACCAGCCGACTTCCGTATGCATCATGTGCAGCGCATGCTCGGCCCCAGGCTGGTCCCACCACTGGAACGCCATTCCGACCCATTCGATCAGGACCGCTGAGATAATCGAGATTAAAAGAACCGCGAGGATCCGGAACGGCAGCCCCAGCAGCCGGGACAGAAGACCGGGTGGGGTACGACGCCCGTGCCTGGGCTGAATGGATTGAGCCGTCGTTTCCGCCATGGTTTACCCTTCAGTCCTCATCCACGCCGTCATCGAGATCATTCAGGTCGTTCGAATAACCGGATGCGACCTCAAAATCCCCCTCCCAGTTTGTTTTTTGAGGCGCAAGACCGGCGATGGACGAGGCCGGCGTTGCCGGCACACCAACGTCACCGGTCGGCGGGGTAATCTGGATGGGTGCGGGCATCACCGTTTCCCACCAGTGATCGCCGGTGTGGTATTTCTCGCGCATGCGTGACGCCAGATCCGCGATGCCGTCGGGGATCTCCTTGCCCGTGTCCGGTAACGGCAGGGGCATCCGGATCTTCCACAGCTGCCCGCCTTCTAGGAGCGCGAACGCCTGGCCCTTGGGGAGTGAAACGACATCGGCCGGTTCGATCATGGGTACCTGCACGGTGGAGACGCGGTCACCGCCGGAACTGGAAAAATCCTGATCCGTATCGACGTTGCTGTTGTCCGAGGTCATCGACATCAGCATGCGTTGGTTGATGGAGACCTTTCTGAGTTGCCGGGTCAGTAGCTCCGCGGTTCGGTCCTCCCGCACCCGCAACATGATCACATTATTAAAGTTACCTACCACCTGGCGGGCTTTCGCGGCATTGCCGATGCGCGCCTCAATGTCGGACAGGGTCTGCGTATAGGCAGTAACTTGAATGCCGGCACCGCCGCCCTTGTTGATCAGCGGAATAAACTCCTCGCCCATGAGTTCGTTGAATTCATCGCAGTGCAGGTTGATGGGGAGTTTGCCGGCGCGACGTCCGATATCAGGCAGGCCATCATCGATGCCGTGCTTGTAGATGTGGCCGGCCATACTGACCAGATCCGCGAACATGGAGTTGCCCACGGCCTGGGCGACTTCAAAGTCGCTCATGGCATCCAGCCCGATATACACAATCCCACGCTGGCGAATAACCTGACGCCAGTCGAAAATGGGACGCTTGTCTTCCAGATCGGTGTAGTCCGGGCTCAGCAGCTGGGCGGTCTGGCCGGTGGTGAGTTTTTCCAGCAGCGGCAGCAAACTGGCGACGATTTTATCGAAGTAGGTTTTGTCGTAGCGGACGGCGGATCTAAGCCCTTGCAGCACGGTATCGGCTACGGGGTTGCCCTGTAAGTACAGCTCAATGGCGACGACCCGGGGGTGACGGCCCTGCATATTGCGGGGGATGGCGTTCGGCTTGAGTTTTCCTTCAATCTCGCGGATCTGATCCCAGGCGGTTTGATCGTATTGAGGTAACACCGCGACGCAGTACTCGATCATGATGTCATCGATGTTGATGACGTCGGCCAAGATTTGTTCGTAAGTGGGACGCTGCCCCAGGGCGTGCCTGGCCCGGGCCACGATATTGACAAACCGCCAGGCGAATTCTCTGAACGCGGCGCTGGTGCCCTCTCCAGACAATTGCCCGGAAATGCGTGTGGCCACCTCGGAGATCCGCCCGAATCGGCCCACAGCATTATACCGCGCCGATAACGCGGGGTACCCCAGATGAAAAATGTGGAAGGCGTCGCCGCGGCCGGCGCGGTGCGCCTCGATGTACATGCGCATCATGAGGTCCGCATCGCCCTTGGGGTCGAAACAGATCACCACATCGCCCCGGTGGATATCTTGAGTGATCAGTATCTCCGCCAATCGTGTCTTCCCGACCCGAGTGGTGCCTTCCACCAGGGTGTGGCCAACCCGTTCTCCCAGTGGCAGGTACACGTCGCGTTCGCTAGGCTCAACGGCGTGCAGCGCCGGCAGGCCGCCCACCGGTGGCAAGGGCCTCACTGGATTAAACGGCGTATCGGCGCTGAGCAGCCGGATAGCCGGTGCGGCCCAGGCGTAACGATCCAGTCGGTTCTCCAGGGACCGCGCCAACCGGTAGGGTAAGGACGGATCTAAATAAAACTGCGTCTCGGGCAACTGCGCTTCATACAGACGGCGAGTGTGAATGGCCTCCCAGCGGAACCCTTTGCCGAGCCACAATTGGCGGTGGCTCACCGGGATCTGCCGTGACGTGAGACTGAACCGGGGAAGGCGCTTCATATTGCGGCGATAGCGCCAGATCCGCCACGCCTGCCGGCCCCGGATGCCCCCGAACACCAAAAAGCCGGCGGCGGTGCCGTAGCCGATTGAAGGCGTCAGCGCGATGGCCCAAGGCGCCCACAAGCACAGCACGGCGCACCCAAGGCAAGTGCCTGCCGTATAGGCTTCCACGGCAGGGCGCAACAAGGACTCAATAGGGTGATCCTGGCTCATGCCGCGTCTCCGATCACTCGATCACTCGATCACGCGCACGCCCTTGGCGCGGCGTGCGGCTTCCACCTGGTCCCGCAGCTGCTGGCGTTTGGACTCGGTGTCGGGAACGGCCTGCAGGTTAATGCGCGGGGTGGACCGGTCCGACCCCAGCACGTAGAGATTGCCCAATCCCACCAATCTTAAAAAGAAGGGGGCGGAGAGGCCGGTATCTTCAATGCGGTACAGCTCCACTTCCTCGGTGTGGCGGGTGAGCACTCCGAACTCAATGCGCAAATGCCGCGGCGTCAGGGTGTAGCGCGTACAGCGCACCACCAGGTAACTCCAGAGCGCGGGCGGCACGAACACGAGACCCACCATGGAAAACGGCCAGGGCAGGCCAACGACGGAGAGTGGCACGGCCACGGCGACCACAAAAAAAGTGGGGACGTTCAGCCATTGGCTGGGCCGGGCTGTCCAGATGAGGTCCTCGCTGCGGGATACGGAGTCGGTGGTCATGATGGTCTCCGGTCACTGCTCCAGTCGGGTGGGGGTGATCAACACCGGGTAGTGGGTGAGGCTGAGACGCTCTGCAAGATCGTCCCCAGGGATCGGGCGCAGTTCCAGCCCCGGTGCCCGTTCGCGCAGGGCGGCGAGGTCCTCAGCGGTCGCCACGTTGACCACCATCCCCACGGCCCGCAGTTCAACCAGCCGCTCACGGCGTTGCTTGAGCCACCGCACCGAGTCCGGATCCGTGCCAATCAGGAAAAAAGGGGTGGTGCCGGGAGGGAGATCGAGCGCGCGAGGCACTACCGGCCCGATACTCAGCCGCTCGGACACCACTGGCAACATGTCCGCCTCAGTCGCGGGCCGGTCCAGCACAGTGTCCGGCGTCGCTACGACAAAGCCGTCTTCCTCATCCACCTGCGCCGCGCCGATGGCCACGTAGTACGGCCGGGCGGGCTGTCCGCCTTCGTCGGCAACCACGGTGAGCGGTGAATTCACCTGTGCGTGTACGGCGGAGGCGGTCGTGATGAAGGTGAACAGCGTGATGAGGGGGCGGATCAACATGGGGCGCAGCCTTGCAATCAATTAAAAGGAAAACTCGTAGGACGCCGTGTGTCTGTCTGGCGGCTCAGAGGACGTGACGCCTTGCCCGCCCTGGTGAACCAGGAAGACGGTGGCGCTGTTCAGCGCCTTCATTTCGGCCAGGAACGCCCGCCGGTAGCGCCGCGCCGGTTCGCCACCGGCAGGGCGGTGATAGCGCCCTGCCGCGCGGCCCCAATCGCCGTTGCTGCCGCCGTCGTTATGCCGCTGACGCAGCAGGGCGGCGGTGGCGTCCAGATTGTCGTAGGGATCCAGGGCGTCGCAGGGATTGGCGAACCGACCATTGTTCCCGAACAAATCCGGATTCCAACGGATATTGAGCTGACCCAGTCCCACGTCGATCACCTTCGTATTTTTTAATGCCCGGTTCAGTGCTTGGCAGGCCTGGTTCCGGTTGGGGTAACGGTAGCCCCGGCCGGCGACATTGAGCGTCCAGGGCCAGGGGCGTTTGCCGACGTTGAGTGACGTCCCGGACTCGGTGTGGGCGAGGGCGTACAGCACCGTTGGAGGCACCGCATGGCGCAGAGCCGCGGCGGTATACGCCGGCGGCACCGCATGGCCCTCGTTGGTGTTACCTATGCCATTGGCAACAGCGGAGAGCGGGGCGAGCGCCATCACAAGGGCAAACACGCTGAGTAGAGACCGCGGTAAGGCCATGCCGTTACTCCCCCGCACTAATGGCCGCGCCCAGTACCCGGGGCAAATCATTCCGACCCATGCCGTCCGGTGCGTGGTTGAGGGTGATTTGCCCGCGGCGCACCCGATCAGCGGGAATGGAGAGAGACCGCGCCCAATCGCGAATGGAATCGTCGTTGTTTGCTCCAACGACATAGATGTCCAGCGCCGGCAAGGCGCCGGAGGCAACCCTGTTTACCAGCCGGCGCACGGTCCGATCACAGGCGGCGCAGCGTGCCAAAGCGGTGAAGACACGCGGTCGTCGGCTATTGTTTAAGACCGCCTGGGCGATCATGTCCGGTGTGGCGGTGGGGGAGCTATCGTCGGCGATGGCTTGCTCATTCGGGTACAACCGGGCAAACGCATCGTCGTAGGCGCGTTGGAAGTCGAGCAGACGCTGCACCCGGTCGTGTTCGAGTCTGGCAAGCTGCTCAGCATAGCGCCGCCGCTCTTCGTCGGTCCGTGCCTCAATACCCAGCAGGGTCAGCGGATCCAGTGTGTTGGACCGGTAGCCGTGCATTCCCTGCATCAGGGTCTCATAACGGTCCCATTCTTTTTCGGAGAGCCCCCAGATCTGGGCTTTATCCTCTCGGCTGAATTGGCTATCTGTCTCCGTGCGACTAGTAGGCTGGCGCACGGTGGTTTTATGTGGATCAGCGGGAACCGTTGAATCAGAAGAAGGGGCCCCGTTCGCGCCGTCCGTGGCGGCGAACACTGGGGCGGGGGTGGTGAACGCCACCGGAAAAATCAGGAAAATCGGAGCTATCAATGTGAACGGAAAGGGCCGGATCATGGCGATGACCTATGAGGACGGGCTGGAAAACGGGACGGTGACGGTCTCCCGGTGAACCCGGAACGTCGCAAACCGGTCCGAGATTCCACTGAGTATCCAGCCCCGGTACTGATCCCCAATGGCCATGAACCGCACATCGGCCAGACCGGTCGCAGAACGGGGCGTCACGCCGACGTATTCAATGCCGCCCCGCAATTCCACGCCGGTCAGCAGAAACGGTGCGGTAGGCTGGTCGCGTCGGGCTGCGGCGCGAGACGAGGCGGCGCGTGCTTTTTGAGCGGTCAGGGTGGCGGCCTTCTTCTCAAGTGCATCCAGGCGTTCGTTGTTTGCGGTGATGCCGGCTTCCGCTTTTTCCATCCGGGCGGTCAGCGCGTCCAGTGAGGCCGTTAAGTCTTCGACATGCGCGGCCATGGCGTCTTGCACGTCCCGGGTCTTGTATTGCAGTTCCTCGAACAGATCGTCCTGTTGCTCTTCCAGCGCGTTAAGCCGGCTTGAAACGACGTTATTTGGGGTGTCCACGGGAGCGGCTTCGTCATCGGATTCGACCGGCGTAGTGGTCGGATCCATGTCGCCCATGCCGATATCGTCGGCGCCATCAAGATCGCTGGACGGCGCGGGCCCCACGGGTAAGGCCGCGTCCACGCTGTCCGAATCACCGGCGACGGATGGGGTGTCGTTGTTGTCATCAGAGCCGCCACAACCGGCGATAAGGGCCGCCACCAGGAATACCGAAGCGCCGACTGGAAACGATAGAAACCGCATCATTCACTCTCCTGTTTTTGTGAGGCGGGGCTCAGTCGGGCTTTCATGCGCGCTTGGTGGGCTTGCGTTGCGGCTGATTCCCCAGCATCGAGATGTGCAGCCGTTGTGCTGGTTTGGTGGGTTGGGGTGGCTATTTCGGTGGCGTTCTCAGGGGCAGGGGTGCGAGCGCGAAAACACACTGCTCGGCGCCGCGGATCCTGCTGGAGCACCCAGGCCGGCCCGGCCAGAACCTGCAGGGCCTCGTGCAATGAGGCAGGGCCCAGATTCCGGTGCGTAAGCGGCAGCGGCTGATTCGCCAAATCCGGAGACACCTGATCACAGAGGTGGTACCCGGTGCCGGCCAGCAGATGCGTGAGGGCGTCCTTCACGGTGACCGACAGTGTGCTGGGGATAGCGACGCGAACGACCTGGTTGATCAGCCGCTCCTGGCCGGAGGATGTGCCCAGTTCCCATAACTGGTAGCGTCCGGTGCGGACTACCTGGGGTGCGTCTGAGACTTTTTCCATCATGTACAGATCGGGCGAAGCATCCGTCAGTCCACTGGCCGTCTGAGTTTTAGGCGGTACGGGGGATTCCGGTGCGCCGGACGACGCAGGCATGGCTTGATCCGGGGGCATCGCCGAGCAGGCCCCCAATAGTAGGACCAGGGGCAGGCTGAGCACGGAAACAAAGGAATGCGGTAGGTGTTTCATGGACGGTCCAAGCGTGTGTGACGTGTCAACGCCTGGAACGGTGCCGAAGCGGGCTGGGGCGAACAACGGCTAATCCGCTGCCGCGTTGTTTTAATTAATGGAAATAGAGAGGCGGGTGCTGAGACAGTGACAATAAAAAGGGCGCCAGAGGCGCCCGTGGTGGAAGGAGGTGGAGAGGGTTAATCGTCATCAGGGAGCGAACTCAGGGAGATCACCGCAACCCAGAGGGCAGCAATTTGGGTCAAACCCGTGGTAGCAATCCCCGGTGTCCATCCAGGCCTCGCGCATGGCCTCCAACTCGTCTCGCGTGACGTAATCGCCGTGCTCTCTGGCCGCGTCGAGAATCGCCGCTTTGACGGCCGGATCCTCTATCGCTTCCAAAAGCGCATCGACGCTCCCGGAAAATAGGTCCTGGTAAATCTCATAGGAAGAGCCGGAACACTGCGTTGCTTCCCTCGCCAGGTGTTGAAGCTGTGCCGCGATGGCCGCTGGCGTCGTGAGATGAGTGGAATCAGAGTTGGAATCAAACATGGTGGTTCTCCTTAACGTACAGGGGAAAATGGAATAGGGAGAACACCACGCGTTGTCTGAAAGCGTGCCCAAAGGGGATGTGTTCCCCCGGGGGGGAGAAGAAGGAGGGGCGCAGTGCGCCCCGGAAGGGTAAAGCGTCGTCAGGCTTCCTCCTCAAGCAAATGAGGGCGCCATTGCCGGATGATAGCCTGGAAGTCGTCCTTAAAGCCGAGCGTGTCCGGATAGACCTGCCGTCGGCACAAGAACCGAATGACCACTTGCATGGCCTGAGTGATCTCATCATCCAGGCCCCACAGGTCGGTGAGGGCAAACGCCCCACAGGAGGCGCTGTTCCACCAACTCAATAAAAAGTTGGCCACCCTGGCGCTCTGTCCGGTGTCGGATTTGGCGAGCCGGATCAGGTAGGTCAACGCCCAGTATTCCTCGGGACTGAGAATCGAATGAGTCTCACCATTGCCTGAGCCCATTCGCCGACCCTGGTGCCGTTTCAAACGCCGCTCTTGGGCCTCTGACAGCTCGCCGGCCCAGTAACCGCAGTGCACACAACGCACCGCGATGGCGGTGCCGTCCATCAGGTGATCCGCCTCATTGCCACAAGACGGGCAGAGTGAGTGATAGATGTTCATAGGACCTCCGTGGACGGTGTGAATGCATGGGCATCAGGCCGCATCAGTTGCTGCTCGTAGTCCGACTTAATGGAATCAAGAAAACCGCGACAAAACTGCCGCCGCAGATCGGGGATACGACCGAGATCACCCGGGAGCACCAGACGAAACCGGCCGGCCATGTAGGAACAGTGCCGCGCGTGGATCTGTGCGGCGGGGCTGCCCGTGGCTTTCCAGCGAGTGAAATGATCGACCGCTGAGCGGGCGTAGAAGGTGCCGCGATTCACGCGGTGTTGTAGATCGAGATGGGACATGGTCGTTCTCCTTAACGATAGGGATCGAGGACGGCGGAGAACCACCACGTCACCAGCTGGTGACGCCCCTGACGGGATCGGTGACGCCCCGTCGAGGGTGAGGGTGTGATTCGAGCCGAATTACGGCGTGTGCTTTTGTGTCCAGTTGCCTGTATCCAGTGCCGTTTGGGCGGCGTTCCGGGTCGGCCAGTATTCTTCCGATTCCCGTGAGACGGGACCGAGTTCGTCGCTGCCGGTGCCGATGTAGTAACCGGCGCCACTGCACAAAACGCGGAGGGGTAAAGACAGGCCGCAATATTTCACGGCGAGATATCCAGTCTGTTGCATGGTCTTTCTCCTATACGGTTAAAAGACACCGAGAAACACCACACAGACGTCTCCCTAACGGGAAGGTGGCTCCCGGTCAGGGTGAGTTGTGAATAGGGGTAAGAAGAGTGGCTAGGTCTAGCCGATAAACTGGAACAGGGCCATCAGTGCGCCGACAGCGCCGATGATAGCAAACGTCTGGGTCCGCAGTGACGAGTGGAGTTCAGTACGAACCTCAGCGATGTCCTGTTTCAGTTCGGTACGCAGCTCGACGATATCCTGCTTCAGCTCAGTGCGCACAGCGCTGATATCTTGCTTCAGTATAGTTTGGGTCTCGGAGAGATCCGTCTTGGTGGCAAGTGTATGCTCGGCAGCCTCCCGAAAGGCGGCGCCGTGCGCTTCGGCGATGGTGTCAGCCTGCTCCTCGGAGAGGCCGGCGTTCCGTAGTTTCTTGGCGAAGGCCAAGGTGTCGATGGCGTACATGCTCATCTCGTTCAGCTCCTCTGATTATAGGATACACAGAGGAGCACCCGCCGGGGAGGCTCCCCGTGTGGGTGGGTTGGAAAGAAGGATCGAGGCCCGAAGGCCGCCCCATTGCACGATCCGGGTGGGGCTTGAAGGGCGCTGCGTTAACCGGCAGCACGGTATTGCCCGTTCATCTCATCAAAACGGGACGTATCCGTCAATACCGCCCTGCTAGCGCCTGGTTCGTTGCTGGTCCAGATGTTCGGAATGCACCAACGTGCCCCTGTCGAGCGGTAAGGCCATCCAGACCACCTAAATCAGGGGCTTATGAAATCAGATCGCCCAGCTCTTCTCTGGCCAGTTCCACCAGTTCAAAGCGTCTGTGGCTCTGGTCAGGGGTATGCGTCAGCCGCTCAAAGAAATCGTAATCGAACGTGATGATCTCTTCGTGGATCACCGTGGGGTCGATTTCTTGATCCCAGCGGACGGATACGGAAAGGCGCATGGTTTCCAGCAGCGATCCCTGCTCGGACTTTCGAGGGTGATGCCTTATGAAGCACAACGCCGCGCTGAAGTAGCGTCGTTTTTGCCCCGGGGAGGTCGGGCGCGCGAGCAATCGATGGGTTTGAGGATCGATATAGGCTTCCGGCACGTTCTCCAGGAGGGCGCTGATGATGGCGTCGTTGCGGATAGCCTGACCGTACAGGTCTGTCGAGTCGGACATATAGGCGAAGATCCAGGGGACATTTCGGAGCATCGCACCGGTGTACATGAAACCTTGCTCCCCGCGGTATTGACGCAGCATTTTCTGTAAGGTGGCGCGAGAGAAACGCACGCCGATCTGTTTCTCAAGCAGGTAAACGACGCGATCGAACTGCTCAATCAGGAGAGTAACGATCTTACGGGGTATCCCGTCAAACCGAGAGCGGCGATCCGACTTGTTGTGCTGACGAGGTTTGAAGTAAGCGCAGTTATCGCGTTCCTCGGGATCGAGTTCCGTCAAGCCCCTGATGGATTGCGTGGTGTGCTTTCCGAAGGGACGTGGGGTATTGGCGGGCAGTTTATACAAGCCGATGAGTTGAATGGGATTGTCGCAGCCTGGGCAGACGGCGAACTGGGACGTTTTGCCGTCAGAGGACGGCTGGTACCAGGGGTATCGGCACCGCGTCTCCTCCTCGAAGCGGTCCTTGCTGATGGGCTTGCCGCGCGCATCGCGGGTCTTGAGTTTGTACACATCCATGGTCTCCGTACTCCGACGCTCACTCATTGGCCGTATTGGGCCCCATAATCTGAGCCAGGTCCAGATGATAGCGCTCAGCGACGTTGGACCACCACAGGGGCGCTAGAGGGGGGATGGCCCCCTGCTGCTCCGCCAGGGAGAGGCACTCCAGCACGGTGGATATCGACAACGAGAACGCGTGGTGGCGATCGCGCAAGGCGAACACAAGATCGTAGCCGCAGCAGTCGTTGGTCACCTCGGTGCCAGCGTGCTCCGTGAGTTGGGCCGGGTTATTCAGGATGTCGTCGTGGTTCATGGTGGTCTCCGTCACGTCGAGGTTGCGGGTCCCGGTGGAACCCGTGTCCGAGAGGGTTAATCGAAACTCAGCTGCACTTTCCCGTCTCGCAGTGTCGCCTTCGCATCAAACTTCTTGCCTTTTTTCGAGACCAGTCCCTTCAGGGCCACGGTCTTGCCCACCAGGAGCCCGGCGGCCTGGTTGACCGTCAGTTTCTTACCGAACGTGGTTTTCCAGACGGTGTTGCCGCAGGAGGTGCAGTGCCAGCTTTTGGCGGTCTCATTGGCGGAGCCACCACACTGACAGGGCAGCGCGTTGTTTTTGACGGTAGCTGCCAGGGCGGACAGGGTTTGTCCCTTCGCATACGTGACAACGGTGTTGAGCCAGTCGAGCTGGCGGCGCATGAAGTCGTCCATTGCGGCCTCGCCTGTGGCGATATCTTCCAGAGCCTGCTCCCAGGCGGCGGTGGTATCGGGGTTGGTGATCGCACTGGGCAGTGCATCGATCAGCTGACGCCCCTGTTCCGTGGACACCAGGTGACCCCGTTTTTTCTCAATGAAACCCCGTTTTTTCAGGGTCGCAATGATGTTGGCCCGGGTGGCGCCGGTACCCAGGCCGGCCGTGTCCCGTAAGATGGCGCGTAACTGGGGATCGGTCACCATCCTGGCGATGTTCTTCATGGCGGCGATCAGGGTGCCGTCGGTGTAACGCGCCGGCGGTGTGGTCATCTTGCGATTACAGCCCACGGACTGGACAGCACAGGACGTGCCTTCCGGCAGGTCCGGAACGGTGCCGTTGTCGCCACTTCCGTCTTGCTGCTCCTCTTCACCGTGAGGATCATTCCCAGCGCGCTGTGCGGGCTTCGACGAGGGGAACAACCGGGTCCAACCTGGATCCACGGTGGCTTTTCCTTTCGCCACAAAAGTATGCCCCTGGATCGACAGGGTCAGTTCCGTTTCATCGTACTGGTGGTCCGGGAGGAACTGGACCAGATACTGTCGCCGAATGAGACCATACACCTGCCGTTCCGTCGCTGACAGGCGGTCCAGATCGACGGACTCCACGGTGGGAATAATGCCGTGGTGCGAGGCTTTTTCCACTACGGTATCGTTCCACGCCTTGGTCCGCCGATTTATATCCAGCGACGGCTGTATCAAGGCCAACTCCGGTTCCCTGGCCAGCAGCGCGCGCAGCACCTCGGGAGCCTCGCTGTGCATGCTGGTGGGCAGATACCGGCACTCCGTTCGCGGATAGCTGATCACTTTATACGTCTCATAGAGCGCCTGAGCCGCCTTCTCGACCTGATCGCCTGCCAACCCGAACCGCTTCCCCGCCTCCTGCTGCAAGCTGTTCAGATCGAAAGGCAGCGGCGGCGCCGCGCCTTTGCTCTCCTTCTTGCAATCGGTGACTTTAGCCTGTGCTCCGACACTGGAACACTGCTGCGCCACGGTGCGGGCCACGGTCTCATTGATGCAGCGGCCTTGGCTGTCGCAGTGCTCTGCTGGTGGTTGCCAATGGGCTCGGAACGCGGGTGCCGCAATGCCCTGTGCCTCCAGGGTGCTGGTAATCGTCCAATAGGGAGAGGGCTTGAAGGCCTCAATAGCACGATCCCGATCCACCACCAGCCGTAGCGTCGGGCTCTGCACCCTCCCGACGGGCAACACACCTGGATAGCCGACGTTTCGGCCCAGGATCGTGTAGGCCCGGGTTAGGTTCATGCCCACCAGCCAATCCGCTCGGGCTCGAGCCAGCCCGGCCAGATACAACGGGTACGTCTCCGTCCCGTCGCGCAGTTGGGACAGCGCCTTGCGGATACCCGCGTCGTTCAAGGCCGACAGCCATAAACGCTGGGTCGGGCCCCGGTAGCCACATAGCGCCATCACTTCCCGGGCGATCACTTCGCCCTCACGATCCGCGTCGGTGGCGATCACCAGACGCGACGCCCGCCCCAACCATTTTTTTATGATGGTGAACTGGCGTTGGGCGCTGGGCTTCACCACTAGGCGCCATTGCGCCGGAATGATGGGCAATGTGTCCAGGGACCACGATTTCAGTGCCGGGTCATAGGCCTCCGGCGGCGCCATCTCCAAAAGGTGGCCAAAACACCAGGTCACGACCACGTCTTCCGACTGGGTGTTTCGGCAGCCATCGCCCTTACGAGTGGCGCCAAGCACCCGAGCGATGTCCTGACCTTGTGAGGGCTTTTCGCAGAGATAGACCGTGGTCATGCGACACTCCTAAACAGCGAAAAATGAAAATGGATACCCCGGTAAAAAAAGACACCGGCCATGTTGGGGGGGGGAGGGGAGGCCGGTGCCGAAGCGTTAATCGTTGCAATCGAGACCATCAAGAAGAAAGAGGGGAGCCCGGAGGCGGTCTCCCCTGGCAGATCACAGCCCCTGTGTTCAGCGTTTGGGCGAGTCCAGATGAGGCGAAGCCTGTCTGAAGCCAACCAGAGGTGCGGGTGCCTGCTCTGCCTGCCGGTGTTTTATCCCACCGCCGGCTGGGGGATAGTGCTCGGTGAATTCGGGTCAACGCCGGGCGCGTCAGAATGCCCCGGCACCTGTGTCATCAAAAGACGATTGCGGATCCGTGTGTTCCGGCTCCGCCGCTGCGCTTTGCCCTGGGGAGGCTTTCGGGCGCAGCGTCACGCTTTCCAGGCGGGCCAGTTCCAGCGTGACACTACGGGCGTTGACCTCCTGGGACGTCATTGCCTCGCCATCTTTTTCCCAGGGACGCTCCAGTAGTGTTCCCTCCACGCGAACGCGCATTCCCTTACGCAGAACGCGGGCGACGTGCTCGGCGCGGTTGTCCCAAACGGATACGGTCAGCCAGCAGCCTCCTTTATCGACAAAGCCTCCGTTGCCGTCCGGAACGGAGTGATCGAAGAAGACGCGCATACTGGCGACCTTACGGTCCTCGCCGTTGACTTCGACAGTACGCAGTTCCGGGGCGGAACCGAGATTGCCTGAGCCGGTGATTCTGAGTGCCATACGGTTACCTCAAGGGGGGATGACGTAATGGATCGTGATAGTGAAGCATTGGTGATCAGGCTGAACGAAATGGGTAGGGCACCCAATATATAAACGAGACTGCAATCCGTGGGATTTTAATCACGATGAGGATCGTGAGCGCCGAGACCGATTTTTGGACTGACCTTTAGGCGGCTTGCGACCGTCGTTGGGCCTCGGGAATGCGGGGCGGGCCCCCTGTCGCGTCGGCGAGGCTGGTCTTCGGTGTCTACACTGTAGACACCGGATCGCGTCTGGCTTGAGAATGGCCGACATCACGGCGGGTGGCTCGTGGTGGGATACATTGGCGCGGACGATGACAGGTCGGTGTGAGGCTGGTGCTTCCTGAATCGTGCTGTCCCTGGAGTCCAGAAAGTGCTGAGTCAATCTGGTCTCACGACGGGGTGTCTGACCCACCCGCCGTGATACCCCAATGTTGTGCTGACGCCCACGTCCTGATTAAGGGGCCGGCGCAAGACACAGACCACGTTCCCCCAGGACGTTAGCCGGCGAACGTTCGGCCAGATCCTCCAGCGTGACAGTCTCGATGTTGGCGGATTCGGTGCGAGCGTCCAGGGCGGTCAAGCTGAACGCGCTCATCCATAGATGCCCTTCCTTCCCAGTATGTGGTTCCAACGTCATAACCACGAGCAGCTGGGGTTGGTACCCGGTCCAGCCGCGCACCTCGTCTTTATCAAACTCGAACACGAGCTGGTCACCATCGAGTTTGCCCGGCGCGGAAACCGGAAACTCGCCAAAGGCGTTGGAGCGCAAGCGAGCAATATAGGACGGGTTACGCCTTTCGGCGTCATCGATGCGGATGTCCAAGCGCATATCCAGCGCAGCGGGCAAGCCACTGCCGGGCATGCACTGATCGCCCAGTGTGCCGGTGTATTGACCCTCGAAGTGCGGTGGATCGCTGCACCCCGACAGCAAAACCGATGAAATCAAAAGAGTCATAAGGCAAAGCTGTTGTCTGGCTGAAAAGGTCATGTATCACCTGTGTGTCACGTGGAACAAAAAAAGTGAATTGATGGCGCTCTATCTCTACCCGTGCTGTTTACCCTGTTTACTCATAGCACCAATGGCACTGACGTTGGCCAGCCAATCCTGCAACCGCTGACGCTCGTAATGGCGCAGCGACAACGTCAGATTGAGATCCAGCCGCTGGCGCTCGAACTTCAGATAGTGGGGGCGGGCGGATTCGGGCAGTAGTTGCAATAGCAGAGCCCCGCCTTCGCTGGCGAGGTTGACCGGATGATTGAGCCCAGCGGGGATGTCCTGGCCGCGCCAGTGCCGATGACTGGACCGGCGCCACCGGTACAGTGTCATGGTGCGATTGGGGTAGCGCACCAGGTAGAAGGGGGACCGGGGAAACCGCTGCCGAAACGCTTGGCGCAGATTTTTGCCGTCCTGTTCCGCCTGGGCGATCTGTTGCTCCAGCTCTGCCAGCCGAGCCCGGACCAGATGAACGCGGTATGCCGTCATAGTCGATAGATGCCTTGTCAGCCCCTCTTACCCTTAAAGGGTTAAACCCTTTAAAGGGGAGTTTGTCAGAAAATAGGGGACCTGCGTTGTCAGAAAAATTTGAGGGTGTGTTGTCAGAAAGCTAGGAATGACTGCGCCAGCGTCTGGGGCCGCTCCGCCTCCGAAGTGATTACAGTGTAATCACCGATAGGAGGCCAGCGTCTGGGGCCGCTCCGCCGCGGCAACGCATCATGAATGCTCCAGTTAATCCTTGCGACTGACATCCGGATCATCTGCCGCAGCATCTTTGTCTTCAGGGTCGGCTTCCTCTGGCGCAGCCTCAGGGCCAGAGGTATCAGCATGGCCCCTGAGCGGCGGCGCGTGGGCCGCCCGCAGCGCACCACTCAGTATCTCGTCGGGCAGTTCTCCCATCAGCTCGATGGCACGCTGACCCTTCTGGGTAGCCTGGCGCACATCGTCACGGGTGACGGCCAAATGTCGGTATCCTTGAATGGTGGCAAACAACCGCCGAACGCCCCGACCTGATTCCTCAAGATGGCGCTCGAAGGTCTCCCGATCCATCAGGCCGACAAAACGAGCGGTCATGACCGCCAGGACCAACTCATCCAGATCCGCAAGAAGGTATGCCCCCTGATAGGCGTAAGGCGTTCCAAATGTCAGCTCGACAACGGCGGGCTCCAGGGAGTGGGCGAGCGCGATATCCATGGCCGGTGCGCTCTCCAGAAGCCGATCGATATGCTGGCGCAGCCCCTGGATCTGCTCACGCACGGCATCCGTTTCCTGCTCGACGCGGAGCAGCCACCAATCCGCATACGGATCATCATTCCCCGCAGCGGTCCACAGCTGCCGTGTCATGGCCGCGTACCGGTAGAGACCGACAATGGCCGGTACGCCTGCTGTGGGGTCGGCACGCCGGCCGTGAATCAGACGTTGCGCCACCCGTGTCTGTATTGTCATCTTGACGGAGTTGGTCAGCCGACCCGGTTCGATGGGACTGCCGCCAGAGGAAGGGGCAGGAGAAGTACGAGAGGTGTCGTTGGGCTGGGTGTTGTCGGCCATGGCGTCGTTCACTCGATTTGTCGCAGTGTTGTCAGACGCTACTGTAAAGATTGGGGGGAAGGCCGGGGCAGATAATGTACATTATGATAGGCTCAATTTTTTTAGCCCAATGAAGAAAAACCTGATTTCACCCTCTATTACTGTTGGCGGGTCAGCATAGCAATGGCAATCACCATGATGATGCCGAAGAGAAGGGAGAACACGCTGGGCCAGATTACCTGGTATAGGATCATGCCGATGGCGGGAATGCCGATAATCCACACCGCTGGGACGCGCCACCAGCCTGAGACAATGGCCTGGTGATCAGCAGGGCGAGCACCGTGGACATGGCGACGCTGATTGGCCAGTTCGTGTTGACAGTGTCGAAGGTCATATCAAAACGTGTCTTCGATGGCCGGATGGAACTCAACGTGGTCACAGTGGAAGGTATCGCGGGCGATCTGCACGAACCGGAAGACCGCACGTAGTGTGGGGAGCTCACACACATAGACAGGATCGTTCGGCGACTCGGACTCTCGGGATAGCCGGAGCCGATGGCCTACCGTCAGCCTGAATTCGCCGATCGTCTCTCCGGCAGCGTTCTCCAGACTCAGCGACGCGCGTGGGGGCCGGCAGTCCGGCGTGTTGTCGTAGGTATTCAGCGTCAGGGTTATGGCTGATTCACTGGGATCACCAGCAACGGCTTTCAGGTATCGGGTGATATCCTCCCTGATCGCGTCAACGCCATTACCCGGAGATAACTCTGTCAGTCCGAATTCGCCCTTGGCATACGCGGTTAGCGTCATTTCGACAGTGGTGTTTTCGCCGCTATCCGGATCATGGGCCTCCTGGATAAAGGTGTAGGCACCAGGTCCCGTCCACACCACGTTGACCTGCTCAATAGCAGCGTCTCGGGAAGCCGGTAGTTCGTGCAACGCCCAATCTACGGCGTTCGGCCGCTGGAGCAGGATCCAAACCGAGGGCCACGCGGTTCGCTTTGGGGCCGTGGTTTTCTCAGGCTCTGAAAACAGGCCTTCCTTAAGGTCAATGAACGTTTGACGACGTTGCTCCGCGAGTTGCTCAGCGCGGACCCGTTTCCGATTGATCCTTCGCGCCGCGATGAGGTCCCGGCGCCGCGGTAGATAGGCCGATTGCATCCCCTGGATCAGGAAGGTGTTCACCTCGGGATTCAATTGCGACAGACGAATGAGTTGCGCCACGCCTTCGGGCGTCGCCAGATCGTAATCATCACGATCAGCAAACCAGGCGGCAATGAAGGTGAGGCCGAGCAAAACGGTTAGGACAGCGAAGGGGTTGGTATACATCGCCCAGATGCCATCGCTGAGCAACGCGCCGGATTCGATGATCCCAGATACGCTGGACAGCCATCCCAAAAACCCAATGAGGAGGCCAATTAGTAAAAGTCCTCGTGTCCCCGGTCCCGCCCACGCCCGTCTGAAACACGCGGCTCGGTCACTGATTATCCGGTGCGGCCGCTTTATAAGTTTCATCACCAAAACCCTCCCTCCGAAATGTGTTGTCAGCGATAACCTGAAACACAAGGGCAGGAGCGACAACGGAAAATAGGAGCGCGGTGATGTGTTATTTAAGAGAGAGGGACGGCTCCCTGATAGCGCCGGATTCCCTATACGATGTACTTATTAAAGCAGGCGGGTTGTTTGCCCTTGTTTTTTCAGCAGGGAAACGGCCTTCTTGTCGAACGAGACAAACGTGTCCGCACCGAGCCAGGCCCCATCGTAGGCAATGACGCCGTCCGCAAAGTCTCCGCCGGCTTCCAAGAGGGCCAAACCCGCTTCGGCCGCTGGCCGGTTAACCACCACGTTTTTTGTGGTCAGAAGCAGGCGGATCGCCGTGGCGATATCCGCACGGCCCACCTTGTAGCCGCGACCCAGCACCCAGACCAGCTCGCACAAGGTTTGCAGGCTGATGGCTACCATGTCGGCCTGTTCCAGGGCACGAACGGCACGGGCAGCTTGGGGCTTGTCATCGTTAACGATGGCACGAACCAGGATATTGGTGTCAGCGGTGATTTTCATTGCCCGTCGGCTCCTGCTTCCGAGCCTGCCTCCGCGATCACTTCGTTGATGTCCTCGATGCTCAGGTGGGCGCCGTTGGTTTTGTCTTCGAGCACGCCCCGCAGCGCCCGGAATGAGCCCTTGGGCCGAGCGGCCCGCAGCGTTGCGCGCCCATCGGGCAGCAAGTCCAACTCGATCTTTTCGCCAGGCTTGATCCCTAGATGCTGCAGGATCTCTTTCCGAAAGGTCACTTGGCCTTTAACGGTCACGGTGAGTGTGCTCATGGTTCAGCTCCTATCTGGATGTGGCTTAATAGTAATGTTGAATTGCATTACCTTCAAGGCCATTGGAGACCATTCACACCTAACCCTGTAGACGCCTCTGTACCCGGAGAATCCTATGCCGCGTAGCGGCATGATAGGCGGCACACCGATCGTCTGATTGATGCTGAAGCGGCGGGCCGCCGGCGCCTTGGCCCCGACACCAATGCGTGCCTCAGTCTCTTGCCCGCCCACGTTGTATAGAACCCAATGCTATAAGAGCACGGTGGACAGGACCGGAGACCGGCCCTTCACACTGTATAGCTGGTGTTGTCAGTGCGTAGCACTGACGTATAAAAAGCGCTTTTCCCAGATGGAGCCCCTTGGGGCGACAGCGGGGCCTTCTCCAGGCAGCTCTGCTGCCTAGAGAAGTCTTTAAAGGAGGGTATTAATGTCCGCCATTTAAGCCAGAACCCTCCCGACAATTAAGTACCGGTACCCAGAGTGTTATCCACAGAATTAGGGATTAGCGCTCATCGTTTGGGGAAGGCGGGCTGGATTTGCCGGCAAGAACACACACGGATTAGGGGGAAGTGCTGCCAAATCATCAGAATGAACGGGCTGGAAGGGGTACGAGGGAACCAAAAGACAATAGGGTACTTACCGTGACTGCAACCAAGTCAGCGCGGCGCGGTGGACAGCATCGGGAGAGAGGGTCGGATCCTGGATCATCAGATCGGCGCATTTCAGGGTGTAAGCTCGCCGTGTTTCCTCATTCCAGTTCGACCAGGTTTGCGGTGGTCCTGTGGGTGGGGACTGAGGGGAGGGGGCACTGCCGACGCTTCCATGCTGGGACGTTGAACTGCCAAACGCGCGCCCCTTCAGGATCAGCATGAACCGGGCGATGTCCGACAGGGATCGTGGATCGGTTCCGGACAGGGACCACTTCCGTGCCTGTTTTTCCAAGCGCCGGCTGGCGGTGTCGCGTTCCCGTTTCACGCGCCGTTTCGAGAACCCCAGTGCCTCAAAGAACTCCACGCGTAAGGCTTTCAGGGCCACAAAGATGTGCCACTCGCCATCAATGAAACGGCGGACCTGGCTGGAGACGACCACGCCAGCGTTACGCAGGTCGCGCCAGGCCCGCTCCACCTTCCGCGATACCCGTGTAGGCCCTGGGCAGAGTCCAGCCTTGTAACCCAGGTACGACAAGGTGAGGGGGCGAAACCCCTCTCTTGTCGGTACCCCCACACGCAGGCTTGCCAGGTCCACATAGCGCAACAGCGCCAAACCCAGCCGCACGCACGCGTCCCGGCGCTCCACGCGCTGCTGCCGCCAACTGCCATTGGCGGTGTTGAGTGACGGCAACACGCGGGTTGGCCAGTAAACATAAGCCATCAGCCGTCCCCCGGCGTCTTTCAGGATATCCGGTAAGGGGCTGGACTGAAGTAGATCAGACAGATACGCCCTGGCGGATGGGCTGTACTTGACCCGCGTCGGCAAAGTGCCTTGGAGGTGGCTGTCTTTCCCTAAATGGGTGTCCATCGCCTCCCTCCCGCAAGCGCGGGAGAGGGGGCGGGGTAGCGAACCACAGACTCCCTCTCTCGTTGCCACAAATGCAATGAAATCGACACTTGCAACACGCTCGCGGGAGCGATAGGCTCCGAAGAAGCGAGCGTGAGCGTGAGCGTGTTGAGCGTGTCCATGTCGAACGTGTTCGTGTTCGTGTTCGTGTAGATGTGATTCGATAAAACGCTGGCGGCGTTGATGTCGATCTGAAAAATAACGGCTTCGTTCGTGGCACCCACCACGAATGAAGCCGTTTTTCTTTGTGTGCTTTTTAAGGGTTTGCCTTGGTTTTTCAGGGGCAATGCGGAAGAAAGCGCAGAGGCGCAGGCGCGGTCGGCCAGGGAGCCGGGCGTATGCGATACAGCACACGCCATATTCGACATACGGCGGTCGCACCGAAAGCGGGGAGAAGACGAAGACACGGCCACGGCTATCGCCCTGCGGCTTGCCGCGATCCGGGCTCTGGGCGTGAGGAACGCGCCGCCCGCTGCGAGCCCCGCTTGCCGGCCC
>NZ_AQPF01000031.1:0-44046 GCF_009846745.1 Alcanivorax xiamenensis | reverse complement strand
CGGCGGGCCGACACTGAATACCGGGCCATTGCCTGAGCCACTTCCACCAATTGAGCGCGGCCGGCGGGATTCATTTCGCTGACTACCGACAGTAGTTCCCGGGTAGGTTTGTCGAAAGCGGCGGCCGGGTCGCTCAAGGCGCGTCCTTCCAGTTCTTGAAAGAAATCCGCCAGCGTCATTTCCAAGGCATCACAAAGCCGCCCCAGCCGTTGTACCGTGAGCTCCTGCTTGTTGCGCTCGATGCGGGACAAATTGCCCGCGTCGGTGTCCGCCCGGAACGCCACGTCCTCGAGAGTTTCGTTGCGGCTTAGCCGCCGCCTTTTCAAGATGCCGCCGATGTCCGTGTCCATGGAATAAGTGTCGGTAAGCGCTCTTTTGCCCGCCATGGTCTATTTGCAAAAACGCAAAAGAGCGCATTTGCAATTACGCAATAATAGGAAAGATGCTCTTGCCATTGCGCAAGGTGCAACATGCTCAGGCCAGCCGGCCGCTTTTGACGATGGTTTCGGTGACTTCCAGAATCAGGCGGCGCCGGGTCGGCGGGACCGTGTTGAGCGTCTTCAGCAACCGGCGGGTTTCCTTGTCGAAAGCCGCGGCGGGATCACTGAGCCGATTACCGCCGGCACGCTTCTCCAGCTCCGCGAAGAACTCGGAAAGGCTGATTTCCAGGGCTTCGCACAATTTGATCAGGCGATTGACGGAAAGGTCCTGACGGTTGCGTTCGATACGGGACAAATTGCCCGGGTCGGTGTCCGCGCGAAACGCCACCTCTTCCAGAGTTTCTTTGCGGCGCTCACGCCGTTCCTTGAGTAAGGCCCCGATATCCATGATGAAAGTTTCATAGGTCGTCGTTCGGGGCGCAATGACATAATTGCAACATCGCAAAGAGCGACATTTGCAGTTGAGCAAAGTGAGGTATGTCACATTTGTTGAATTGCAAGGCGATGACTTACGGGTCGCTCTAATTTATTTCCATATTGCGTTTATGCAAACCAAAATGCTCTGCCTCGTGCTACGGTAACTCCACGGAGGGCCGTGGAAAAAATCGGTATTTAAAGAGCGAAGCGGGCATTTATGGATATGGATGGGGCTGCTGTTCTCGATTTTTGTTATAGACCTTCCGCCAAGAATGATTTTGCAAATTCGCAAACAGGGTTTTCCCTTAACGACCCCCGTGACAATGGCGGTTTCGGCCTGTACTGGCCGGGCAAGGAAGCCATGCTTGCCGAGTTGACCCGGGTGCCCCGTGGCCACCTGGAACGCCTTGGGAGGCCGCCGCTGGCCACCGGGGCGGCCCCTCACCGTATCATCGAGGGCGACAACCTGGCGGTGCTGCATCATCTTCAGCCGGAACTGCGCGGCCAGGTGAAAATGATCTACATCGACCCGCCCTATAATACCGGCCGGGGGTTTCTGTATCCGGACAATTATCGCCATTCCGTGGCCACTTATCTGGCGGTGGCCGGTGACGCCGGCGAAAACGGTGACAGTGGCCGCCTGCATGCCCGCTGGCTGAACATGATGTACCCGCGTTTGCTGCTGGCGCGGGAGCTGTTGCGCGATGACGGGGTATTGTTCGTCAGCATCGACGATCATGAAGTGCATACTCTGCGTCTGATTCTTGACGAGATCTTCGGCCCGGACAATTTCGTCGCCACTTTTCCCTGGCAGTCGCGCACCTCACGGCAAAACGACACCGACCTCAGTGTGCAGCATGAATACGTGTTGGCCTACGCCCGGGTGCGGCGCCGTCAGCAGCGCCGTCTGACCGCTGGCAATCAGGATATCTGGGATCGTTTGCCGGGGTTCGCTGTGCGTCCCGGCCCGTTGATCGATGACCGTTACAGCAATCCGGATGATGACCCGCGCGGCCCCTGGAAGCTGGATCCCTTCGACGCGCCCAACCGTCGCCCGGGGCTGACCTACGCGATCACCAACCCGAACACGGGTGAGACCTTCTGGCCGCCCGAGGGGCGTTGTTGGCGCACTGGCGAGGAACGCTTCAATGAACTGAATGGACAGGGGCGCATCCTGTTCGGACGACGTGGACGCGGGCGGCCGCAATTGAAAGTGTTTCTGCGCGAGAAGGCACCTTTCGGCGAGGTCCCCGTGACCTGGCTGGATGGGCACCGGTACGGTACCGCCCGCTCAGGGACCCAGGAGTTGCAGGCGTTGTTCGGCGGTCAGGCGCCGTTCTCCTATCCCAAGCCCACCCGCTTGATTCGCTTTTTGCTGGAGATCGCCACCGGCCCCAGGGACCTGGTGCTGGATTTCTTTGCCGGCAGCGGCACCACCGGGCAGGCGGTATTGGAATTGAACCGGGATCAGCGCAGCCGGCGCCGCTTTGTCCTGGTGCAGGGCAGCGAACCCACGGGTGACGAGCGTTGGCCCACCATCGCCGAACTGACCCGCGAGCGGGTTCGGCGAGTATTGAAACGGGAGGCCCTGGTGAACCAGGGATTCCGGGCCCTGCGCTGGGTGCCGCGGGGCCGCTGACGGTCAGTTCTGTTCGGTGCCGGGATCGTTCAGGAGCCAGAATCGGAATACCACCACGTTGATCAGGGTGGTGATCAGGGAAGCCAGAACGTTGACCACCAGACCAACCCCGGCGTTCTCACCCAGCAGGCTGGTGAACAGAGTATTGGTCAGGCCGATCAGGCCGAACATGATCAGCCCGGTGAGGGCGATGGCGGCCAGCAGTTGCCACTGGCACGGGCCACTGTACTGAAAAGCACCGCGCAAGGCGGCGATCGGTGACTGCCGGTGGAGTACGACCCGGAAAGGGGCGAAGCACAGGCGGGTATAAACCCAAAGTGCCGGGAAGAACAGCAGCATCCAGCCAAGGGTGACGCCGATACCGATCAGAAAATAGGTCAGCAGCAGCGCCGGGTACAGCATCAGCGCGGGCAGAGTGCAAGCGATCACACCCTGGGCGCGGCCCTGATGTATCGACGCCAGCTGCATGATCAGCGCGCCTTCCGCCAGCGGCCGGATCAGCAGCATGACCAGGCCCACGCTCAGATTGATGCCGGTCAGTTGATCCCCGTCGAACATCAGAAGCGGGCCCATCGCCCACTGCGCGGCTTCACCGAGCAAGGCGAAAGGGGCACTGATCAGAAACAGGGCGGCAAGGTGGCGTCGCCAGAAATAAAGGGCTTCCTTGAGGCGTTCGAAGATCATTGGTCTGCATGTCTGGACGGGTCGCGCGTCACCTTACTTGAGGCGCGCGGTCTTGGCTAGGCCAGGAATCAATCGCGGCTCATGAGCCACTGGTGTCCCATGGTTTTGGGGCGACCCGCTTACACGCAACACGCTTACACGCTTTGAAAGCACCCTTTGGGGCGCCCTCAAGGGCGTCCAAACGGTGCTCTAAGCACCGTTGTGTGACCCGGGCTCCCCTCTGTAGGGCGCATGGCTTCGTAGAGGGAGATGCCGGATCAAGTCCGGCATGACGGGGTTCTTCTGAATTCACGTTCCCAAGGCCGGCAAGCGGGCCTTGGGTTTGGCGTGCCGGCGTGTTGCGTGTCAGCGTGCCAGCGAATTGTGGGACAGCAAGGGTCCGTGGACCGCGATGTTACCTCACCACCAATACTTGCCCCAGTTCTCCGGATTGGCCCAGAAGCGCGGATTATTCCAGGCGCGTTTGAAATTGTACGAATCGAGATCGTAGCTGTAGAGCAGCAGTTCCCTCTGATCCTGCGCGAAGTGACCTTCCTCCCGGCAACCCAGAGCGAGGAAGCCGTTGTTGGGCCAGCGCAGTTTCTCCGGTGCCAGGTGCGGTTGGTAGACCGCCACCAGGGAGTCCGTGTGCAGGTTGCGCAGCAGGCCGATCAAGGATTCGCCGTCGCGTTGGCTCATGTACTCCAGTTGATCGGCGACGATCGCCATGTCCACCCGGTCGATGTGCTCCAGGGCATCGAACGGGTTTTGCTCCTCTATGCGGATCAACTCACAGCCATGGTCATCGCACCAGTGCTCGGCGACGGGAACCGGGTTGAGGCTGACGGTAAGCAGGCGGCGGGGTTGGTGGCTGTCGAGGATGGCAGCCAGTTTTTCTTGCGGCGTACGAATGGCGGAAGCGGCTATCGATGTCATCATGATTTTGAGTGTAACCAGGATCGAACGGCGCGGCGAGATGATCAGGGTCGGATTTCTTGTAAACAAAGGTTGACGGCACCGCCGACCTGTGATGATAATCATTCTCAGTTAAGGATGAGCGAACAGGAGCCCGCCATGTCGCAATGGAAGAAACCGGTGACGATCGCCACTCGCAGTGGCCGACGCATCGCCGTACAGGAAGACAGCGTCGCCAGCCGTGCCTTGCTCAACGCCGATGGCAAACTCTGGATCGAGCACGGCGGCGAGCGTTACCTGTTACGGCGCACCGCCAACGACCGCTTGATTCTGACCAAGTAGCCTGGTTCCGACCAACCAGAATGCCGGCCACGCTCGTGGCCCCGACAGTTCTCCCTGACTGTGGAAAGCCAGCCGCCGCCAGCTGCCCACACCCTAATTTCTTCGCGTACCTTGGAGGTAGGATCGTGACGGTAATGGCCATAGGCGGCACTGCCCAGTCGGCGACCCTGCGACATTGTCGCGCCGCCCTGGGTGATCGCGTACTGAGGCTCCAGGAAGAGCCCATGGCGATTCTCAAAGGACTCTATCGGCTCGGTTCCCTGGTGGTAACCACTTTTGCCAGCGGCGGCCGGGTCTCCCAATCAATACGCTATCCGGCTCTGACCGGCTCCAGCCCCGGGCTGGACTGCCGGGGTGAGCAGTGCCGCATGCGTCAGGAATTGGACGTTCGCCAATGGCGCTCGGTGCTGGCGATATTGGCACCGGTGGCGGATCTGCCGGCACGCAGCCTGCTGTTTTTCGATGACTACGGCGAACCGGTACAGCAAATGGCGGTTGCGCCGGAAAGCGGTGGCCTGGCCTTCGAGGAACTGGTCTGTGCCATGCTGCATCCGGATCAACAGCAACTGGGCTATCCGCTCGCCGTGCGGGCGACGCACCGCCCGGCGGGCTCGCTTATGGATTGGGAGCGACGCTGGTCGCAAAGCGACGAGGACGCGTTCGAGGAATTACTGCGCCAGGTGGGGGATCGCCGGCAGGTGTTGTATCAGGCGGTGCGGGACAAATTTGCCTGTCCGATACGTAGCGAGACGGTGCCGTCAGTGTTGTCTCTTGCCGCCGACCGCGCCATGCCGCTGACGGTGTGCACCGGTAATCGGGGGGTCAAATTGTGTTTGAGCGCGCCTTGGTCGCCGCCACGTTGGCAGCAGGGGCAATGTCATCTGGCCCATAACGGCACCCTGATCAGTCTCGATATGGGGCGAGTGGCGTCGATATGGCGTCTGCGCCGTCCGGGACCTGGCCGTGTGCTGACCGCGCTGGAAGCGCTCGATTCGGAGGGGCGCTGGCTGTGGACCCTGTCCTCCGGAGGGAATGAGGATGCCTGGTTGGCCCTGCTCGGTGAAGCCCTGATACAGGAAGGCCGCGGCCTCCCACGGAGTGTGCTCCGAAGCCGCCGTGGGAAGCTTGCTTGCAAGCGAATCTTTTTAGGGGAGAGCCCATTCGCTTGCAAGCAAGCTTCCCACAGCGGCTTCGTTGTTTCTTTCGTGGGCAGTTGCCTTGGCAGCGAATCGGTATGTAAGCCGGCGGTTCCAGAGCGCTCCCCAGTCACTGTTCCTTGTTAACTATTCACTGCCTTTTCCGCCTCTTCCAAGGCTTCCATCGCCTCCAGCAGCGCCATTTCCTGTTGTTCCTTGTCGTTACGCAGTTGTCCCTGGCGGGTGAGCAGATCGGCCAGCTCCTGCTTGCGCGTGCTGTCGGTGTACAGGCCCTCGTCGCCCAGCAGCATCTCCACCCCGGCTAACTCCCGGCCGGCCAACTCCAGACGCTGCTCGCATTTCTCCACGGTTTTCTTCAATGGCCGTAGCTGCTCGCGGCGGCGGGCCGCGTCCTGGCGACGCTGTTTGGCGTCATCGCGCAGCGGTGCGCGGCTCTCGTCCGCTTTCGCTTCCGCCTGCTGCTCGCGGCGGGTCTGCTGCAGCCAGCGCGCATAGTCGTCCAGGTCGCCATCGAAGGGGCGCACACCGCCGTCCGCCACCAGTAGAAATTCGTCCACGGTGGTTTCCAGCAGATGGCGGTCGTGGGAAACCAGGACCACGGCGCCGGCGAAATCCTGCAGCGCCATGGTCAGCGCTTCGCGCATGTCCAGATCCAGGTGGTTGGCCGGCTCATCGAGCAACAACAGCGAAGGTTGCTGCTGCACGATCAGTGACAGCGCCAGGCGCGCCTTCTCGCCGCCGGAAAAGCGGCCGATCGGGGCGAACACGTCGTCGCCATGAAAGCCGAAGCCACCCAGCTCATTGCGAATCTGCTGCTCGCTCCATTGCGGGTACTCCCGGTTGAGTAACTGGTAGGGGGTGTCCTTGGCGTCGAGACGATCCACCTGCTGCTGGTGGAAGTAGCCGATCACCAGATCCGGGCCGTGCAGGAGATGTCCGCCGATGGCCGGCAGTTCGCCCACCAGGGTGCGGATCAGGGTGGACTTGCCGGCGCCGTTCTGACCGAGCAGACCAAGCCGGGATTCCGGGCGCAGATTCAGGGTGACGTTGGTGAGCACCGGCTGGCCGTGGTAGCCGCAGCCGACCCCTTCCAGGTCGATCATCGGATCCGGCAGCCGCTTGGGCGTGTGGAATGAAAAACGGAACGCGGAATCCACATGGGCCGGAGCGATGCGCTCCAGTTTCTCCAGCGCTTTTACCCGGCTCTGTGCCTGCTTGGCCTTGGACGCCTTGGCCTTGAACCGGTCCACGAACTTCTGCAAATGAGCGATCTGGGTTTGCTGCTTCTCATACAGCTTCTGCTGTTGCGAGAGTTGCTCCGCCCGTTGCCGTTCGAAGTCCGAATAGGTGCCGGTATAGCGTTTGAGCCGCCCCTGGTCGATATGCAGGATCTCGTCGACGGTGGCGTCGAGAAACGCGCGGTCGTGGGAAATCACCATCAAGGCGCCGGGCTGCTGAACCAGCCACTGCTGCAACCAGAGGATGGCGTCCAGATCCAAATGGTTGGTGGGCTCATCCAGCAGTACCAGATCGGCGTTGGCGAGCAGCACCTGGGCCAGATTCAGACGCATGCGCCAGCCACCGGAGAAAGCGCTGACCGGCTGTTGCTGTTGCGCTTCGTTGAAGCCGAGACCGGCCAACAGGGTGGCGGCGCGGGCCGGTTGTTCCCAGGCACGCAGGGTGTCCAGGCGGGCATGGGCGTGGGCCATGGCGTCGCTGTCGTCGTTATCCTGGGCCCGGGCCAGTTCCCGTTCTGCCGCGCGCAGTTCCTGATGACCGTCCAGAACGTAGTCGATGGCCGGCTGCGGCAGAGCCGGGACCTCCTGGGCCATCATCGCCAGGCGCCAGTCGGCGGGGCGGAATAATTGCCCGGCATCGGTATCCAGCTCGCCACTGATCAACTTGAACAGGGAGCTCTTGCCGCTGCCGTTCTTGCCCACCAATCCGACTCTCTGACCCTGATGCAGAGTGAAGTTGGCGTCTTCCAGCAGCAGACTAGCGCCACGGCGCAGGTTGATGTGTTCCAGGGACAACATGGTATAAGAGCCTGTGTATGATCTTTACGCCACCGCGTTGCCGCAGGAAAAGACGCCAGGCAAGGCGTGGGCTGAAGGCCTTGGCGGGCCAAGGGCAAAGACCACAACGCAGCATGGCGTCTTTTCCTGCGCAACCCGAAGGGCCGGGCTCACTTTCTTCAGGTGAAGAGTCCGCCAGGCCGCGATTACGCTTGTTTATGTGGAAGGACCACACCGCACAATCGGAATCACGACCTGACAAAAAAATGAGCTCCGGCGCGGCGGCCTAAAGATCATACACAGGCTCTTGACTCAACGATAATGGGGTGGAAACCGGCGCAGTGTAGGGTATGGCCGCGCGCAACTGAAGGACTGCCGATGAGCGAAGACACGCTTTGGACTTTCGCGCTGCGTTTGTGGCGACGAGCGGATGTGGAACGCCAGTGCCTGCGCCTGCAGGATGAGTATCAGGTACCGGTGGCGGCGGTGCTGGCGGCACTGTGGCTGAGCCGCCGCCCCAGCCCGGCGGACGCGGCTCTGGGCCGGCGCTTGCTGGCGCGGGCGGAGACCATGGAGAAGGATTATCTGCGGCCGCTGCGGGAGGTACGGCGCCGGGCCGCCGCCGAGAGTTGGGCGTGGGAACTGAAACGGCAGATCCAGGAAGCGGAACTGGAGGCGGAGCGTCTGCTATTGAACCAGTTGGCGGATCTGACCCAGGGGGCGCCGCCGACGGACCAACCGGTATCGATGTTGTCCTGGCTGCTGATGGTGGCGCCGGAAGCCGGTGTTTGCCAGGGGCTGCAGGCCACCCTGGAAGCGTTGTGCGAGGCGGTCGAGGCGTCGCCGTGACACCGGTGCTGTATTTACTGGCGGCGTTGGCGGAAATCGCCGGGTGTTTCTCGTTCTGGGCCTGGTGGCGGCTGGACCGTTCGGTGCTCTGGCTGGTGCCGGGGATGCTCAGTCTGGCCGCGTTTGCCTGGTTGCTGAGTTTGGTGGAGGCGGACTACGCCGGACGGGCCTACGCCGCCTATGGCGGTGTCTATATCGTGACGTCGTTGCTATGGCTGTGGGTGGTGGAGCAGCGCGCGCCGGATCGCTGGGATCTGATCGGTGGCGGTGTGTGTCTGGCCGGCGCCGGCATCATTCTGCTGGGCCCGCGGCCGGCCTGAGGCGGTTTCCCACGACGGTGTCGTGGCTCCCTGTGGGAAGCTGGCCCGCCAGCAAATCCGGCGTAAGTTTGATCCCGGGACCTTTTCCCTGCCAAGGCCGTCTCACACAGCGGCTTCGTGGCGCTTTCCGTGGGAGGCGGCGTTGGCGGCGAATGGCGTGCCGGCACGGCCTCTCAGCTGTCGGGCAGCAGCCCTTCGGGCACCGGGATGTCCATATCCAGCAGTACCTGGGCATAGGTCTTGGCCTGGGCATCCAGGTGCAGGGAGGCGACGCCGCCACCGTCCAGCGCGTGACGCAACAGAAAGTTCATGGCGTGGCTGCCGGGCAGATCGAAGCGCTCCACCTTGCCTTTGACGGTATGGGAGAAACATTCGGCGACCCGCTCTTCGGTGAGCGCGGCGCGCAATGCCGGCAGATACTCCGGTCGCCGGGCGATGACGCCGATATTGGCGTGGTCGCCTTTATCACCACTACGCGCCACGGCCAAGCGGTACAGGGGGACCTTGATCCCGCTATCTTCCAGTGCCGGCGCCGGATCGGACCGGCTGGCCATCGGCCGCCCGCCGCCGCCGCCAATGCCAGCGGTACCGGTTCTCCGTCCACCGCCACCCGCACCGGCACCCGCTCCTTGTCGATCAGAAACGAGAACAACCGCACGATAGGCGTGGGGCGTGGCCGGCCGGGGCTTAAGCCGGTGATGCCTGGCGCCATGGACAGGCCGGCGCCGACGAATTCCTTGGAGAACAGCTCCACCCCTTCCCGGCGTGGATGGTGCACGCCCAGGCGCAGTACCACTTCCCGCACCCGCCGGGCACTGTCGCTGGCATGATCGCCGTAGCTGCTTTCCGCGCCAACCAGTTGCAGCGCGGTTTTACTGAAGTCGCCGAGGTTCGACTGTTCCAGCAGGCGCCGGACTTTCTTCAGCACCGCCTCTCCTTGGCGGCGGGCCTTGGTGGCGGCGTCGCGTCCGGCGATCACGAAGGTGCCGACGCAACCAAAGCCGTCGGCGTAGGTGGCGCTGACTTTGTAGGTGTCGGTGGGGGCATGACCCCGGGCGCCTTCGATACGGACCCGGTCCGGGCCGTCCTGTTCCAGGGTTACCTGGCGGAAATCCGCGATCACGTCCGGCAGCATATAGGCGCCGGGGTCGCCGATTTCATAGAGCATTTGCTCGCCGGCGGTGAACGGGGTGACGGCACCGCCGGTGTCGCGGGGTTTGGTCAGCACGAAAGCCCCGTTGGCGGAGACCTCGGCGATGGGGAAGCCGGTGTCGTCCCAGCTGTCCACGGTATCCGGCCAGTCACTATAGTTGCCACCGGTGGCCTGGGCGCCGCACTCGATCACATGACCCACCAGGGCGCCGGCGGCGAGCCGGTCATACTGGTCCGGCTGCCAGCCGAATTCATGGATCAGCGGGCCCACCGCCAGAGCGCTGTCCACGCAGCGCCCGGTGAGCACGATGTCGGCGCCGGCGTCGAGGGCGGCGGCAACCGGGAAGGCGCCCAGGTAAGCGTTCATGCTCATCAGCTTGGCGGGCAGGGAAGCGCCGGTGTCCAGTTCGGTGGGGCCCAGGGCACGCACCGCCTCGGCCTGAGGGAGCAGGTTGTCGCCTTCCACGGTGCCGATGCGCAGAGTGAGGCCGGCATCGGCGGCCACCTTCTCCAGAGCCTGCCGGCAAGCGGTCAGGTTCACGCCGCCGGCGTTGGCGATGACCTTGATGCCCTGGCGATGGATCTCCGGCAGCAGAGGCGCCATGACCCGTTCAATGAAATCGGTGGCGTAGCCCAGGGCGGGATCGCGGGACTGGGCCTTGGCCAGGATCGACATGGTGATTTCCGCCAGATAGTCGAAGATCAGGTAGTCCACTTGTCCCTGGCGAATCAGTTGCATGGGGCCAATGGCGGTGTCGCCCCAGTAGCCGGAAGCGCCGCCGATGCGGATTGTTTTGCTCATAGTCTTTTGCTCATCACTACAGTCCCATTTGCCTTACCGCGAGGTCGCGCATGATTTCCTCGGCGCCGCCGCCGATGGCGTTGACGCGGACCTCCCGGTAGATTCGTTCCGATTTGCAGCCGCGCAGATAACCGGCGCCGCCGAGGGTTTGCACCGCTTCGCGGGCGCAGTGTTCCATCGTCTGGGTGGCCTGATTTTTCAGCAGGCAGACGTCCGCCACCGGGTTCTGACCGTTCTGCACCCGCCAGGTCAGTTGTTCCAGATAGGCCTGGGTGGCGTTGATGCGCATGGCCATGTCCGCCACCTTGTGACGAATCACCTGGTGTTCCATCAAGGCCTTGCCGAAAGTTTTCCTCTGCTGGCCATACTCAATCATTTCCTCCAGACAAACCCTCGCGTAGGCGGTGCAGGCGGCGGCCATGAACAGCCGTTCGCTGTTGAAATTCCGCATGATCAGTTTGGAACCCTGGTTCTCCTCGCCGAGAAGGTTTTCCACCGGTACCCGGCAGTTATCGAAATACAGAGTGGCGGTGTCGGAACACCACCAGCCCATTTTTTTCTCCAGCTGAGTGCGTGTGAATCCGGGGGTGTCGCGCTCGATGGCGAGTAGGGAAATACCCTTGTGGCCGG
The DNA here is from genome assembly GCF_009846745.1 of Alcanivorax xiamenensis. Lineage (NCBI taxonomy): Bacteria > Pseudomonadati > Pseudomonadota > Gammaproteobacteria > Oceanospirillales > Alcanivoracaceae > Alcanivorax > Alcanivorax xiamenensis. The sequence goes on along the minus strand of NZ_AQPF01000031.1, from coordinate 32,705 downwards.
GTTCGCCAGTGCGCACCGCCACGGTATAAATGTCGGCGCGCATCCCCGAGGTAATGAAGGTCTTGCTGCCGTTGACGACATAGTGATCGCCGTCGCGGCGAGCGGTGGTGGTCAGTGCCGCCACGTCCGAACCGCCGCCGGGTTCGGTAATCGCCAGCGCGCTGATCTTGTCGCCGCGGATCACCGCCGGTACCCATTTGTCCTTTAATGCCGGAAGGCCGGCGCGGATGATCGGCGGCAGGCCTATGTGGTGGCTCATGAGGCTGGCGTGCAGGCCGCCGACGCCGGCCCGGGCCAGTTCCTGCGCGTTGATCAGCATGTAGAACAAGTCCAGATCCAGACCGCCGTACTGCTCCGGATAGCCCGCCGCGAACAGTCCGACCCCGGCGGCTTTGCGGTACAACTCGCGTGGAAAGGTGCCTTCCTCGTCCCATTGCGCCGCGTGGGGTTCCAGTTCCTTGCCGACGAAGGCGCGCAGCGTGTCGCGGTAGGCTTCGTGCTCCTCGGTATAGAACGGACTGCTGACTGTGTTCATCGTTTACTCCAGGCTAGGGACGGCGCGAGGCGGTGTCCAGGATCAGGCGCCGGTGAACCGGTCGCGCAGGGTGCGTTTAAGTATTTTTCCAGTGGCGTTGCGGGGCAGCTCGTCCACCAGAGCCAGGTGTTTGGGAATCTTGAAGCGGCCCAGTTTGCCGTCGCAGAACTCACGCAGGGATTCCAGGGTCGGTGTCTGGTCGCCCCTGGGTACCACCACCGCCATCGGCACTTCGCCCCATTTGTCGTCGGGGACGCCGATCACCGCCACTTCCAGCACCTGCTGATGTTTGTAGAGCACCTGTTCCACTTCGGTGGGATAGACATTCTCGCCGCCGGAAATCAGCATGTCCTTCTTCCGGTCGACGATGTAATAGAAGCCTTCCTCGTCACGGCGGGCCAGATCACCGGAATGGACCCAGCCGTTACGGCAGGCCTCCTCGGTGGCGTCCGGCCGTCCCCAATAGCCCAGGAACATGGTCGGGCCACGCAGTACCAGCTCGCCCACCTCGCCGGTCGCCACGTCCTCGTCGTTTTCATCGACGATGCGCATCTGCACGTACACCAGGGGCTTGCCCACTGACCCGTTCTTGCGCACCGCGTCGGCGCTGCCAAGGATGCAGGCGCCGGCACAGGTTTCGGTCATGCCGAACCCTTCCTGGAACGCCAGACCGCGCTTCTGAAAGAATTCGATCACCGGTATCGGGCAGGGCGCGCCCCCGGAAAGCAGGCTGCGCAAGGAGGAGAGATCGTAATCGTCAATGTGGGGAAACTGACTCAGCGCCTGCCACATGGCGGGCAACAGAAACAGTTCCGTGATGTGTTCCTCTTGCACCGTGGCCAGAGTGTGTCGCGGATCGAACTGGGCGTGCAGCACCACCTGGGCACCAATGTTGAAAGCCGGCAGGGTATGTACGGCAAGCCCGCCGATATGAAACAGCGGAGCGATGGTGAGAATCACGCTGTCACGGCTGATCGCCGCGTCGCTGGCGATCATGTCGGCGGTGAGCCAGGTCGGGTTGCCGTGGCTGAGCAGGGCGCCCTTGGGTTTTCCGGTGGTGCCGGAGGTATACATCATCATCAACGGATCATTCTGACTCAGGGGTACCTCGGGTTCGGTGGCGGGCGCCGCTTCGAGCAGGGTGTCATAGCGGTGATCGCCCGGCTCCGCCTCGCCTTCTGTGGCTATGGCGTGACGCAGAGCGGTGTTCCGGCGAATCGGCCGGAACAGGTCCGCCAGGGCCGGCTGATAGAGCAACACGGTGGCGCTGGCGTCGCCGAGGATGAAACCGATTTCCTCGGCGCTGAGGCGATAGTTCAGGGGGAGAGCGATGGCGCCCAGCTTGGCACAGGCAAAAAAACTCTCGATGAAGTGGTTGCCGTTGAGCATCAGCAAGGCGACTCGATCGCCCTTGCCGACGCCGAGACCGGTGAGGGCATTGGCGAGGCGATTTATGCGCTGGTTCAGCACTGAATAGGTCAGGCGCAGATCACCGAATACCAGTGCCATGCGCTGCGGATCCTGGGTGGCGTGATGGGTTATCCAGTCGCCAATCCCACCCAGATAATGCACATCCTGGTGGGTTGATAAGGAGGAGGGCTGGGTCACCTTGGTGTCTCCTGAGCGAGTGTTGTTATCGGTATGGGACGGCGCCCGGGAAGGCGCCTTTGTAGAGAGGAACGCTAGCAACGGCCGCCGGGCCGGTCTTGTGTTAACTGGCTGGCCCTTGAGGGGGGGGCTTTCCGCACTGCGGGGAATGGGCTCATGGAGCGAAAAGATTCGCGAGCAAGCTCGCTCCCACAGCGGCTTCGTAGTGCTTACTATGGAAGCGAACTTGCCAGCGAATGACGTATAAGTGGGCTCCCCGCTAAAGCCCGTAACGGTCGACATCGACCTTGGAGTTCACCTCCCGCCAGTACAGGTCGGCAAGGGCCTCCGCGCTATCGATATCGGCGGTGAGCTTAAGCCATTTCTCCACCAGTGGCCGCATGACTTCAATCTTGTCCGCCGTGTCACGGACGTTATGTTTTTGTTGATAATACTGAGCGATATTCTTGGCATCCTCGCGAATGAAATCGCGGGAGGCGGCGACCAGTTCCGGGCTGGCATCGTGCTGTCTGGCGCCCTTCTCCATGGCGGTTTTCAGATCCCGCTCACCATAGTCCCGGTAGAGCACGGCGGCGGTGGCGGACATGACCGTGCCGGCATGCAGCAACGCCTTGCGCTGATCGGCATCGAGGCCTTGCCAGACGTCGCGGTTGACGTTGCTGGGGCCGGAGCCGCCGAACACACCACCGGGCACCGCCATGGTGATGTCGCTGACCGCGTCCATCAGTCCCAGGCCGCTCAGTTCCGCCGCGGATTGAATGGTGCAGTCCACCACGCCCTGATTCAGCGCCTCGAAAATCTCATTACCGGGCAGGGACACGGGAGAGGCCTCGAAATGCTTGGCCCAACGTGCCCATTGTGCGCCCCCGGCGCGCAGACGCTTGCCTTTAAGATCGGCGACGGTGGTGACTGGCGTGGTGCAAAGAAGACCGTATTGAGGGCTGGCGCCGCCACCGGTAAAGACCTGGTTTTGCTGCTTCAACTCCGCCACGCAGTCGCCGCAGTGCAGCATTATGTACTCGCTCATGGCGCCGGCGTAGGCCAGGCCTTCGTTTCCGGTGGGGTCATTCAGCGCCAGCAGCATGGACAGTTCCGCCGCCATGTTGATGTTGGGGTATTCGGCCGGAAAGTAGGGGGTCAGCAGGTAGCCTACGTCGGCGATGCCCTGCTTGAGCCCACCGCTCATCTCGGCCAGGTTGAGCAGCGATAGCTCGTAGATTTTTACTTCCAGATCGCCGCCGGAATAGTCCGCCACCGCCTTGGCGTAGGCCTTGGCGGCATCCACGTTGGCGGAAGCGGAAGGGAAGCCCACCGCTAAGCGCAGGGACTCGGCCTGGGCCGTTGTTGGCAGCGCGGTGACGCCGGCCAGCACGGCGCCGGTCAGAAGCGTGGTCAATCGTTTCATCTTATTCTCCTTATCGGTTGGCTGTCCGGTGATCCCGGTGGCCATTGTCGAGCCTTAGCGTTTGCCCGGCAGGGTGCCCATGAATTTGGCGATGATGCCGAGCATCACTTCGTCGGCACCGCCGCCGATGGAGGTCAGGCGGGTATCCCGGTACATGCGTGTAATCGGTGTCTCGTTCATGAAGCCCATGCCGCCGTAATATTGAAGACAGCTGTCGGCGACCTCGCGGCACAGACGGCCGGTTTTCAGCTTCGCCATGGACGCCAGGTAGGTGACGTCCGTGCCGTTGATCATTTCTTCCACCGCGCGATACACCAGTGAACGCAACGCCTCGATTTCCGTCTGCAATTCCGCCAGCCGGAAATGCACCACCTGGTTGTCCAGCAGGGACTTGCCGAAGGCCTGGCGTTCACGGGTATAGTCGATGACGTTTTGCACCGCGATATCCATGTAACGCAGATTGCAGGCCGCTCCCCACAGTCGCTCTTCCTGGAACTGCTGCATCTGGTAAATGAAGCCCATGCCTTCTTCGCCAATACGATGGCGTTGCGGCACACGCACATCCTCGAACCAGATTTCGGCGGTGTCGGAAGCACGCATGCCGAGTTTGTCGAGCTTACGGGCGATGGTGACGCCTTTGCTTTTCAGTGGCAGAACGATCAGGGATTTGTTTTTGTGTGCCGGGCCGTCGCCGGTGTTGGCCAGCAGGCACATAAAGTCCGCCTGGGTGCCGTTGGTAATCCACATCTTGCCGCCGTTGATGACGTAGTCGTCGCCATCCTTGCGGGCATGGGTGCGGATGGACGCGACGTCGGAACCGGCGCCGGGTTCGGATACACCGATACAGGCCACGTACTCGCCGGCGATGGCCGGCGCGAGAAATTCCTCACGCAGAGCGTCGGAACCCTGTTTGGCCAGAGCGGGGGTGGCCATGTCGGTTTGCACGCCCACCGCCATTGGAATGGAACCGCCGTTCACCTCACCCATGGCTTCGCAGAAGGCCAGGTTGTAGCTCCAGTCCAGGCCCATGCCGCCAAACTGCTCCGGTTTGGCGATGCCGAGAAAGCCCTTTTCTCCCATTTTTCTGAACAGCTCATGGGCGGGAAAAATACCGTCCTTTTCCCATTCATCCACGTAGGGGTTGATCTGTGTGGCGACAAATTTCTTGACCGATTCCGACAGCGCCCGGTGCTCGTTGGTGAACAGCATTTTAAAACCTCCTGTTGTTTGGATTCACGGCACGGCTGCCGATGTGACGTTGCCCCGGAGGGGGACGACATGATGGTATGGCTATAAAAAAGGCGGGAATCAAGCGCGAAAAAAGCGAAAAACAAAAAAAGAGAAATAAAAATAGGATTAGCCAGTTGGCACAAGTCCAGGGTTTCGACAGTGACTAAGCTGAAGGTTTGCAACGTATCGGAGAGCCCCAGGGCAAGGGGGTGGAAGCCCCGTGGGGGCAGTGTGTACGAGTGTGATCGTGAGGTAATGCCACCTTTCGAAGCGAAGCTCGGGAGGCCGTTGCATTGGGTCAATTGTTTGGTTTAAGTTCAAACACGCCTTCATGGCTCGGGATTATATTTTTGGCCGACGGGTTTTGATCTTTTTTGCCAATCGGTCGTGTGGGAATAAGGGTGGACCCTTTTTCTTATATTCCTCGCAGGCCTGTGTGGATACGGGCCCTGCGGTGACGTTGTCACCGGAGGAGGCAATGATGACAACAACGACAAGTTCCCGTCGGCGCCGCGGACGGGTCATGCTGCTTGGGCCTGAGCGGGTCTGCTATTTGGGCCTGCTGGGGCGCCCGCGTCTGCGCAGCTTTGGTTCGCTGACCGTCTACTGTGGTCCGGACCAGCCATTCCGCATCAGTTTCGATGGTCGCAATTGGCGGCAAACCGCGGTGGCGGTGGTGCCCCCTTACCAGCCGCATTGGGTGGAAACCGGTGAGCGGCTGCTCGGTTCGGTGATGGTGGAACCGGAAACCGTGAACATGGGCAAACTGCCGCCCCTGCTGCGGAGCGAGGGTGGCGGTGATCGCGATGAGCTGCTGCAGACGCTCAGACGTGGCTTTGCCCGTATCCAGGCCCTGGCGGAAGATGGGACCGATCCCCGCGTGGAGGTGGACCCCCTGTTTCTCGGGCAGACGTTGCCGCGCCGTGAGCTGGATCCGCGGGTAGCGAGAGTGTTGGCCTATCTGAGAGACGACCCCTCCCGTCATTGTCCGGCGGAAGAAGCCGCGCTGCTCAGCGGGCTGTCGTTTTCCCGTTTTCTCCACCTGTTCAAGGAGGATCTGGGGGTTACCTATCGCAAGTTCCGCGCCTGGAAACGTGCCCGCAGCCTGCTCTATCACGTTAATCGCCGCGATACCCTCACCGATATCGCCCTGGACGTGGGCTATCCGGATTCCACCCACTTCAGCCATTCCATCCGGCAGTTCTATGGTCTGACCCCCAAGGACATCCTGGTCGGGTCACGCAAACTGGCAATCCTGCTGCAGAGCCGGGTCGGCGCGCCGGACGCCTTGGTCAACGCCGGCCCATGAACACCACCATGGAGACCTGATCATGAGCGTCAGACGTATTCCCGACCAGCTCGACCTGGCTGCCCAAGAGCACGCCCAACGGACCGGATGGATCGATAACGGCGTTCGCTATTCTTTCGACGACGCACAAACCATCAGCGCTAGTCTGGCTGGCGGCCTGCGGGAATTGGGCCTGCGTCGTGGTGATCGTATTGGGGTGATCGCCCCCAATCGTGTGGATTGGTTGTGGTTGTTTTTCGCCTGTGCCCGTTTGGGGGTGGCGGTGGTGGGATTGTCGGTGCGTTACCGCGATGCGGAGCTGCGCTATATGGTCAAGGACAGCGGCATAAGAGCGGTATTCACCGTGGCGGATCATGACAAGTGCGATTTTCTCGCCCTGTTCGATCGGCTCGCACCGGAGACTCCGACCCTGGAGCAGGTGGTGGATCTGGATGGAGAGCGCTTTCAGCAACTGCTGCGAGCGGAGCCGGCGGCCCTGGATCCGGAATTGAGCGCCGACGACCTCGCTATGGTGATCTATACCTCCGGCACCACGGGCCGCCCCAAAGGTACGGCGCTGACCCATGCCAGCATGCTCGCTTCCGCCGCTGCCCAGGCAGCGCATACCCGCATCTCCCCGGAGGATCACACCCAACTGGCGCTGCCGTTCAATCATGTGGGAGGGATCACCTGCGGCATTCTGACCAGCCTGCTTGGTGGGGCGACCTGTGAGCTGGTGGCGGATTTCAAAGCGGATCAGGTGTTGGCGATGATGGCCGAACATCCCCCTACCTTGCTGCAGGGTGTCCCCACCATGCTGACGTTGCTGTTGATGAACCCGGCGCTGGAGCAGGTGGACCTGTCGCGGGTGCGGATGGTCATCACAGGGGGCAGCAATGTGGACGATACCCTGCTGGCACGCTTGCAGGAGGTGGTGCCGAGGGCCACGCTGATGAATCTGTACGGCTTGTCGGAGACGTCCGGAGCCATCGTCATGACGCCTTGGAAATGCGATGACGATAGCTTGAAACGCTGTATCGGCCAGCCGTTGGCCGATGCCGGCTTGCGAGTGGTGGACGAAACGGGCGCCGACCTGCCCGTCGGCGAGGTCGGTGAGCTGTTGTTTCGTGGCGTGGGCGTGGTGCCGGGATACATTGGCGCCGCCGATAGCGGCGGTGCCTTCGATGAGGAAGGTTGGCTGCACACCGGCGATCTCGGTGAGCGCGATGACAAGGGCATGATTACCTTGCGTGGCCGCAAGAAGGACATGTTTATTCAGGGCGGCTTCAATGTCTATCCCGCCGAGGTGGAGAATCACATTGCCCGTCTGGAGCAGGTGATGATGGTGGCCGGTATCGGTGTGCCTGACGCGGTGCTTGGTGAAATCGGTTGCTACTACATCGTCTCGCGCCCCGGCACCGATCTGGACGAGGCCGCGGTGCTGGCGCATTGCCGGGCGTTGGCGGATTATAAAATTCCCCGTCGCCTGGTTTTTCGTGACAGCCTGCCGTTGACACCGGCGGGGAAGATTCAGAAGGCATTGCTGAGGAAAGAGGCGGAGGGAATCCCGGACGGTTGATCCCGATATCCCGTCATTCACAAAAGTTCACCTTAATGTCCGACAAAGCGTCCCCGCCAGCGTTCCGACCCGTTTAAAATACGTTTCTTTTCTCATCGATCGGATTGCCGGCGGAGCGCGAAAAGTGAATACCCGAGGACGAAGCGTCATCGCCCTGCTGATGTTGTTGCTGACGGCGGTGTCGGTGGCGCAGCCACGGATACAGGTGCGGGAATGGGATACCCGGGAGCGGCTTTACCGTGGGGAGTTGGGCGATATGCCGCTGACCCTGATGCTGCGCGTGCATGAGTTTTCCCCCGGCCACCGCGATATTTATTCCCTCAGCGGAGCTTACCGTCGTGGCGATTCCCGTGCCTGGGTGCCCCTGGTGGGACTGCGTGACACCGATGGCTGGGCGCTTTATCGCTTTGACAACCCGACGCCGGGGCGGGAGCTGCTGGACTTCGCCTACGAAGGCAGCCGCTTCTGGGACAGTATTGCCTACTACCGCGCGCTGACCGGCTGGACCGAACGGTTCGAGATCAATCACGAAGGTACGGGGATCTGGCGCGATGAGGAGGGCACTGCCGCTTTGCGTCTGTACAACCCTGATTTGTCGGTCTACCGGCGCTACTCGTTCCTGCATCTGCAAGACGGTGAGCGGGAGAGAGAACTGGACCTGACCGCGTTCGATATGCCGGCGGCGGGTAACGAGGTCCTGGAATGGCGCGAGGATGGGCAGGGTCTGGTGGTGCTGCTGGGTTACCAGCATCCATCCCGTCCCTATGCGTTGGGCATGTGCGGCGCCGGTGATGAGAGCGGTCTGGTGCGACTGCGGTTGGATACGCAATGGCGGTTGCTGGACTGGCGCACGCTGACGCTGGACAGCTGTCTGAAGAATCAGATCTCCGAGCGCACGGTCACCCGGGACGGGGACTATCACTACCGGGTGCAGGACAGCGACGGCCGCTGGCACGCCTGGCTACTGGATCAGGAAACCCTGGATTGGAAGCCGGTGGACGACGACGCTTGAGCATTGGCGCCGGTCTTGGCATGGTGCTCGGGCTTTCCCCATAAACCGCTGTCCCCGTAACAGCCGTCCTCTTAAACAGGTAGTCCCATGGCCTCCATCGACCTCGATTTCGACCGCGACCATCTCTGGCACCCCTACACCTCCACCTCCCGGCCCCTGCCGGTGTACCCGGTGCGCGCCGCCGAGGGCGTCCACCTGGAGCTGGAAGACGGGCGCCGGCTGGTGGATGGCATGTCGTCCTGGTGGGCGGCCATCCATGGCTATAACCACCCACGCCTGAATCAGGCCCTGCGCGACCAGGCCGAGCGCATGGCTCACGTGATGTTCGGCGGCATCACCCACGAACCGGCGGTGGAGCTGGGCAAGCGGCTGGTGGCCCTGACCCCTGCTGAACTGACCAAGGTATTCCTGGCGGACAGCGGTTCGGTGTCGGTGGAAGTGGCGATCAAGATGGCGCTGCAGTACTGGATGAGCCAGGGCAAGACCGGCAAACACCGATTGCTGGCGCTGCGCAACGGCTATCACGGTGACACCTTTGGCGCCATGGCGGTGTGCGATCCGGTCAACGGCATGCATGATCTGTTCAGCGGTATTCTGCCGCGCCACTACTTCGCCGAGGCGCCCTCGGTGCGGTTCGACGGCGTTTGGGACGATAGCGCTCTGGACTCCGTGCGCGCGCAATTGGAGCAGCACGCGGACGAGATCGCCGCGCTGATACTGGAGCCGGTGGTGCAGGGGGCCGGTGGCATGCGGCTGTACCACCCGGAATTCCTGAAAGGCTGCCGCCGTCTGTGCGACCAGCACGGCGTGCTGTTGATTTTCGACGAGATCGCCACCGGCTTCGGCCGCAGCGGCAAACTGTTCGCCCTGGAACACGCCGATGTGGTGCCGGATATCCTCTGCCTCGGCAAGGCCATCACCGGGGGTTACATGACCCTCGCCGCCACGCTCTGCAATGATCGCGTGGCCGCCGGCATTTGCGACGGCCAGGCCGGCGTCCTGATGCATGGGCCCACTTTCATGGGCAACCCGCTCGCCTGCGCGGTGGCCAACGCCAGTATCGACCTGCTGCTGGAAAGCCCCTGGCAGCAGCGGGTGCAGGCCATCGAAATGCAGCTACGGACTGAACTGACACCCTGCCTGGAATCCGACAAGGTAGCGGATGTGCGCGTGCTCGGCGCCATCGGCGTGGTGGAACTCAAGCAGCCTTGCGACGTGGGCCAGGTGCAGAAACAACTGGTCGAACTGGGCGTCTGGATCAGGCCGTTCGGCAAACTGCTTTACATCATGCCCCCGTTCATCATCGAGCCGGAGCAACTGAGACAACTGACTCACGCCATGAGGGTGGTAAGTCAATTAGAGAGTTGACAATTGACAGTGGATAGTTGATTGCGCAAAGAGCAAACCTCCTGATCTTTGGCCACTGTGGGAAGCTTGCTTGCAAGCGAATATTGCATACCCTTGAACGAATCCTATTCGCTTGCAAGCAAGCTTCCCACAGCAGTTAAGGTTCCCCAGTTTTTTCTTTTCGTTTTTTCTTTTCGCTGTCAACTATCCACGGTCAACTTTCCTTCCCCCCATAGCTATTTTTCGCAAGACCCGCCGCTTTGCCACTGCGTAGGCTACCAGAACTGTTTTAACACCAAGGCGCCGGTGAGCTCCGGTGCCGACAGACTGGGAAGCCCTTTTCATGGCAGTACTCGAAACCCAAGTGTCCTCCGCGGACGCCACTTTCCGGGAAAACCGGGCCGGTATGGAGGCGCTGCTGACGCGTTTGCGCTCGGTGGAGCAAAGGACCCGGGACAAGTCCGCCGCCGCCAAGGGGCGCTTTGAAAAGCGCGGCCAATTGCTGCCGCGTGAGCGTGTGGCGCTGGTGCTGGACCCCGGCGCCCCTTTTCTGGAGCTGGCTACCCTGGCCGGTTACGGCATGGACAACGCGGATCCGGAGAAAACCATCCCCGGCGGCGGCAATATCGCCGGCATTGGTTATGTCCGCGGCGTGCGCTGCATGATCCTCGCCACCGATTCCGGCATCGACGCCGGTGCCGCCCAGCCCATGGGGCTGGACAAGGTACTGCGGGTGCAGGAGTTGGCACTGGAAAACAAGCTGCCCTACGTGCAACTGGTGGAAAGCGCCGGCGCCAACCTGCTCAAGTACCGGGTCGAGGAGTTCATTCTGGGTGGCTCCTCGTTCCGTAACCTGGCGCGTCTGTCCGCCGCCGGTCTGCCGGTGGTCACCGTTACGCACGGTTCCTCCACCGCCGGCGGCGCCTACCAGACCGGGCTGTCGGATTACATCATCATGGTGCGCGGCCGCTCCAAGGCCTTCCTGGCCGGTCCGCCTCTGCTGAAAGCGGCCACCGGTGAAGAAGCCACCGATGAGGAACTGGGCGGCGCCGAGATGCACACCACCTTGTCGGGCCTGGGTGATTATCTCGCCGAGGATGATCGCGATGCCCTGCGTCTGGTACGTGACATCATGGGCAAGCTGGATTGGAACCGGGATATCCCGGCGGCTGCCGCCGAAACGGCACCGCCGCCCCGGTACGATCGCGAGGAGCTGCTCGGCATCATGCCCATGGATCACAAAAGACCGGTGGACATGAAGGAAGTGATCGCGCGCATCGTCGACGACTCCGACTTCCTCGAGTTCGGCGCCAACTATGGCTCCGCCACCGTTTGCGGGCAGGCGCGCATCGAAGGCATGGCGTTGGGCATCATCACCAATAACGGGCCGATCGATCCCGCCGGGGCGACCAAGGCTACCCATTTCATTCAGGCCTGTTGCCAGTCGCGCACGCCGATCCTGTATCTGAACAACACCACCGGCTTCATCGTCGGCAAGGACTATGAACAGGCCGGCATCATTAAACACGGTTCCAAGATGATTCAGGCGGTGACCAACGCCACCGTGCCGCAGATCACTTTGTACTGCGGCGCGTCCTTTGGCGCCGGCAATTACGGCATGTGCGGCCGGGGCTTTCATCCGCGTTTCTGTTTCTCCTGGCCCAACGCCAAGACCGCGGTAATGGGCGGTGAACAGGCCGCCCGCACCATGAGTATCGTCACCGAATCGGCGGCCAAACGCCGTGGCCAGGAAGTGGATCGCGCCGCCCTGGAGGATCTGGAGGGGCGCATTATCGAGACCTTTGAAAAGCAAATGGACGTATTCGCCACCAGCGGCCGCCTGCTGGACGATGGTGTCATCGACCCGCGCGATACCCGCGGCGTGATCGCCTATGTGCTATCCATCTGCCGCGAGGCGGAGCTGCGGCAAACCCAGCCGATGCAGTTCTCCGTGGCCCGTCCCTGATTCGAGCGGTAACGATATGAGTAAAGCGACCCCTTTCAGCAAGATACTGATCGCCAACCGTGGCGAAATTGCCCTGCGCATTCAGCGCAGCGCCCGGGAACTGGGTTACCGCACGGTGGCGGTTTATTCCAGCGCCGACCGCGATGCCCGCCACGCCCTGGAGGCGGATCAGGCGGTTTGTATCGGCGAGGCATTGCCGGCGCAGTCCTATCTGAATATCGACAACATCATCGACGCGGCCAAACGTGCCGGAGCCGACGCGGTGCACCCGGGCTATGGCTTTCTGGCGGAGAATCCGGCGCTGGCGAGAGCGTGCGCCGACGCCGGGCTGGTGTTCATCGGCCCCTCCGCCGAGGCCATCGAGGCCATGGGCCACAAGGCCCGTGCCAAGCTGCTGATGGAGCAGGCCGGCGTGCCTTGCGTGCCCGGCTATCAAGGCCAGGATCAAAGCGAGCAACGGCTGCACCGGGAGGCGGATGAGATCGGTTACCCGGTGATGATCAAAGCTACCGCTGGTGGCGGCGGGCGCGGCATGCGTCTGGTGGAAAGCACTGACACCTTCCTGGAGGCGTTGGCCAGCGCCCGTTCGGAGGCGCAAAGCGCTTTTGGTGATCCGGAAGTGATTCTGGAGAAAGCCATCGTCGAACCGCGTCACGTGGAGATTCAGGTGATGGCGGACCGTTACGGCAAGGCGCTGCATTTCGGTGAGCGGGATTGTTCGGTACAGCGCCGTCACCAGAAGGTGGTGGAAGAAGCGCCCTCTCCGGCCGTGGATCAGGCTCTGCGTGAGCAGATGGGTGAGACCGCCGTGAAAGCGGTGCGGGCCATCGGCTATGAAGGCGCCGGTACCTTGGAGTTCCTGTTGGATAGCGAGGGACGGTTCTACTTCATGGAGATGAACACGCGCCTGCAGGTGGAACACCCGGTCACCGAGGCGATCACCGGCGTGGATCTGGTGGCTCTGCAATTGCGAGTGGCCGCCGGGGAACCTCTGGCCCCGGAACAGGATGACATCCGCTTCCGCGGACATGCCATCGAAGTGCGTCTCTGCGCGGAAAGTCCGCGCCAGGGCTTCATGCCGCAGAGCGGCACCCTGGTGCGCTGGCGCGCGCCGCGAACCCTGCGGGTGGACAGTGCGTTGCAGGATGGCGCCGAGGTGCCGCCGTTCTATGACTCGATGGTGGCCAAGTTGATTGCCTGGGGCGAGAACCGGGACGAGGCCCGCCGCCGTCTGGCCACGGGGCTGGAAGAACTGGTGGCGCTGGGGGTGGAAACCAACCAGGGCTTTCTGGCGCGTTGCCTGCGCGATCCGGTGTTCGCCGCTGGTGAGGCCACCACCGCGTTCGTGGAGCAGCGCCAGGGCGACTTGTTGCGCGAGGACGAGGAGCACGGACAGCAACTGCGGGCGCTGGCCGCCGCTTTGTTGTATCTCACTGATAGCGGGGCCGGCAACACCCGGGCTGTTTTGTCTTCCCGATTGCCGCTTATCGTCCGCTATCAACTGCGTGATGAAGACGGCGCCGCTACCCTGACCCGTTTGCAGTCGGATCGTTTGCAGGTGGTCATCGACGACGTCGTCACGGCATTCGGGCTGCTCGGTTTCACCGCTGAAGGAGTGCGGCTGGAACGCGACGGCGTGGTGGAGACGGTAGCGCTGGAGCGTCGTGGAGACGTGTTGTACTTCCTCCATGACGGCGAAGGCTACGCGGTAACGGACTGTACCTACGCCGCCGCTGCCCGGGGCGCCGTTGATGGTGGCGATGGCCGGGTGCGGGCGTCGATGAACGGTCGCCTGGTGTCGGTGGCGGTACACGAAGGCCAGCGGGTGGAAGCCGGCGAAGCGGTGCTGACGCTGGAAGCGATGAAGATGGAGCACGTGCACCGGGCCGGCGTCGGCGGTGTGGTCTCGGTGATCAGCGCCGCGGAAGGAGATCAGGTGACCGCCGGTCGGGTACTGGTGGAAATCGAAGTGGATGCCAGTGAGGAGAGCAAACCGGAATGAGTACGGAGCAAGCGGTATTACTGGAACAACGTGGCCGGGCGCTGTGGATCACGGTGAACCGGCCGGAGAAACGCAACGCCATCAATCAGGCGGTGATCGACGGTATTCGTCAGGGTTATGAGCAGGCCCAGGCGGATCCGCAAGTGCGTGTGATCGTGCTCACCGGCAGCGGTGACAAAGCCTTTTGCGCGGGCGCCGATCTGCGTCCCGGAGAGGGTTTCGTCTTCGATTACGCCAAGCCCAATGCCGACTACGCCGATCTGATGCGCCTCGCCAGTAACAGCACGGTACCGAGCATTGCCCGGGTGAACGGAGTCTGCATGGCCGGTGGCATGGGGTTGCTGTGCATGACCGACATGGCGGTGGCGGTGGACACGGTGCGCTTCGGATTGCCGGAAGTGAAGGTCGGGGTTTTCCCGATGCAGGTGTTGAGTCTGCTGCAGCGTCTGGTGCCGCAACGGGTGCTGCGAGAGTGGTGCTTCACCGGTGAGCCCTTCACCGCCGACGAAGCGTTGCAGGCGGGGCTGGTCAATCATCTGGCGCCGGCGGCGGAACTGGACGCCAAGGTCGAATGGTTGATTGACCGCCTGGTGGACAAATCCCCCACCGCGATTCGCCGGGGCAAGTATGCGTTGCGGGCTATCGAAGCGATGTCCTTCGATCAGGCCATCGCCTACACCGAAACGCAGATTGCCACTCTTGCGCTGACCGAGGACGCCAAGGAAGGCCTGGCCGCGTTCAATGAGAAGCGTGCGCCGGATTGGCCCGGGCGCTAGCGATCCTATCCATATTCCCATAAGCACAACAACAGGAGAGCCGCACCATGACAGTGAATCTCGACGAGGACGCTTTCGGCCGGCATATGGTGGACCGGGTCTGTGTCGGTGACATGAGCACCCGGGCCGCGGATTTGTTTCCGGACAGAGTGGCGCTGGTTTGTGGCGAGCAAAGTCTTACTTACAGTGAACTGGATCGGCGCGCGAATCGCCTGGGCAGCGCTTTGCTGGGCCTCGGTTTGAAGCATCAGGACGTGGTCGGAGTGATGGCCGGCAACTGCCTGGAAATCCTCATTACTTATCTGGCCTGCGCCAAGGCCGGGTTGATCTGCGCACCGGCCAATCTGGGGCTGCGCCCCTCGGAAATCGCCTATTGTTTCCAGGATTCCGCGGCGAAGGTGCTGATCGTGCAGGATCAGTTGTTGGCGGCGGCGAAGGAACTGGTGCCATCGTTGTCGGAGCTTCAGGGGGTGTATTGGACCGGGGCGCGGGCGCCGGAGGCTCTGCCCAGGGACGCCGGTTCGTTCGATGCCTTGCTGGAACAAGGGGACGATGCCGAACTGCAAGTGCCGGTGTTTGATCGTGACGCGGTGCAACTGCTCTACACCAGCGGCACCACTGCTTTGCCCAAGGGCGTGCTCACCAGTCATCTGGCGGTGACCATGGCCGGGCTGTCCGGGGCGCTTGCCCATCAGGCCGATCACAATACCCGGGCGTTAGTGGTGCTGCCGCTGTTTCATTGCGCCATGCTCAATTCCATGACCGTGCCCATGTTCACCGTGGGCGCTCGGGTGATTCTGGCGCCGGGGTTCGATACACCGGAAAACATGCTGGCTCTGATCGAAAAGCACCAGGCCAATGTGATCATGTTTCTGCCGATGATGTACGGCCAGTTGCTGGACGTCGCGGCGCACGGCAACCACGATCTGACGTCGGTGACCCGGGCGGTCTATGCCATGGCGCCGATGCCGGATGAACGGCTGCGTGCTCTGCACGAACTGTTTCCCAATGCCGATGTGGTGCTCGGTTCCGGCCAGACGGAGTTCACTCCGGCCACCTGCATGCAACGTCCGGAGCATCAGTGGAGCAAGGCCGCCACCTGGGGCACCGCCACCGCCATGACGCGGGTGGCGATCATGGACGATCACGGCCGCCTGTTGCCCCGTGGCGAGCCGGGGGAAATCGTCTATCGCGGCCCGCAGACCATGAACGGCTATCTGAACCAGCCGGACAAGACCCGCGAGAGTTTTCAGCATGGCTGGTTTCACAGCGGCGACATTGCCTGGATGGATGAGGACGGCGCCATCTGGTTCACCGACCGCAAGAAGGATGTGATCAAGACCGGCGGTGAAAACGTGGCATCGATCGAGGTGGAGCGCTGCCTGATGGAGCATGAAACCGTGGCGGAAGCGGCGGTGGTGGGGCTGCCCCATGAACACTGGGGGGAAGCGATCACCGCGGTGGTGATTCTCAAACCTGGTGCGCGGGCGGACGAAGAGCGGGTGCTGGAGCATTGCCGGGAGCGGCTGGCGGGCTTCAAGGTGCCCAAGGCGGTGCTGTTCACGGAAGAATTTCCACGCACTGGAACCGGCAAAGTGCAAAAGCACATGATTCGCTCCGAGCACGAGGCGTATTACCAGCCGGGCTGACGCTGGTTGACCCTATTCCTTACAACCTGACTACGAAGCCACTGTGGGAAGCTTGCTTGCAAGCGAATGGCCAACTGCCCTGGGGGAGTATTCGCGGCCAAGGCCGCTTCCCACAGCGATGGACCGCGAAGCCGCTCCTCTGTGGGCTGTCTTGGCAGCGAATCGGCGTGTAAGCCTCTAATCCCTGGCCGATTTGTGCATACGCGCCGCCAAACCTCGTTATTTCCCTCCAAATGCTTGTTATTGCACGACATTGACACGGTTTTCCGCCCCAGGGTTTTGACAGCCGTTTTGCCACGGGCAGAATGAAGGCTGACTGGAACTCTTGGGGGAAATGCCGGTCAGCTTCAGACGTTACATCTTTGTTTCTCCTGTTGGTCGGGGTGTTTTCGGTTCCGTTGGACCATGGCGATCCCCGACCCTTGTCGGCGTTCACGGTTTAGCGCTGGCGCGAGGGGGCGGGAAACTGGCAGTATGGCCAGATTCCGCCGCCGGGTGCTGGGGCGCGGCCGTTACTTCGGCGGGCGAGCGGGAAATAACCACAGGCCAATGGAGGCAGAATGAAAAAGTTGGGAATCGTGCTGGCCGGTACCGTCCTGGTGGCGGCTTGCGGTCAACAGGACGGCGGTGAGGATGCCGCCAAGGTGGAGATCAAAACGGACGACCAGAAAGCGTCCTACGCACTGGGTTATCGCAGCGCCGAGCAGATGAGTGCCATGGAGGGACTGGATACCGAAGCGATGATTGCCGGTATCCGCGACGGTCACACTGGCACGGATTCCCGCCTTGGGGATGAGGATCTGAACCAGCTGATCCAGGACTTCCAGATGCGTCTGGTGGAAAAACGCCAGGCCAAACTGGAACAGGAAGCCGAGGATAACCTGAAGAAAGGCGAGGAATTCCTGGCCGAAAACGGCAAGCGTGATGGTGTTACCACCACCGACAGCGGCCTGCAGTACGAAGTGCTGAAGTCCGGCGAGGAAGGCGCGCCGTCTCCCACCGTGGAAGATACCGTTACTGTCCATTATGAAGGCAGCACCACCGATGGTGAGGTGTTCGACAGCTCCATCGAGCGGGACCAGCCGGCTACTTTCGGTCTGGCCCACATTATCCCGGGTTGGCAGGAAGCGCTGCCAATGATGAAAGTCGGTGATAAGTGGAAGCTCTATCTGCCGGCGGAACTGGGCTACGGCAAGCAGGGCGCCGGTGGTGACATCGGTCCTAACGAAGTGCTGATCTTCGAAGTGGAACTGCTGGGTATCCAGGGTCAGGGCGATGATGCCGATGACCAGGCCGCGGAAGAGCCCGCGGCGGACCAAGGCGAATAACACCGCCATTCCGGCCGGCCCTGATGGGTCGGCCGGAAACCGCCAGCTACCCTTGCCCGGCTCGCGCCACTGGCTGCTGGTAAAGGCTCACTATCAGTTGATCTTCCAGGGCGAACCGCTCCTCCAGCGCCACCATCAAGCGCGCCACCCGTTCCGGTAACTCGGTCAGCCGCGTCATGCAGTGGGTCGGATTGTCGTAATCCTCATTGAACGCCAGTGCTTCCTCGGTGGAGGCATCCAGCCTCTGAATCAATTGTTCCGCCCACTGTGGTGGCCCGCTGCCGTAATGGCGCGCCGCTCGCACCAGGGCGTTATAGACCTCGAAATAACCCGCGCTGAGATAGTCCATCAGAACCTGACAGAGGTCCTGGATGCGTTGATGGATGGGGGGATCCGGTTCTTCCCGTGACGGCGTGTGGTCGACGCCCTGTACCTGGCAAAGGAGCACGATCAATTGCCGCCGCTCCTCCAGCCAGGCCTGTACCAGTGCCTCAATTTGCTGCCATTGGGCCAATGCTGTGGAACTGGAACTTGCCATTGTTCGCTCTCCTTTATTCGGGCATGGCTGACAGATTTTTTTCCCGTGGGGGAAGTCGAGACTAGAACCGGCGAATAGCGGCTGGCAATGGGTGAGAATGGGACAGGATCCGGGTGAAGGGGAAAAAGCGCGGGGTATCAGTGGGTTGCCGTAAAAGATGATTTCTTCATAACCTTCTCGCGTTCTTATAAGTGTCGCGGCATAACGTTTTTCCGAGCCCGGATTTGGCGTGCCGGCGTGTTGCGTGTGAGTCTGCCTGCGATTGGTGGGACAGCAGTGGCCCTCTTCATACAGAAGAGGGCCGCGATACTCAGCCCATCAATGAAGACACCCACGGCCAGATCCAGGGCAGGGCCAGGGCGGTCAGCAGGCCGGTCAGGCCCAGCGCCAGGCCGCCGAAGGCCCCGGCCTTTTCACTGAACTCGAAGGCGCGGGCGGTGCCGATGGCGTGGGCCACCAGCCCGAGGGCGAAGCCGCGGATGCGGTCGTCCTCCACCCGCAGCAGCCGGAACACCGGGCCGGCGGCCAGGGCGCCGACGATGCCGGTGATCGCCACCGCGCCGGCGGCCAGGGAAACATCGCCATTGGTGACTCTCGCTACCTCGATGGCGATGGGCGTGGTGATGGATTTGGGGGCCAGGGAGCCGACCACGGTTTCCGGCGCGCCCAGCCACCAGGCCAGGCCCACCGCCAGTCCGGAAGCCAGCGCCGCGCCAATCACCACCGTGATCAGCAATGGCCGCCAGACGCTGCGCACGGTGTGCAGCTGGCGATACAGTGGCCAGGCCAGGGCCACGGTGGCGGGACCGAGCAGGAAGGAAATCAGCGCGGTCTGGTCACGGTATTCCTCGTAAGGCACGCCGACCAGCGGCAGCACGATGATCACCGGAATGGCGGCAACGATGAACGGGTGAAACAGCGCCATGCTGTTGGATTTGGCGTAGGCCCACTGGGCGAAACGGTAGCTGGCCAGTGTCAGCAACAATCCGAACAGGGGGGTGTGCAGGAGCTCACCTAGCAGAGGAGTGTGTAATAGCTCACCGGACAGGGAAGAGGGAGGAAGTTCAGTCATGGCGCGAGTCTCCTCCACCGCCGTGAGAAGAACGGCGCAGCAGAACCTTCAACAGCAACGTCACCAGCAGCAGGGCGATCAGGGTGCCGAACACCACCGACACCGCCAGGGCCAGGGCATTGTCCTGGTAGCGGTGCCATTGCAGCACGATGCCGACACCGAGAGGGAAGATCAGCAAGGTGATATGGCGGATCAACGCACCGGCGGCCTCGGAGACCTTACCCATCCCCGGCACGCCCAGCATCAGCGCGAACAACAGCAAGACCATACCCACCACGGGTGCCGGCAGTGGCAGGCCGGTGAGGTGGATCAGCACCTCGCCAAGAAATTGAAACAACAACAGAATCAGCAGGCCATCAATCATCAGGATCTCCCGGAAGTCCCTACCTCTGGACAAAGCCCGGAATCACGGCGCTGCGAACCTGGGGTGTGAAACGGAGGGATCGGCGGGAATGACCTGAATCAGGCCTGAAAGGCCCGCGTCGAGTGCCTCCCTGCAGCGTCGTGGCGCCTGGCCCGGAGGCATGAAGCCGGCGGCCAGCGAAAAGGGCCGCCGGCGGGAACCGGTCAGGCGCGTAACGGACGGAACAATTGTACCAGGGCGAACAGCAACAGTCCGGTAAACACCACCAGCGACCAGCCGGGGATGCTCAGGCCAAGAAAGGTCCAGCTGATCTCGGCGCATTCGCCGGAGCCGGAGAGCACCTGCGCCAGAACATCATGGAGCGGAAACACGTCGAGCATATAGTCCAGACCGGGACCGCAACCGGGCACTTGATCCGGCGGCAGGCTTTGCAGCCACAGATGGCGGATGGCGATGCCGCCCCCCACCAGGGCGGCGAGAGCCGTGAGCACGGCATAGATACGCACACCGATACTTCGCGGGCCGTGCAGGAACGCCACCAGCAGAATGGCCATTGCCGCGAACACGGCGACGCGCTGGAAGATACACAGCGGGCAGGGTTCCAGGCCATCCACGTGCTGCAAATACAGGGCGCTGGCCATGGCGATAACACAGGCCAGCAGGGCGAGCCCGTTGAGGGCCCGGGGCGAAGGCAGTTTGGACCACATCGATTTGATTCCTTTCTGGCTCAGGCTGGGCCTGGTTTATTTTTTCGAATCGCTGGCATGCCGATTCGCGAGCAAGCTCGCTCCCACAGCGGCTCTGTAGCCCCTCTCTGTGGGAAGCTGCCTAGGTAGCGAATACTGTCCACGGATCGCGATCCCCCCTCAACTTCAGGGACATGATGGTATGGAGTGCGGGGCGGACACAATGGTTCCCGCGCCGCCGTCAGTCCTTGAAATAGGTGGCCAGATAGCTTTCGAAATCCATGTCGTCGGCGGTCTCCCAGGCGGCTTGTTCGGTCAGGCTGTGCCGGGCCAGCGTGGCCAGTTGCGCCTCGCGGTCGGCGTCCAGCGGCCGGGAGCGGAAGTGGTCCCTGTGGGCCAGGGCCTGGTTCATAGCGAACTGGAAGAAGGTCTGGTCGCGGCTTTCCAGCTTGTCCATGATCTGCCCGGATGGCGTGGCGTCTGGTTCTTCCACCTTCAAACGCTGACGCTGCAAGGCGTCGCAATAGTTGTTGCCACCGTGACAGCGGTCGAACAACTCGGCGATCGGCACCATCTGGTCCAGCTTCTCCAGCGCCCACTGTTTCAGGGTCACGCTCTCACCCCAGTTATTCAGAGCCACGGAGGTATCCCGGCCGTTGTAGACCACCTGACGCAGATTGTCCTTGCTGGCGTTGAGATCGCAGCTTTCCAATTGCGGCGAGGTGCGCAACAGGCAATAGGTGGCGAACAGGTCGAGGAAGCGGATTTCCTGCTGGTTGATGCCCACCGGTTCGAACGGGTTGAGATCCAGAGCGCGGATCTCGATGTACTCGACGCCGCGCCGCTTGAGCGCCAGGGTGGGGCGCTCGCCTTTGTTGATGGTCCGTTTGGGCCGGATCGAGGAGTAGTACTCGTTTTCGATTTGCAGGATGTTGGCGTTGAGTTGTTGATAGTCGCCTTTGGCATTCAGTACGCCGATGGCGTCGTAGGCCGGTTCCGGTGTTTTGATGGCGTGGGTCAGCGTCTCCACGTATTCATCGAGATTGTTGTAGCTGATCGCCAGGGAGGACTGAGCGTTGTTCTGGTAGCCCAGATCACTCATCCGCAGGCTGGTGGCATGGGGGCGGTAGAGGCTGTGGTCGAAGCGCTCCAGCAGATGGTGCTCGCGGCCGGCCAGGAACGACGCGCACAATGCCGGCGAAGCGCCGAACAGGTACACCAGCAACCAGGAGTAACGCTGGAAATTACGGGTCAGGTCAAAGTAACGCCGGGAAATGAAATCCTGCAGCGGCTCGTCACTGCCTTCCTGGGCCTGGTGCAACTGCCAGAACGATTCCGGGAAGGAGAAGTTGTAGTGAATGCCGGCGATGGTTTGCATCTTGCGGCCGTAGCGATGGCCCAGGCCGATCCGGTAAATATGCTTCATGCGGCCCACGTTGGAACTGCCGTAGTGGGCCACCGGCACCTCGCTGTCCTCCGTCACCCGGCAGGGCATGGAATTGACCCACAACAGCTCATCGCCGATGTGGCGGTAAGTGTAGCGGTGCAATTGATCGAGGAATTCCAGCGGGCTGTGCAGGTCGCTGCTGGCGGGCGTGATGAACTCCAGCAACGCTTCGGAATAGTCCGTGGTGATGTAAGGGTGAGTCAGGGCCGAGCCGAGCGCTTCGGGATGGTTGGTTTGCGCCAGGTTGCCATCGGTGCTGATGCGCAGGCTCTCTTTCTCGATGCCCCTTCGAATGCCCGCCAGGGTGCTGGCGGCGTCGGAGTCCAGAAGGGCCTGAATGCGTTGACTGAGCAGGTCGGTCATGGGGCTGTCCCATTCTTGGGGCGATGATCTGGGCGGCGATCAGGCGGTATCGGGCCGCCGCCCGTGTTGATGTTTTGGTCTGGCCGGCACACCGCCCGCGGGCTGACTCACTGAAGACTAGCCGCGCTTCTTCTGTTGCTCCAGTGCTTTGGCGAAAGCCGCGCCCAGCGCGCCTTGCGGTGCCGCCGCCGGTTTGTTGCCGCCGCCACGCTGACGTTGGCCCCCGCCGCCACGCCGGCCTTTGCCCGCCGGTGCGCCCGGACTTTGACCAGCCTGACGCTCCTGATGGCGATCGTCCATACGCATGGTCAGGCTGATGCGCTTGCGCGCCTGATCCACTTCCAGCACCTTCACCTTGACGATATCGCCGGGGTTGACCACATCGTGAGGATCCTCGACGAATTTATCGGCCAGCGCCGACACGTGCACCAGACCATCCTGATGCACGCCGATGTCGACGAAGGCACCAAAGTTGGTGACGTTGGTCACCGCGCCTTCCAGAATCATGCCCGGCTTCAGATCGGCCAGGGTTTCCACCCCTTCCTTGAACTCCGCCGCCTTGAATTCCGGACGCGGGTCGCGGCCCGGCTTTTCCAACTCGCCGAGGATGTCGGTGACGGTGGGCAGACCGAAATGCTCGTCGGTGAACTCGACCGGTTTGACGCTCTTCAGGAACGGGATGTCGCCGATCAGGTCCTTGATCGGGCGGTCGTGCTGTTTGGCGATCCGCTCCACCACCGGATAAGCCTCCGGGTGCACGGCGGAACCGTCCAGCGGGTTCTCGCCGTTCATCACCCGCAGGAAGCCGGCGGCCTGCTCGAAGGTCTTTTCCCCCAGACGTGGCACCTGCTTAAGAGCATCACGATTGTTGAAGGCACCGTTCTTCTCGCGGAAGCTGACGATGTTGCCGGCTATGGTGCTGTTGAGGCCGGCGATGCGCGCCAGCAACGGCGCGCTGGCGGTGTTCACGTCCACGCCGACGGCGTTCACGCAGTCTTCCACCACCGCGTCCAGGGAGCGTGACAGTTTCACCTGGCTGACATCATGCTGGTACTGGCCGACGCCGATGGATTTCGGGTCGATCTTGACCAGCTCCGCCAGCGGGTCCTGCAGACGGCGGGCGATGGACACGGCGCCACGGAAGGACACATCCAGTTCCGGGAATTCCCGCGCCGCCAGTTCGGAAGCGGAGTACACCGAAGCGCCGGCCTCGGACACCATGATCTTCTGGATCGGTTGCTTGTCCTTGAGTGCCTTGACCAGCTCGCCGGCCAGCTTGTCGGTTTCACGGCTGGCGGTGCCATTGCCGATCGCCACCAGATCCACCTGATGCTTGACGCTCAGTTTGGTCAACGCCGCCAGGGACTGCGCCCATTGGTTTTTGGGCTGGTGCGGGAAAACCGTGGTGTGTTCCAGCAGTTTGCCGGTGGCGTCCACCACCACCACCTTGACTCCGGTACGCAATCCCGGGTCCAGGCCCATGGTGGCTTTCGGACCCGCCGGCGAGGCCATCAGCAGGCTCTTGAGGTTGCGGGCGAACACCTGGATGGCCTCTTCCTCGGCCAGTTCGCGCACGCGGCCGAGCAGTTCGGTTTCCAGATGGGTGTTGAGTTTGATTTTCCAGGTCCAGCGCATTACCTCGCCGAGCCAGTTATCGGCGGCACGGCCCTGATCACGCCAGCCGGCCACTTCACGAACCATGGCCACGCAGGGATGGGGTTCGGCGCTTTCCAATTCTTCCGGCAGCACCATGGCGACATGCAGCACGCCTTCGTTACGGCCGCGAAACAGCGCCAGAGCACGGTGGCTGGGAATGCTCTTGAGGGCTTCCTGGTGTTCGAAGTAGTCGCGGAACTTGGCGCCTTCCTCTTCCTTGTCCTCCGCCACCCGGGACTGGATCTGGGCCCGTTCCCAAAGGAAGGTGCGCATGCGGGTGAGCAGTTCGGCGTTTTCGGCGAAGCGTTCCATCAGGATCTGCTTGGCGCCATCCAGGGCATCCTTGGCGGAAGCGATCTTGTGCTCTTCGTTGAGATAACCGGCGGCTTCGCCCTCCGGGTCCAGGCCAGGATCGTTCAGCAGAGCATCCGCCAACGGCTCCAGGCCGGCCTCGCGGGCCATCTGCGCGCGGGTGCGGCGCTTGGGCTTGTACGGCAGATACAGATCCTCGAGCCGGGTCTTGGTGTCCGCCTCGCGGATCGCCTTCTCCAATTCCGGAGTCAGCTTCTCCTGCTCGTCGATGCTCTTGAGGATTGCCTCGCGGCGCTCCTCCAGCTCGCGCAGGTAGCGCAGCCGCTCTTCCAGGTTCCGCAGCTGGGTATCATCCAGTCCGCCGGTGGCTTCTTTCCGGTAGCGGGCGATAAACGGCACGGTGGCCCCTTCGTCCAGCAGGGCCACGGCGGCGGTCACCTGTTGCGGCTGGGCGTTGAGTTCCTGGGCGATGATCTGTTCGATGCTCTGCATGGGTATTCCTGGATTGCACGCTGATCCGCATCACGCCGGCGTTTCCGGCACGTATATAAGAAACGACCGGAATCATAGGGAATGACTCCGGTCGTTCATAGATTGACTTGCCCGGATGGCTGTGGTTATCGCCGAAGATCAGCGCAATACCCGGTCGATTTCCGCCAGTAGCTCCGCTTCCCTGGGAGGCTTGACGATGTAGCCGGAGGCGCCCTGGCGTTCCCCCCAGACCTTGTCGGTCTCCTGGTCCTTGGTGGTCACCAGGATCACGGGAATGCCTCCCAGATCCGCATCCCGGGTGATCTTGCGGGTGGCCTGGAAACCATTCAGTTCCGGCATCACCACATCCATCAGAATCAGGTCCGGCCGTTCGCTGCGCGCCCGTTCTATGCCTTCCACGCCGTTCACGGCGGTGATCACCTGATGCCCCTGTCCCTCGACGATCCTCGCCAGGTTGGTGAGCTGGGTGGGTGAATCGTCCACCACCAGTATCTTGGCCATGCGTGTTATCCCCCCTAAAAACAGCACGTCGTGAAAATGATAGCAGTCCGTCCGACAAAGGTAAGCTGATGAAAAACGTCAGCCGGGTGCCGTTTCCGGGCAGGCCGCGGATCGGCACATCGGGTGTCGACAGTAATCTTTATATACAATCTTAATCATCGTAAAACTTGCCCGCCGTCACAGTGACGGGTATGAGACGGGTCATTCGGCAGTCAAAACGATTCGGGAAGCCTCATGAGCGAACAAGTGGACAAGATTCTGGTGGTGGACGACGACGCCCGCCTGCGCGGCCTGCTGCAACGGTTCCTCGAGGAGCAGGGCTACGCGGTGAAAGCGGTGGCGGACGCCGAGCAGATGGACCGGGCCCTGTCCCGGGAGATCTACTCGCTGATGGTTCTGGACCTGATGCTGCCTGGCGAGGACGGCCTGTCGATCTGCCGGCGCCTGCGCGAGAGTGAGAACGACCTGCCGATCATCATGCTCACGGCCAAGGGGGATGACGCCGAGCGCATCGAAGGGCTGGATGCCGGCGCCGACGATTACCTGCCCAAGCCGTTCAATCCGAAGGAGCTGAGCGCGCGTATCCGCGCGGTACTGCGCCGTCACGTACGCGAAGTACCGGGGGCGCCAAGCAAAGCGGAAGGCAGTGTGGACTTCGGGCCCTGGACGCTGGACCTGTCCAGCCGCACGCTGAGCCGTGATGGTGAGCCGCAGGCGTTGACCACCGGTGAGTTCGCCGTGCTCAAAGCGCTGATCCAGCATCAGCGGGAGCCGCTGACCCGGGATAAGCTGATGAGCCTGGCCCGGGGGCGGGAATGGTCCGCCATGGAGCGTTCCATTGATGTGCAGGTGTCGCGGCTGCGCCGCCTGCTGGAGGAGGATCCCTCCAAGCCCCGCTACATCCAGACCGTATGGGGCGTGGGTTATGTGTTCGTGCCGGACTGACATCATTCGCTTACACGCATCACGTCGGCGCGCTAAACTCAAATCCGGTTTACGAGCCCTTGGAGATATGAATTCAGGCCGGTATGGGCGGCTCGTGAATCACGGCTGGCGGATCAATTTTCGCGGCTTGGGCGCCCGGTTCGCTTCCCAAGGAGAGAGCTACCAGGTCGCTGTGGGACGCTGCTTTAGCAGCCAATGGAGTCTTACGTGTTAGCGGTCTGTTCCCGTTCCCACAATGGGCACTACGAAGCGGCCGTGGGAGCGGCTCGCGAGCTGTGATTGGAATGAGACCCTATGCCCAAACTTTACCCCCGCACCGCCTTTTTCCGCGCTGCCCTGATCGTCGGGCTGGTAATCGGCCTGAGCCAGGCCATCACCCTGTGGTTTTTTGCCCGTAACGCCTATCTTCCGGGTATTCGTGAGTACGCCCGTCTTACCGCCCTGCAAGCGGAACTGATCTTCGAGGAGGGCGCCGACAGCGACTTTCTGGAAGAGCGCCTGGGAGCCACCACCGGTATTGGCGTGGGAACGCCGCCGAGTTTGCGAGAGCCGGACAGCCTGTTGCTCACGCGGCCGGTGGTGAATCAGTTCGGTGACGAACTGGCGGGGTTGCTGGACGAGCCGGTGACGGTTCGGCTGGAAGACGCCCGCCAACCAGTGTTGTGGGTCAACGCACCGTCGTTCGAAGGCGCCTGGCTGCGCGTGCCGATGGTGTTCTTCCGCGACTATGACCGCTATCTGTTGCTGGGTTGGGGGGTCACCGTGCCGCTGCTGGCGGTGATCGGTGGCTTGCTGATTGCCCGTAGCCTGAACCGGCCGCTGCGCCGGCTGGCCCGGGTCGCCCTCAAAGTCGGCCGGGGGGAAGCGGTGCCGGTGCTGGACGATACCATCGGTCCCACCGAGATCCAGGCGGTGAACCGCGCCTTCAACCGCATGACCCGGGATCTGCAACAGGCGCAGCGGGACCGGGCTTTGCTGCTGGCGGGGGTGTCCCATGATTTGCGCACGCCGCTGACCCGGCTGCGTCTGTCCGCCGAGTTCCTCGACGACGAAGAGCTGTCCCAGGGCATCATCGCCGACATTGAGGACATGGACGCGATTCTCGAGCAGTTCATCGCTTTCATTCGCGACGGCGCCGACGAGCAGCCTTCCTATGAAAGCCTCAACGCGTTGATCGAGGAAGTGTGCGGCAAATACCCGGCGGAGCAGCTCCGTATCACTCTGGCCGAGGTGCCGCGCCTGATGCTCAAGCGGCTCACCGCCAAGCGCATGCTCACCAATCTGATCACCAACGCGCTCAAATACGGCGCCGCGCCGGTGGAGATCCACACCATAATGGATGACAACGCAGTGTTGCTGATCGTCCGCGATCATGGTCGAGGGGTGCGCGAGGAAGACATCCCCATGCTGTTGCAGCCGTTCTCTCGTGGCGAGAAGGCACGCACGCTCAGCGGCAGCGGCCTGGGCCTGGCCATCGTCAAGCGCATCGTCGACATGCACCATGGCCAGATGGCGCTGGACAATCACCCGGAAGGCGGCTTGCAGGTGCGTATTCGCTTCCCGGTCACCGGCCAACTGGTGCAGCCGGAGACGCTCTCCGCCGGGGTGCGGTGAACCGGAGCTGGTGACGTCAAGCGCCATCCATGGGCCACCGCCGTTGAAGAGCCGGCTTGCACGCAACACGGCTACTGCCAAGGCAACAGGCTTCCCACGGATTGGGCTACGAAGCCGCTGTGGGAAGCGGCCTTGGCCGCGAATGCCTCCGGGCCGTTGACCATTCGCTTGCAAGCAAGCTTCCCACAGCGGCTTCGTGGTTCGGTCTGTGTGAAGCGGTCGGGCGGTTAATGGTCGGTGGCCCGCTCCACCGCCTGGCCGGCGCAGAACACCAGCAGGCCGCCCAGAGCCAGAGCGGTGCCCACCAGTCCGGTGGTGGACCAGGGCAGGTCGCCACGGGTGGCGACGCCGGCCAGCCAGGCGCCGAGGGCGTTGGCCAGGTTGAAGGCGGCGTGGTTGAGGGACGCGGCCATGGTCTGGCCGTCTCCGGCCACATCCATCAGCCGCGTCTGCAATGCCGGCCCGAGCGCCATGCTGGTACCCACCAGACCCACGAACAGCAGCCCCCACCACATTGAATTGGCGGCCACGAAGAACAACCCCTGGATCACCGCGCACCAGATCAGAATGCCGGGGATGGACTTCATCAGGTTGCCATCGGCGGCCCGGGCGCCGGCCAGGGTGCCGAGAATGGTGCCGATACCGAAGATCGCCAACACCAGCGGACCCAGAGATTCGTCCATGCCGGCTTGCTCGGTGAGGGTCGGCATCACATAACTGAACACCGCGAACATGCCGCCGAAACCGATGCTGGCGATGCCCAGGGTGAACAACACCCGATGTTTGAGCAGCGCGGACAGCTCACGTAGCGGACTGGCGTGCGGGTCCACCGGTTGCGCCGGCACGAACAGCCTCACCATCAGAGCGGTGAGCAGGGCAATGGCGCCGACCCCGGCGAACGCCACTGGCCAACCGAACTGATTCCCGGCCCAGGTGCCCAGGGGCGCGCCCAACAGGATCGCCACGGTCAGGCCGGTCATCACCCGGGCCACCGCCCGTGCCCGTTGATGGAACGGCACCGCCGATGCCGCCACCAGGGCGGCGACGCCGAAATAGGCGCCATGGGGCAGGCCGGCGATGAAACGGAGCGCGATGAAGGACCAGAATCCCGGCGCCAGGGCACTGGCGAGATTCCCCAGCGCGAACACCAGCATCAGAATGATCAGTAGGGCCCGCCGTGGCACCCGGGCCGCCAGAGTGGAAATGATCGGCGCACCCACCACCACGCCCAGGGCATAGCTGCTGATGGCATAGCCCACGTCCTGCGGGTCCACCTGCAGATCCAGGGCGATCCGGCTGAGCAGGCCCATGATGACGAATTCCCCGGTGCCGATGCCAAAGCCGCCCAGCGCCAGGGCCAGCTCGGCGATGCGGGGGTGCCTGGCCATGGCGGCCTTGCCGGTTTGGGTGGACATGGACGCTCCTTGCCGCCGTGCGGAAAAAACAAAAAGCCGCCGGAGAAGCCGGCGGCCGGGAATGAGGTAAGGAAGGACGCTATTGTGACGGAATTATTCCTAAACAAAAGAAAAGATTTTGTTTATGGCATTGATGAGAAAAGCCAATGCCCTGATGGTGACGATCGCGTCGCGATTTCACCGCGCCGGGTGCGGATTCGCATCGTGAATCCGGTACACTCTGTGTTCATCAATGTGAGGGAGGCGCCGCCATGGAAGCGCGGTACACCATAAGCGAAGACGATTATGTCCGTGCCGCCGGATTGTTTGCCCGGCCGACGCCCAGGGCGAAGGTGGTCTACGCATTGGTACTGGCGGTTCTGGTGGTGCTGGCGCTGTTTGGGCCGCCGGTGGTGCGGGCCGGGGCGATGGGCGGCCTGATCGGTGGCGGTGTGACTTTCCTGCTGCTGCGGTTATTGGTCGCGCCCTGGCTTTCACGGCGCCATTATCGGAGCTACAAAGCGATTCAGGAACCCACCACGATGGCCCTGATGGACGCCGGGATCCGCTTCGAGGCGGAGAGCGGCACCGCCATGGTCAGCTGGGACAAGATACGGAAATGGCGCCATAACGACCGCTATATTCTGATCTATCCGATGCCGCGCTTGTACTACATCGTGCCCAAGGCGGCGACCGGGCCCGGGTTCGACCCGGCGCTTCTGATCAAGGCGTTGAGCGCCCGGGTTGGCGAGGCGCGCTGAATCCCGTTGTCGGCGAGCCCTAGCCACCGAGCATCCGGAACAGCGGCGGCAAACCGAACGCCAACAGCAGACTCACCGCCAGACCCAGCATCGCTTTCATCGCATCCGACATCACCACGCGCGCGGTTTCCCGCGTCGAGGGGGTGAACATGTGCATGGAGATGGCGAATTCCCGTCCGGCCAGCAGCCCCAGGAACACCCAGGTGGTGGACATGGGAATGCTGCTCATCTCCTTGAATACGAACAGAATGATGGCGTAGATGAAATCGATGATGGTGGCGGCCCGGATATCCACGGTGCCGGTCTTGGTGGTGACGATGCGCTGGATGGCGCCGCCGGCGGTTTTGAAGATCCAGGCGTGCAGAACCAGCAGCACCAGGAGTGATAAAAAGAACTGCTGACCATCCAGCTCCCGCGGCAGGTAGGCGTAGATGTTGGCCAGATCCTGGATCAGCCACTGGCTCCACAGGAAACCGGTGGAGGCCCATTGCAACGCGATCCAGTAGGCGGGCACGGGGTTGCCGTAGGTGCGGTCGAAATACTCGGTCAGATGCCGGATCACGAACCGGTAGGTGAACAAGGCGACGACGAACGCCACGGCGTACCCGAGCCCGGACTTGCTCAGCATCGACTGCACGTTGCCGGCGGCGAATACCGACAGCACCAGAAAGGTAGTGCTCACCGGTATGCCGTAGCGGGTCAGAATCAGGATGGCCAGCGGTGGAATCACATAAAGCCAGGTGATGCCCTGTTCGGGCATGGGGAATTTTTCCAGACGGCCATAGGCCGGATCCCCGCCGTGACTGAACCATCCGTACAGCAGCACGATTACCAGAATGGCGCTGGCGAAGGCCCACAGCAGCCACCAGGGGCGGTGATGGTTCGAGGAGATAAAGGTACCCAGGGTTTGGATGGCGTCGTTGGCGACAATCGAATACGCCGCCAACAGGAAACCCGCTACCATCAGAATGTCGCCCATATTCCCGTTCCTTGTGAATGAAGTCCGTCAACCAGCCTGTGCCTGATTGTTTACGACTCTATGACGTGGCGGGAAAAGCGTTATGCTGGCATCAGCTCGTGATCAGGAGAACAACGATGACTGAAGACAAACGCCGCCGCTATTCCGCGCCGGTGGTGGACGGTATTGCCAAGGCGCCGAGTCGGGCCATGTTGCGTGCCACCGGGTTTACCGACGAGGACTTCCAGAAACCGCAGGTCGGCATCGCCTCCACCTGGAGTCGGGTGACACCCTGTAACATGCATATCGACGGTCTCGCCCGCGAGGCCGGTGAAGGCGCTGACGCTGCCGGTGGCAAAAGCGTGATCTTCAATACCATTACCATCTCCGATGGCATCGCCAATGGCACCGAAGGGATGAAGTACTCCCTGGTTTCCCGCGAGGTGATCGCCGATTCGATCGAAACCGTGGCCGGTTGCGAAGGCTTCGACGGGTTGGTGGCCATCGGCGGCTGCGACAAGAATATGCCCGGCTGCCTGATGGGACTGGCGCGACTTAACCGGCCGTCGGTGTTCGTTTACGGCGGTACCATCAAGCCCGGTCCCGGGCACACCGATCTGATTTCCGTGTTCGAGGCGGTGGGGGCCTACACCAAGGGCGACAAGCGTCTGATCGAGGTGGAGCAGGTGGAAAAGGTGGCGGTGCCTGGCCCTGGCTCCTGTGGCGGGATGTACACCGCCAACACCATGGCCAGCGCCATTGAGGCCCTGGGCATGAGCCTGCCGGGCAGTTCCGCGCAGAACGCCGAATCCGCTGACAAGCTGGCCGACTGCCGGGCCGCCGGCGCCGCCGTGCTGGATCTGTTGGAACGGGACATCAAGCCCAGCGACATTTTGACCCGGGAAGCGTTCGAGAACGCCATCACCGTGGTCATCGCCCTGGCCGGTTCCACCAATGCGGTGCTCCATTTGATGGCCATGGCCCACACCATCGGCGTGCCGCTGAGCCTGGAAGACTTTACCCGCATCGGTGAAAGAGTACCGGTGCTGGCGGACGTGCGCCCCAGCGGGCATTACCTGATGAGTGAACTGGTGGCCATCGGCGGCATTCAGCCACTGATGAAAACGTTACTGGAGGAGGGGCTGCTGCACGGTGACTGCCTCACCGTCACCGGCCGTACCCTGGCGGAAAATCTGGCCGGGGTAGCGCCCTATCCCGACGAACAGAACATCATCCGCGCGCTGGATAACCCGATCAAGAAAGACAGCCATCTGCGTATTCTCCACGGCAACCTGGCGCCGACCGGCGCGGTGGCCAAGATCACCGGCCATGAAGGCACCCACTTCAGTGGCAAGGCACGGGTATTTTCCTCCGAGGAAGAGGCCACCGTTGGCATCATGGAGGGCGCCGTGGTGGCCGGCGACGTGGTGGTGATCCGCTACGAAGGCCCGCGCGGTGGCCCGGGCATGCGAGAAATGCTGACGCCCACTTCGGCGATCATGGGACGTGGTCTGGGCCAGGACGTGGCGCTGATCACCGATGGCCGTTTTTCCGGTGGCAGCCACGGTTTCGTAGTGGGCCACATTACTCCCGAGGCGCAGGAAGGCGGTCCCATTGCCCTGGTGGAGGACGGTGACGAAATCGTCATCGACGCGGAGAGCAACACCATCACCCTGAAAGTTTCCGAGCAGGCGATGATCGAACGTCATGCCCGCTGGCAGGCACCGGCACCGCGCTATACCCGCGGAGTGCTGGCCAAGTACGCCCGCACCGTGGGTTCGGCTTCCCGGGGCGCGGTGACCGACGGCGACTGAGCGGTGGAAGAAGAGCCGGACGCCAAACGCTTGACGCCGGACGCCGGACGCCGGACGCTAAAG
>NZ_AQPF01000030.1:0-46688 GCF_009846745.1 Alcanivorax xiamenensis | reverse complement strand
CCACGATGACCGTCGTGGCGGCGGGTGATGGGGGTATTGTGGCATGATGGTGGCTATACCGCCAGAGCATAACCGGGGCTGGAAAGCCGACGATTCTCTATAACGACGCGATGTCACGGCATCATCGGGCGCAGGGAGGCTCTGCCGTCACCGTCGTCACTCAAGAGAGTTAAGAGAGAGGTTCGTGGCGGGCCACTTCCGCCGCCTTTTTGAAGACCCAATGGGGCACGCCCCCCCCCAGCTGCGTCAACGCCTGTTGGAGAAGGCTCAGTTGCCGACGATGAAGGCAGGAATAGAGTGAAGGGTCGGGCTGTCGAGGACGCTTGGGTTTCTCTGTGACGTGGTATCCACGGAGTAGTTTTCGAAATTCAATGGTGACCCAGATCGGACGTCCCTTCCAGTCTCCTGCTTCCTGTATTGGAGTCATGACTGTTTATTCTCTCACTACCACGGTATGGGCCGCTTGGTGACGCGCACTCTGTTGCGCCACCCGTGCCCAAGTGGGGGACACGCACCCTGAGGTGCGCCAGCGCCTTCTGACAGCCCAGCAATTGACGCCAGTTCGCGCTGGAATAGATCCGGTGACGGCTCCCTCTGGTGTCCTGAAACTCAACCAACATGTAATACCCCCGCAGGCTTTCCCGATAGCTGATGATGACCCACACCGCCTCACCTCGGCGGTCCCCCCAAGCAACGCACTGGTGACATGCCTGCCCTCCTTCCTTGCGGTCCTTTCGGACGCGATGCGCTCCGCCCGCCCGTGTTCCTTGGGCGATGGCTCCTTAATAACGGGGCAGGACTGGTTTAAAAAGAGTGCGATATCAAAAATGTGCATTTAAACCGTCAGCCACCGTACATTACACACTGGTAGCAAGGGCTTGGATCACAGCGGGATTTCCGGGAACTCAATTGTGTGATTTGAAGTGCCGTGCTTTTTCCGACCCCGCTGGATGCAGCCGTTCTGTTCGCACACCGAATTCCCGATACACTGGACGAGCTACTACGACACCGCGCCGGGGAAGGAGCTTCTTGTGAAATACGTGAATTTCGCAGCGCTCAAGACGAGCCTGGTGCGGCTGCTCCTCAGTGCTGTCAATGTCACTACGGCGGAGTTCGAAGTCTTTGACAGCTATGTTGACGCCCTCAGCATATCCTGGCGAGCGGCAGCCTGCCGCTGGGTTTCCCCTGGACGGTCATTGACGGCAAGGCCTACTGGGACGGTGGCATTGTCAGCAACTCACCACTTGATTTTCTCATCCATCACTACGGTTCGGACGGGAAGCGCGTTTATACCGTCGATCTGTTTTCTCGGGCACAAGTCCGCTTTTGACCAACATGATGGAGCTGAAGCGACCCGTCATGGTTCCGCTCATAGCAGTCGCCAACTGGTCCTGCATCGCATCCACGTCCAGCCCGCACTGTGTCAGTGCGGTTCGGAATAATCGTCAGCATCGGTAGGCCGGTGCGGTCTGCTCCATCTGGATATCGGCGATGCCCTCCACGTCGCCGATAGCGGTCTCGATAGCCATGCCCAGTTGCTCCAGCTGATCGAAGTCGTCGCCGTACACCTTGATAACCAATTCCGTGCGCACGCCGGCGAGCAGCTCGTTGAAGCGCATCTGGATTGGCTGCAGGAATTCGTGGCGGTTGCCGGGGATCGGCTCAACCAATTGCGCCAGTTCATTGACCTGCTGCACCCGGACGGGGCCGCTCACTCATCCCACAGCTTGAGAATGATGATGGCCTGTTCATCAGCAGGCCAAAGTCCGGCGTATCCAAGCTCATCAGGTTGGATCTGACTCGGGTCTGCACCATGCCGGTGACTGTTATCAGCATCGCTATCGGGATTACCTGCGTAGTCAGGAATATGGTGTGCACATCTCGTTAAATGTTTGTTAAGTTGTTGTTTTTTAAGGTATTTTTTTGTGGAAGCTCATTTGAGCCCTTGCCTCCGTGGACGGTATTGCCTCTCTCTGGTAGTGCTTCTTCAAATCACTGGGTTATCAGGGAAAGCAAATATTGAAAATTGGTTGGACAACCAATAAAATACCGAGCAAGCGTATGATACACACTTGTAATGTTCTAAATGGAGGCCCTGATGAGCGCAATCTCTATTCAGCCCCGTAAAGTAGATTTCGACGTGTCCTCTGTGCCGCGTCACTGGAATGGCGGTGATCCTGTTTTAACCCGTTTTTTTGACGCCTTGTCGGTGCACTTCCCCGAGGGGGAGCGGTTTTTTATCCAGTCGGTGCGTCATTTCCAGGATCAGGTGACGGACCAGCGCTTGCGTGAAGATATTCGCCATTTCATTCGTCAGGAGGGGCAGCACGGTATTGTCCATGATCGTTTCAATGACGTGATGGAGGCGCAGGGAATCGATGTCGATCAAATTACCCGCAACCTGCGTCGTTTTATTCGTACGACACAGAAATACATGCCGGAAAAGTATCAACTGGCGATGACCGCGGCTTTCGAGCATTTTACCGCCACTCTGGGCGAGGCGATGCTCAAGGATGAAACGGATATGTTCCGAGATGCGGATCCGGTAATGCGGGCGATGTTTCTCTGGCATGGTGTGGAAGAGGTTGAGCACAAGGCAGTGGCGTACGATGTATACCGAACCGCGGCAGGCGGGGGTTATTTGACTCGCGCTTCGGCCTTGGTGGTTGCCATGCTGATGGTGCACCTGGTCGTCGGACCGGTGTTCGTGAATATGTTGCGTCTTGACGGTGCGATGCGACGGCCGACGGTAGTGCTGCGTGGTCTAAACCGGCTCTACGGTCATCGCGGTATTCTGACCCGCATGTTGCCCGAGTTTATTGCGTGGTTCCGTCCGGGATTCCACCCCTGGGAAACGGGCATGCCGGAGAAAGTCGCGGCATGGTTGAAGGAGTACGGAGAGCATGGTGATCCGATGCGGGCATCGGCCGCCGTATATGAAACCGAGCCGGTGAGCGAGGCCGCCTGAATGGTCGGCGGAGAAGTGTCTGAAACGGCTGTAAGGCAAAAGATCGGGGCGCGTCACTGCCACAGGCCGGGCAGGCACTGTGGCAGTTCGGCCATCCGTGACTTGCTTGAGTTCCACGGCTTGGTGATGAGCGAGGCTTGCTGTTTTGGTCTTGGGGCCGGACTCGGCATTACCTATGTGGAGACTGCAGCCTCCAATACCCCTTTCATCGTCCATGTGCGTTCAATGGAATTCGAGGAAAACGTATTCAATACTTTGGATGTTCCCTTTTCCTGGCGCAGCTACCGCGATCAACGGTCCGCCAATACGGATCTCAAAGGGGGGCTGAATGAGAATCGACCCGCATTGTTGTTAACTGACATTTTCCATTTGCCCTACTTCCAAAGCAGCACACATTTTCCAGGGCACGCCATCGTGGCATGGTTATATGACGAGGAGCGGGACGAGGTGTTGGTCAGTGATACCGAACGCCCGGGGTTGATCGCGGTATCTACGGCTAATTTGGCCGACGCGCGCTTCTCCACCGCACCCCCTTTCATTCATAACGGCAACCTGTTTGCCCCCGAAGCTATCAAAGCCAGCGTAACTCCGGAACGTATTCGGAGGGCCATCTTTGACAATGCCTATGCTCTGGCGAACGGCGATCGTTTTAGCGGTCTCACGGCGCTGGATACTTGGATTGACGGGCTGTCACATTGGGCGGCTGACGAAAACTGGCGCTGGTCGTTGCGTTTTGCTTACCAGGTGATCGAAAAGCGCGGTACTGGGGGAGCCGGATTTCGCACCCTTTACGCCGACTTTTTGGAAGAGGCCAGTGCACGGATTACCGTGGTGAGAGATGCGAAGTTAGTGGAGCTCATGCGAGGCGCGGCAGCGGCTTGGTCCGGCTTGGCGGCTGTTTTGAAAATGGCTTCCGAGGCAACGACATTTCCTTCCGCCGATATCGAGTTGGCTATTAATCGGGTTAAATCACACGAGTCGCGTTATGTGAAGCGTGCACTAGATGCTCTGGGCTGATTAGACAAAAGCGACCGGACCCGGAGCGAGACACTGGCTCTGAGTGAGCCTGGCCAATGAAAAGGGGGAAGCGATTCGATGTCAGATCGTTATTTAACCATGGCCAAGACCTTCTTTGGCACATCCCATCCCTTGTTCAACGCCTTCGGCGTGGAAGTGGAGGAAGTTGGCAAAGGGCGTGCCGCCATGAGTCTCTCCTGCCGTCCAGCGCTTTGCGATCGACACGGGGGGCTTCACCGAGGAGTTGTTGTCACGCTATTGGATACAAATTGCGGGTTGGCAATATTTTCCCGACTCGGTGACATGCGTCCGATTGCGACCATCGATCTGCGTGTGGATTTCATTCGGCCTGTACCCGCGGGGGAGGGAATCTACAGCGAGGTGGAGTGTTACGCGGTACGAGGTGATATCGCCTATGTGCGCGGACAAGGTTGCGCTTATTCCGATCATAACTTGCTGGCAACGGTATTCGGTTCGTTTGCCGTCGGTACTCTCGGGCCTGCATTCGATTCAGCCATGAAAGGGGAGGGTAAAGTATGAAAGAGCGATCGCTTTTGAATCGCCAGATGACGGGTTGGCTGACATGGCTCTGAATAAAGCGCAAAAAGAAATGCTTGAAAATACTCCATTTGTGGAGTTTCTAGGTCTTGAGGCGCTGACCTCTGATGAGGGGTTCTCTTGCCGGTTATGCTTTCGAGAACAGCATATCGGTAATCCTCTGTTGCGTACCTTTCATGGCGGCATTCTCGCCAGTTTTGCCGAAATAACGGCAGCTCTTTATTTGATGGAATCGCTTGATCTGGTCGAAGAGCCGTCATGCAGTAGTATGACCTTTGATTATTTACGGCCCGCGTTTGCGGGCACGATTCGTGCCGAGCCTTGTATTGTCCGTGCAGGAAGACGTTTCGTAGTCGTTTCCGTCGACGTTTATCTGGATAAAACGCTTGTGTCAATCGGGCGCTTTATCTATAGCCGCTAAGTATTTTCAACTGGGGGCTGATGATTTTTGAGCGACTTGGGAGAATACCTTGATCATATCGCAAACATTACGTCGTGCGGTCCAGCAAAATCCTGACGGCATCGCCACGATTTACAAGGATAGAAGGCGGTCATGGCGCGCTTTTGAGAATCGTGTTGCGCGCCTGGCCGCGGGCCTTCGCGCCTTGGGAGCGGAAAGCGGGAATCGCGTCGCGATCTTGTCACTCAATAGCGACCGCTACCTAGAATATTTTTACGCCGTGCCATGGGCCGGCGCGGCTCTTAATCCCGTCAATATCCGCCTGGCACCGCCAGAGATCGCGTACAGTCTGAACGATTCCGCATCGTCCATCCTGTTTGTCGATGATGCATTCAGCGACATGCTGTCAAAACTACGGCCGCTGCTTGAGACCGTTCAACATGTGGTTTTCATGGGCGACGGTAGTTTACCGGACGGGTGTGTCGACTATGAGTCGCTTATCGCTGAATCAGATCCGATGCGGGATATCAGCGAAGGAGGGAGCGAGCTTGCCGGATTGTTCTATACCGGGGGGACCACCGGGCGGTCGAAAGGCGTGATGCTGAGCCATGACAACCTTGTCTTCAATGCGCTTAATGTGGTGCCGGAAATGGATTATGCGTCCGGCACGATCTACATGCATGCGGCTCCGATGTTTCATTTGGCCGATATGGCAAGCACTTTTGCCGTGACGCTAGCTGGTGGCACGCACGGCATCGTACCTCGTTTCGATGTAGACGATGTGCTCTCTTTTATTGAGCGTGAAAGAGTTACACATGCCCTGCTCGTGCCAACGATGATCAATCTGCTGGTGTCCTCCGGAAAAATAAAGGAATTCGACGTAAGTAGCGTCAAGCGCATGCTCTATGGAGCGTCGGCCATGCCTGAGTCAGTATTGATCAGCGCCATGAAGCAGATGCCGGACGCTCTGTTCGCTCAAGGGTATGGACAGACGGAGGCGTCACCCATCATCACCGCCTTGCCACCCGATTTCCATGTGCCTGGAGGCGACAAGCTTCGAAGCGCGGGCAGGGCCGCGCTGGGAGTCGAGGTTGCCATTTTTGACAAGGATGATACCGAGCGGCCGAGATGCGAAGTTGGCGAGATCTGCGCCAGAGGTCCGAACGTCATGCTGGGTTATTGGGGAATGGAGGAAGCCTCCGCTGAGGCCCTGCGTAACGGCTGGTTGCATACCGGTGATCTCGGTTATATGGATGAAGACGGGTTTGTCTTCATCGTCGATCGCGTCAAGGACATGATCATCAGTGGTGGGGAGAATATATTTTCGGTCGAAGTTGAGAGTGCTATCTATAGTCATCCCGCGGTACAGGAATGCGCGGTGGTGGGGATTCCCCACGATGAATGGGTTGAAACGGTGCATGCAATCGTCGTGCCTCGCCAAGGCCATGTGCTCACGGAAGAAGAGCTGTTGAGCCATTGCCGGGAGTTGATTGCCGGCTACAAACTTCCCCGTAGTATCGAGTTCCGTAGTGAACCATTGCCGATAAGTGGCGCCGGCAAGATTCTCAAGAATGAGCTGCGTGCACCCTACTGGGGCCGGATGGGGCGATCGGTTACCTGATTTATCATTCTCGTCAAAACCACTTGCTTGGATGAGGAAAATTATGAATTTGCAATTTACGCAGGAAGAGCAGGAGTTTCAAAAGACGATACGCGCATGGATGCGGAAAAATATTCCTGAAGAGATTAGTCGTATTTCCGCGCTTGGCGAAATGCCGGAAAAATCGCAGCAACAGCGATGGGAGAAACGGCTCGGTAAACAGGGTTGGCTGGCGGTAACTTGGCCTGAACAATACGGAGGTCCGGGATGGACCGCCACACAACGTTATCTTTTTGATCTTGAAAGGGCCATGGCTGGGGCGCCTCCGGTAAGTCCCTTCGGTGTCGCCATGGTAGGCCCTGTGATCTACACGTTCGGATCCGCGCAACAAAAAGAGCGATGGCTGCCCGGGATAGCGAGCGGCGAGACGCTTTGGTGCCAGGGTTATTCCGAGCCCAATGCCGGATCGGACCTCGCATCCCTTAAAACCCGCGCCGAGCGCAAACGGGACCACTACCTGGTCAATGGCCAGAAGATTTGGACCACCCAAGCGCATTGGGCGGACATGATGTTCTGTCTTGTTAGAACCGACCCCGATGCCAAGAAGCAACAGGGTATCTCTTTCCTGCTAATAGATATGAACACGCCGGGTATCGAGGTTCGTCCCATTTATACCATTGATGGGCACCATCACCTCAACGAAGTGTATTTCACCGATGTCAAGGTGCCGCTGGACAATCTGGTGGGGAAGGAGGGTATGGGGTGGACGATCGCCAAGTTTTTGTTAACGCATGAACGCACAACGATCGCCGGCGTTGCCGACAGTCACTATGCATTGGCTCGCATGAAGAGGGCTATTGACGAAGCTCCTTATTACATCGATAAGCAACAGGCGCGACGACGTGTGGCCGAGTTGGAAGTCGAACTGACGGCGTTGGAGTACACCAACTTTAGGACCGTTGCCGCGACAGACGAGGGCAGACCTTTTGGACCGGAGTCTTCCGGTCTCAAGATCAAGGGTACCGAGCTACAGCAGAAAATGTCCCAAGCGATGGTCGAGATGGGCGGGTTGATGTCGCTTGTCTGGGATAGTTCATCAGCGGTGGGTAATGAAAGCTTTAATCATTCCCCTCGTCGGTACAATTTTCTTCGTGCCTGCACGATTTATGGCGGATCGAACGAGATTCAGAAGAACGTGCTTGCCAAGATGCTGTTAGGTTTATGAGAGGTCATAATGGAATTCAATCTTTCCGATAACACGACCATGGTTGCCGATACGGCACGGCGGTATCTCAAGGATCACTATGGTTTTGATACCTACATACAACAACTCAACCAACTCAATCATTGCGATCCATCACGATGGGATTTGATGCGCGAGCTAGGCTGGTTTGGTCTGCCGTTTCCTGAGTCGGTCGGAGGCTATGGCGGCGATCTGATCGACGTGGCGATGATTGTTAGGGAGGCTGGCGCCGTCTTATGTCTGGACCCCTATGTCGATCTGGTGATCGGTCCTGGAAAACTTCTCGAGTATCTGGGTACTGAGCGGGCATTGAAGGTATTGCAATCCATTGTCGATGATGATGAGAGGGTGGCATGCGCGCTCTATGACTATCACGCCGGATACAATATTTTGAAGCCATCCCTGTCGATTAACGGTGGCAAACTGTCTGGACGGAAGAATTTCGTTCCTGATGGTGGCTGCGCGAATAAGGTGCTGACGACGGCGATGCTTGGCGATGAGCTGACCTTGGTCCTTGTGCCGCTTGAAGGCTGCGAGGTGACCCGCTATCGGGGCTTGGACGGTAGCCGGCTTGCCGATGTGCTGTTCGATGACGTGGTGATTGACGAGGAGATGATTCTTTCTCGTGGCGTGAAGGTGGAGCGCGCCGTCAGCAAGGCGGTCGCCTGGCTGCAGGCGCTCGATTGCGCGCGTATGTATGGCGCCGCCAGTGCGCTTTATCAGCGCACTCTTGATTACGCAAAGACGCGGAAGCAGTTCGGTGCGCCGATCGGCAGCTTCCAGGTAATTCAACACTACCTCGTGGATATGTTCACGGATCTTCAACAGTTGGAGTCGATGCTGTTCATGGTTTCCGTCAAAGCGGATCTAGACGATACGCTTGAGCGGGAACACGCTTGTTCGGCCACCAAGGCGTATTATGCCGACAAGGGGGTGAAGATCGCGCAACTGGCGATCCAGATTCACGGCGGTATCGGGGTCACCGAAGA
Organism: Alcanivorax xiamenensis; assembly: GCF_009846745.1. Lineage (NCBI taxonomy): Bacteria > Pseudomonadati > Pseudomonadota > Gammaproteobacteria > Oceanospirillales > Alcanivoracaceae > Alcanivorax > Alcanivorax xiamenensis. Next base: position 37,913 of record NZ_AQPF01000030.1, on the reverse strand, counting down.
GCTTGATATAGGCCATTACTTTCGTCTCATGACGCACTGCTCCCTAACACACGGCCATGGTGACTACCATCTTGATCGTATCGCCGCCCTCGGAGAGGAGTTCGATCGTGGATGAATATGATTTCATCGTAGTCGGAGCGGGATCCGCCGGTTGTGTTCTGGCCAACCGACTAAGCGAGTCCGGCCGATTCTCTGTTTGCTTGCTGGAGGCGGGTCCGCACGACAACAGCGGGTTTGTGAACGTGCCGTTCGGGGTGATCGGTTTGATCCGGGAGGGCAAGCGTAACTGGGGCTATCAAACAGTGGTTCAACGAGCGCTTGACAGTAGGCGGCTCTATTGGCCCCGTGGAAAAACTCTCGGTGGTAGTAGCTCGATCAACGCCATGGTTTATATTCGTGGACAACCTGAGGATTACGATGCTTGGCGGGACAGCGGGCTGAAGGGTTGGGGGTGGGATGATGTCCGGCCCATCTTCAACGCGCATGAGCACAATGAGGAGTATCCGCCGGACGCCTGGCACGGTAACGGAGGACCGCTGAACGTCACTCGGGTCAGGGATCCTAATCCGCTGACTGAGTTGTTCATTCGCGCCGGGGAAGAACTAGGCGAAAAGCGTAACGATGATTTCAATGGTGAATCGCAGCGCGGCTTCGGCCAATTCCAAGTGACGCAAAAAGATGGGCGACGCTGGAGCGCCGCGAGGGCGTTTCTCGATCCGGCGAGGAGCCGCGGTAATTTGACCATTCTGACTAATGCAATGGTTTCCCGGGTAGTGATCGAAAATGGACGTGCGGTAGCCGTCGAGTATAGCGATACGGCCGGCACATCTCACACCGTTCGGGCAAATCGGGAAGTCGTACTTTCGGGTGGGGCAATCAACTCGCCCCATTTGCTGATGCTTTCAGGCATTGGTGACCGTGACCATTTACAAAGTGTTGGCGTTGATTGTCTGGTCGACTGCCCAGAGGTGGGGTGTAATCTTCAAGACCACCTGGACATGACTATTTCGATTCACGATCGTAGCAAACAGTCGATTGGCTTCTCCCCTTACTTTCTACCGCGTTTGATGCGAGCGTTCTATGAGTACTTCCGCCATCGGCGCGGCTTTCTAGCCAGCAATGCGGCTGAGGCGGGTGCGTTTATTAATGTCGGCGAAGGGGCGCGCCCGGATGTGCAGATGCATTTTCTGCCCGCATTTCTGCGCGATCATGGCAGGGAATTCACGTCAGGCTTTGGCTGCACCATTCATGTATGCCAGTTGCGGCCTAAAAGCCGCGGTTGGATTCGTCTCGCCGATAGCAACCCTCTCAGCGCTCCGCTCATTGATCCCTGTTATCTTTCCGATGCTGACGATCTTGGCGTCCTGAGAGAGGGCGTCAAACTGGCTCGGCGGGTGTTCCAGACAAAAGCTTTCGCCGAGGTTTTTGGAGGAGAAGATCTACCGGCGAGCGATGTGGTAACCGATACCCAAATTGAGGACGATATCAGGCAGCGCGCTGAAACTATTTATCATCCGGTGGGCACTTGCCGTATGGGGGTGGATGATCTGGCCGTAGTGGATGATCGGTTAAGAGTCAGGGGCGTGTTAGGATTGCGCGTTGCTGATGCGTCCGTCATGCCTTCTTTGATCAGTGGCAACACTAACGCGGCAAGCATGATGATCGGCGAGAAAGCGGCTGGTTATATCATTCAGGATCAACAATGAGACGACATTAGCGCCACCAAACGGTAGTGCTAATGTCGTCCCCAGGTCTTTTGGGGCGGCGGAATTCGGATATTAGGCCATCTTGACTTGGTCGCCCTCGGGACGGTTTCTGTAAGCTCGGTATAGTGATCCGTTTTCAGCGAACAGGCGTTGTCGCCACGTATCTTCCAGTGCCCGCGTGTCGTGATTGTCAGGATGGTAACGTCGATCAACGAACTCCGGAAGGCGGCGCATAATCCCGGAGACAAATCCCTTTGGACCGAACAGTACGTTCAATCCAATGGCATTGTCCTTGACGCTGCCCAGCTTCCCGTCCTTGGCGAGCATCCATGCCCAAGTGATCCCCAACATCGGCAAGAGCACAACCAGGGATGCCGCCGTCGCTGCGATCCGCTCACCGTGACTATTGCCGATGATTTCGTAAACGTTATAAGCAACAGATTTGTGTTCAAGCTCCTCAAGAGCATGCCATTGCCATATCTTTATCATCTCCGGGTCGGCCAGACTTTGAAACGTCTCGTCTTCCAATAGCTGCTCCGCAAGCAAGGCGGTAAAATGTTCCATGAAAGTAGTGGCGGCAAGCTGGGTTCTCTTCGGCAGCATTTTCAGAATGCGGAGGCCGAATTTTACGAAGCGGTCCGGAGTGTCCATGTCGAAGCCGCTCTCGGCAAGCAATTCGTTAAGGCGGTCATGCTCGCGACCATGAATGGCTTCTTGCCCCATGAATCCGGAAATGGCCGCTCGCTGCTGCTTGTCGGTGACACGGTTTCGAAAATAACGCACCGAATCCATGAAGTAGCGCTCACCGGGTGGAAAGAACCCGGACAGCATGGCAAAGAATGTGGTTGCCGTAGCGTTGTCAGCATAGAAGTACTTTGGTGTTGTGTTCGGAAACTGGAAGTTTATGTGACGGGGTGGGATGCCCACTGACGCACCGTTCAGGACATTGGACGTCTTTGCACTAGTTCTCTTCTTTAAAGCCATGACTCGGCCCTCTTTTTGAAGTTTGATCCTGCTTATTGCGATGATTGACTAGACATTTTTTGCCGCCCCTGTCGCATTCGAAAGAACGCTTCGAGGGGCCGCTGATAGCCCGCCGGCATCAGGCGTTGGCCGGCGTCCAGTATCGTTGCGTCATTACCTATCAACACGCGACGTCGGTTCTTGCGAACCGCGTGGAGGATAGCGTTGGCAGCCTGTTCCGGCGTGGACCGGGCGATGCGATCGAAAAGTTCCGTAATTTCTTCCTTGCTGCCCGGGGCTATGTTCCCCATATCACCCATTCGGCTATTACGCGCAATGTTGGTCTTGACGCCGCCCGGGTGCACGCAGGTTGCACTAACACGGCTTCGCTCAATGTCCAGTTCTTCGCGCAGCGACTCGGTGAACCCTCGAACAGCGAATTTCGCGGCGTTATAGGCTGATTGGGTGGGGACTCCAATGATGCCAAAGATGCTGGAGATGTTTATCACATGGCCGTCGCCGGATTGCTTGAGATAAGGCAGAAAGGCCTTGGTTCCGTATACCACCCCCCAGAAGTTAATATTCATAAGCCATTCGAAGTTTTCATAGCTCATGGCATCGACGGTTTCTCCGAGTCCAACGCCGGCATTGTTCATTATCAAGTTAACCTGTCCGTGCTCCTTGACACATTGATCCGCATACCGATACACCTCATCCCTTCGGCTTACATTAACAACATGGGTGGTGACTCTGACCGGGTAGTCGCGCAGGTCGATGGCGATGTCTTTTAGACTGTTTTCGTCAATGTCCGACAGAGCCAAATGGCAGCCTTTCTTCGCCAGCAGCATGGCGGTCGCTCGACCTATGCCTGAACCGGCGCCAGTAATCGCAGCGACTTTCCCGTAAAAACGTTTCATAATATGCTCCAACAGGTAGGCGGATCAGGCACTCAGTAACTTGCGAAATACGCGGTTCCTTCCGCGCTTGATGCCACTTCCCTCAAAACGAAGGTGGCCATCCTCGAGGTTGCCATAGCGTAATGCGGGCAGGTCACGCAAATAGTCATCAAGATTCTGCCAGGGGGTCCTGCTGCCCTGACGAGGGAGGCGGTCGTTGGCGCGAAGAACATATCCGGAACGTAAATTAAGAAAGTTCATCTGGGTCTTGCTCCCTTGTCCATCGACGGGTGTGACCACCCGGGCGCCAATATCGCGCATGTGATTCAGAAGGCGGCAGACGAATTCAGAGGCGATATCGGCCTTCAGCGTCCAAGAAGCGTTGGTGTAACCGAACACCAGGGCCATATTTGGTACCCCTTCGAGCATCAGTCCCTTGTACATCAGGGCGTCCGCCACATGAACCTCACGGCCGTCGACTTCCAATCTGGCACCACCGAACAGCTGCAAATCAAGGCCAGTGGCTGTGATCAGAACATCAGCGTCGATATGAGCGCCGGACTTCAATTGGACCCCGGTTTCGGTGACCGCTTCGATGTGGTCGGTGACCACGGAGGCCTGGCCTTCGCGGATAACCTTGAAGAGATCACCCTTGGGAACGGCGCACATGCGTTCTTCCCAGGGATTGTAATGGGGCTGGAAATGCCGCATATCGACCTCCGGGCCGAGCTGCCGGCGCGCGGTCGCCAAAAGCAGGCGTCGCATCGCCTTGGGCTTACTCAGAGAAAGTCGATATACCGCTCTTTGCAACAGAATATTGCGGGTCCGGGCCAGCCGGTAAACGGCCATCTCCGGCAGAATGCGGCGCAGGTTCCTGGATATCAGATCCTGCTCCGGCACGGTGGCTACATAGGTGGGCGAGCGCTGCAGCATCACTACATGATCCGCCTTGTCGGCCATGGCCGGAACCAGCGTCACGGCAGTGGCGCCACTGCCAATAACCACCACCCGTTTGCCACTGTAATCGTAGTTTTCCGGCCAGTGTTGCGGATGGATTACGTCACCGCGGAATTGGTTGATCCCCGGAATCTCCGGTGTGTAGCCGGAGTCGTACTTGTAGTATCCGGTGCAATTGAATACAAAGCCGGTGCTGAACTGGTGCTCCTCATCGGTTGCTTCGTCGATGGCTTTGACGATCCAGTGTTTGTTTTCGCTATGCCAGGATTGCGAGATCACTTTCAGACCGAACTGGATTCGGCGTTTCACACCGTATTCGCGTGCGGTGTTGTCAATATACCGACGGATAGAAGGGCCGTCGGCAAGCATCTTGGTATCGGTCCAGGGCCGAAAGTTATAACCCAGGGTAAACATGTCGGAATCGGAGCGGATGCCGGGATAGCGGAATAAATCCCAGGTGCCTCCGATCCGTTTGCGTCGTTCAACGATTCCAAAACGGACGTTGGGGCATTTTTCCTTTAAGTGACAAGCCGCGCCAATTCCCGACAGGCCCGCTCCGACGATCAGAACATCAAGATAAGGGTGTTTCATGGTGTTGCTCCGTAGCGGCAGTGCGGCACGATTCCGGCTCGGTGGCGGCTGGCCGTTCTTTCAGAAATTGCAGTACCGCCTCGGTGAAAACACTGTTACGGTCTCCCGCGACCATATGGCCGGCCTGTTCCAGAACGACATAACGTGCCTCGGGGATTAGAGTGAGCAGCTCTGTTGCGCCCCGGTCACTAAGAACATCGCTGTAGTAGCCACGTATCAAAAGCACCGGTACGTCCAACTGGCGGGCCGCCAGCTCCAGCCTTGCTCGGTCGAACATGCTCCCGGCCTTGGTTGGCGCGTTCGCGTGGTTGAGAAAAGCTGGGTCCCAGTGCCAGTAAAACCGGCCATTACTGTGTTGCCGCAGGTTTTTGCGTAGCCCGGAGAGATCTTTTGATGGCGGGCGGCGCGGGTTGTAGGCGGTGATGGCGTCGCGTACCTGCTCCAGCGTCTCGAATCCGTCCTGATGATGACGCATGAATTCGATGATCCGGCGGACGCCCCGAGGTTCCAATCTTGGCGCCACGTCGACCAGTACCAGTGCCTCGCAATCCAGGGAGGTGTCTTCGCCAAGCGTGAGCAAAGCGGTCAGGCCACCCATGGACGCGCCGACGATAACCGGCCGGGCCGGTAGCGAGCGAATCACCGCGCTGAGGTCCGCTGCAAGGGCTCGGGCACTGTAGTCGCCTTCTCGAGACCAGTCGCTTTCGCCGTGGCCTCGTGCGTCCAGGCTAAACGCGCAGTAGCCGGCATCGGCCAGTGCGATCGCCGTGTCGGACCAGGCATGGCGGGTCTGCCCGCCGCCGTGCAGGAGCAATACGGGGGGCGCCGTGTCTTCACCATGGCGGCTGGCCCACAGATTCAACCCCTCACTGCCAGTGAATCGCACCCGAACACTGCGTCGAAGGCCGCAATGCGCGGACGATGTCGTCGTCTGAGAGTCAGTCATAGTCAACTCTTCCGGCAATACATTTGGTCGTCCAACCAATATTACAGATTGAATATATCAACGGCAATGCTTCTCCAGCCCCTTTCAGACCAGTTTGTAACGGCCGGGGTATAACACGTTAAAAATCCTTCACCGGAAGGAACGTGAAGGTCAGGTCCACTCCCAAGGGAGGTGCTTCAAGTTCAACCGACGCCAGACCGATGCCGATCAGGTCGATGTTGGCGGGAATGGTCAGCGGGTCGGGATTGGAGACCTTGAGTATCAGTCTGCCATCGTCGACGAACCGAAGCGGTCCTTCGAGAGTGACGTTGTTAACCCGTTTGCTGCGAATATCGTGCCCAAGTTCAATAATCAGCCTAGGTTCCAGTTCAGGCGCGTCTATCAACAGGTCGAAGGTGGTGCTGAACCAGGGACCGTCCTCTGTCTCGGTGATGTAGCCTTCAATAAACGGTGAATCGCCCTCGGGTAGTAAACGCAGAACCAAGGGACCTGTCTCGAGACCAATGGTGATGAGGCCTAACGCTCTGGCTTCGAGAAAGACCCCCGTGGTGGTCAGCGTAGTTGGAAAGACGGAAACACGAACAGCGCCCGTGGTCCGATCATCCGTGTCCGGGTTATCGTCAATCAGTCTACGGTTGATGGAGACGGCGGAGTCGTATTCCCGGGGGCCGGCCTGCAACGCGCCGGTACTGACGAACGCGAAGCGTTTCTCCGGACAGTCCTCGCCAATTGAGCAGCCCAGGTTGGCGTTGGTAATCACGCCCCCGGTGTCCCGCAGCTCCAACCGCAGGTGGTTGGCGGGCGCCTTGATGACACCATTGTCGTCGGTGGCACCTTGTTCTGAATTGTCGACCTGTAGATTGGCATTTACGTCGACCGTCGGTAGGGAACGCAGGGATACGAGGGTATAACGCTGATCGTCACCGGTCACGACAAAGTGGTTTACCATATCGGGACCTCCCTCGCGCGGCGCTGGAGCCGTGTCGCTGCTCTGTGACAGTTGGCGTGTTTGCAAGGCAGCACCGTCCAGTGTGCAGATGGCGTTGTTTCCGCAGTCGGGACTGGTGGGCTCCGAGCGCAACGTATAGCGATATAGCTGACCGTCTCGCCAAGGGCTGTCAGGGAAAAACTCAACCCGTTGCGCCAGCACGTCGAGGTGGCCCGGCACCGGTTGCCAATCCCCACCGGCATCGCGACGCTCGACGAAAAAAGTGTCGCCGTTGACTGTTGCCGGATCTATACGGCGGTTGAAGATGACCCGTATAGGGTACTCTCGAAAAAGCCCGACCACGGGGAACAGGGGGTCGCTTCCCTGGCCGCCCTGGCAGCGTCCGTTACGCCATCGTGATCTTTCACCGATTAACCGGGCGTCGGTCAGAGCACAGGGGTATCCGGGGAAAACGGCGGCTACCAAGGGCGCACGAAGGCTGTCGCGGTTGTCATTCGGCAAGAACAGATCGTCAAGGCGCATATCAAGGGTGTAATCCTTGCTCAGAGGGTTGCCCGCCGTGTCCCGTAGTTGGCTGGTCAGTATGATTTCAACGTCCTGGTTGTGCTCCACGATTCCGGTGCCTTCGAGGATGACGGTGGCGCCGTCGACACGCATCGAGACGTCTTCAGGTGGTAGCGAAGTGCCGTTAACCTGGACGTTGATAGCGCCATCAAGAAACGCCGACGCAGGATCAATCGCCTTGTTAAAGTTCAGAATGACCGGATCCCCCGGGCGTGTGTTGGCCTGGAAGTCCTCACCCGGCGACCAGGATTGTAATTCCAGAGGGCGTAGATCCGGCTCAGGCATTGGCGGGTTTCGCTGCCCGGCGAAGGACTCCATGTGGAAAGATAATTGGGCACCAGCCTTCTCAAGGCCGAGAATGTCGGGGTCGACCACGGAGATGGCATCCAGCACCAGCTTGCCATCCTCGACAATGGCGAGACCGACGACCTGGATATTGAGCAGATTCTGACTGAGGGCGGCATTGGCGATGGTTCCCTCCGCGGTCATGGCCGCATCCATTCTGAGCAGTGCATAGCGAGGCGCCGTCGTCTCGGTACTGAAGGGATTGGGAATCAGATAGCCGTTGGCGTCACTGAGAAGGGTAATCTGCAGGTCGCCGGTATCGATACCGGCGGGGATTTCCCCCAGAATGTTGACATCGACCGGCGCGCCTCGCAGTACCGTGCCGGCCGGCACCCGGAGGGGGACGGCATCGGCAAAGTCCGGGACAAAGCCCAGGTCCGCGGCCAACGAGCCTGTCAGTTCGGTAACGGCGCTGTCACCGATGATAAAGCTGTCCAGTGGCACCTGATTGACCGGTCTTCCCGTCAGCTGGGATTGCAGGTCCGGCTGTTGCTCGCCTAGGGAACCGACCTTGATGACCGTGGTTTCGCGCGGCTGTGTGCCCATGGGTGTGAACTGGCGTTCGACTTCCGGAAGTAGAGAACCATCACGACTGCGGAGCCCCGATAATGCTAACGTGTATTCCACCGTGTCCAGGTCCTGGCGCGGATCCAGTATCAAATAGCGCCCCTGCAGTAGCACGGAGGCGTCGATCAGCTGGCCCTGGTCGTCGACAAGCGTGATCTGCTTGCCATAAACGGTGGTGGCCGGGTCGAGCGGCCGGTTGAAGACCATGCGTAGCGTGCTCATATCATTTATTCTGGCATCCTCGATGCCGGCCAGCAGTGGATCGGGATCCAGAGGTGTGATGCCAAGTATCTTAAAGCCGTCACTGCCGACGGCGTCGGCGAACCCCGCATGGGCGCCCATCGTGTGAAATTGAAAATTTTTGAATACGGTATCGTCGATACGCCCCAGGCCCGCCTCGCTGACACTCAGCCGATAATGCGTATTGGGCGACAGTGAAGTCCGTGGTTTCAGTACCAGCCCCCGGCCGCCATCGATCACTTCCGGGGTAAAGGGCACGGCGTTTCCGGCGTCGTCGGCGAGCCGCAGACGGTCCTCGACATCGCCGCTCACCTCGTCACTCAGTGTGGTTGAGAAACGCAGCACGACATTGCCGCTCGTCGGCACCTCCTGCTGGCCAGGGTAGGGGTAAGCGAACACCAGTGTGTCCGAAGCGCGCCATGGATTGACGACTTTGCCTTCGTCATCGCCGCACGCACTGATCAACATCAGCCCGAACACCCAAAGGGCAAACGAAACGTACCGCGGCCGAATGTTTATTTGTTTATTCATCTCTACTCTCCTGAATTCAGCTCCGCCATCGCGGTCTAGAATTTGAGTGACAGGGAACCCGAGATGACGTGTATGTCGCCATCCACGCGAATGGTCTCGTAGGGGTTGGGATTGGTTGGCGAGTTGATGGATGTGAGGTTGAACTCTCTTTCATCAAGCTGCTGGTATTGATAAGCCAGGGACATCACAAGGGGCATATTGATTATAGGCGCGCGTTTCAGGCGGTAATCGGCGCCAACACCGACCACGATACGGTCGCTGTCGAGAAAGTTGACATCCTGGGACCGGGTCGATTGAAGTGGGGAATCCTCGACGGCCACGCCCCCATAAAGTTTAAGAGCGTCCGACCACGTGTAACGGACGCCGATGCGGGGAACGGTGGTGTCATTAAAGCGCAGTCCAGCCTGGTCCCTGACCGTGTCACCGGCGAATTCACTCTCAAGATCGGACCAATACTGGCGCTCTACAGCCGCAACCAGCTCGAACTTACCTAAAGGCATCAGCAATCCGATTCCGTATACCTGGGGCTGGAACGTGTCGAGAGTGGCCAGCGCAAGATCAAGGCCCGGCTCGGGTATGACACCGGGAATCACCACGTTGGCGTCCACGCTGACGTCGTACTCCGACTCCCCTCGATAGAACAACGCCAGCTCCGGTTTAAGCGCGAAAGGCAGGCAGGCGCTCGAACCGCACAGCGTATCGCTCAGGTTGACGTTAATGCCCAGCGAGGGCGTCAATGTCGGTTCGGCTTCCAGAGAGAGCTCTTCGGAGTCGGTATTGCCGGACAGATCGGAGACCGCTTCAAGGCGGGCCTGGGCCGCCAGCGTGAGTCTTGCCGAGGCACCGATATCAACGCCGCGCAGGAGGTTGCTAACCGCCCCACCAAAAGCGAGATACAAGGGTTGCGACTCAAAACGCAGGAACTGGCCTTCCTGACTGGTATTGGCCGCGAAGGGCAGCGCGTTGGAGGCATACTCATCCACGCCGACGTTAATACCAAGATAGATCGGTGTGTCCAAGTCCGCCGCGCCGGCGACACGGGTCTTGATACCAAGAAGCAGTAACTCCGAACTCTGGTCCGTGAGCACATCGTTTTCGCGATCGAATGGTGCGGCTCCGCCAAGTGATTCGGCACGCAACTCCTGGTCACCGTGCTGAAAGACCACTGTGAGTTCACCTTCCGGCGAGCGCGCAAGTGCCGCCGGGTTGTAGTAGGTGGCCCAAGCACCGCTGTGGAAAGCGCTGAACGCCTGGGCCGAGCCGGCGTGAATGGGGCCCAGGCCGTAGGTGCTTGCTGCATCGCCCGCTCCGGCCATTACCTCGCATGGGAGCAGCACGACTATCAGAACGGCCAAGACACGACGGACCCGAAGACCGGCATTGGAGAAGAAAAGGTGTTCGCGGGACTGATGGTGAGACCTGATTATCGTCATTGGGAATCATCCTTTTTGTTATTCGGGGTGGCATCTGACATGTTTTGTTTGGTCGAACAAACAATGCGCTGGGCTTGGTTTTGAGGCAATACGAAAAATTGCTTATCAGTCAATGAAAATTTAAGGTTTTACGGTGTTGTCGCCGCCAGCCGCCTTCTTCTGCCCCAGCGAAAAGTCGCGCAGTTCGGTGCGTATGATGCGCTTCTGGCCTTGCCGGTCCCGGTGCGGGGGAAGTCCTCGTGGATCTGGGCCACTTTCGGCACCTTGGAGCTGCCCGGCCACTGGCGGCGTGATGCTCCGGTTTCGCGAGCAGCACACGGGCTCGGGACATCGCGCGGACAGTGGTCCTTGGCCGTTCTGGGACGGCTCTTGTTCTTGTCCATCGAAGCTAAAGCAGGATAGGGTCTTGAGCAAGCGCTTGGTAGGAAGCAACATAGGGTTTCTTCCTTGGGGGCGCCGTCGTTGGTGCGCTCGGGAGGGTGTGGGCGAGCAAAGATCGCCGTCTTTCCGGTGCGTTCGGGGCCTTGGCCACGCCCGATTACAATCGCGGGGCCTCCAGTGCGCTCAAAAATACTATTTTGTTCTGTCGACTGTTGCGGTTTCGAATACGCCATCCGACAGAAACCGCCAGAGAAAATCGACTGATTGAGGAGAGACAGATGCGTGGATTAATGATGGACCGGCCTTTGATGATTTCCCAGATCATCGAGTACGCGGCCGCCAGCTATCCAGAGCAGGAGATCGTGTCCCGGACTCCGGAAGGCGGCCTGCACCGTTACAACTACGAAGATGCGGCCAAGCGTAGCCGCCAGTTGGCCAACGCGCTCAAGTCGCTGGGCGTCCAGGCCGGGGATCGCATCGCGACGGTGGCCTGGAACACCTATCGGCACTTGGAGCTGTATTACGCGGTCTCCGGTATTGGGGCGATCTGTCACACAATCAATCCGCGTCTGCCGGTCGAGCAGTTCGGCTACATCGTCAATCACGCCAAGGATCAGTACATTTTCCTTGATCTGACCTTCGTTCCATTGCTGGAGAAGTTGCAAGGTCTGTTTGAAGGCGTGAAGGGCTATGTCGTCATGACCGACCGCGCTCATATGCCCGAAACCTCGCTGCCCAACGTGATGTGCTACGAGGAATTGGTCGGCGAGCAGTCCGATGAAATGGCCTGGCCGGAGTTCGACGAGCATACCGCTTCGTCGCTCTGCTATACCTCCGGCACCACCGGCAATCCCAAGGGGGTGTTGTACTCGCACCGCTCGACGCTGCTGCACGCCTTCTCGGTGTTGACCATCCCCGGAATGAATCTGGGCGAGGAGAGTGCCGTGCTGCCGGTGGTGCCGATGTTCCACGTTAACGCCTGGGGCGTCCCCTACTTCGCGCCAATGGTGGGCGCGAAGATCGTCTTCCCGGGGCCGAAGCTCGATGGCGAGAGCCTGGCCGAGCTGATCAATAACGAGGGCGTCACCGAGGCCTGGGGTGTGCCCACCGTGTGGCTCGGGCTTCTTGGTCATATGCGTAAGACCGAGCAGAAGTTCACCTCGCTCAAGCGTGTTCTTATCGGCGGCTCGGCCGCGCCACGGGCGATGATGCGCGAATTCCAGGAGAAGTACGGCGTCGAAGGCTTGCAGGGCTGGGGCATGACCGAGATGAGTCCGATCGGCACGGTTTCGATGATCCGTCCCAAGGACGCCGATTTGCCGCTTGATCGGCAGTTCGACATCAAGGCCAAGCAGGGGCGTGCGGTGTTCGGGGTGGAGATGAAGATCGTCAACGACGACGGTCAAGCGCTGCCGCGGGACGGCAAGTCCTTCGGTGAGCTGCTGGTGCGCGGCCCGGCGATCATCAGCGGCTACTACGAAAACCCTGAAGCCAGCGCCAAGGCCTTCGACAGCGAGGGCTGGTTCCGCACCGGCGATGTTTCCAAGATCGATCCCGAAGGCTACATGGAGATCGTCGACCGCACCAAGGACGTGATCAAGTCCGGAGGCGAGTGGATCAGTTCCATCGATCTTGAGAACGAAGCGGTGGGGCATCCCGAGATCGCCGAGGCAGCGGTCATAGCGGTGCATCATCCGAAATGGGACGAGCGGCCGCTTCTGGTGGTGGTGCGCGAGCCGGACAGCCAGCTCGGCAAGCAGGGCGTGATCGACTATCTGAGCCAGCGGGTCGCGAAATGGTGGCTGCCGGATGACGTGGTATTCGTCGACGAACTGCCGCACGGGGCGACCGGCAAGCTACAGAAGGCCAAATTGCGCGAGCAGTTCAAGGACTATTCGTTGCCAGAGGTTGGTGGTTAAAAAAGGCCTCGATCCGCGCCTCGTCGGCGGAGTGAGCTCGCGGTACGCCAACCGGCGTTGGCTCAGGTCTTTGAACACAGCTGGAGTAGTGGAATGAAAAGCGTGCAAATCTCCAACTATCCCCACCGGATGGGTGGGCACTGCGGCTCGGGCGCACTGCGCGACCTGTTGGAATGGGCCGGGCTTGGCTGGGACGGGCCGCCGGGCGAGGGGCTCGTGTTCGGCCTCGGCGGCGGGCTGTCCTTTATGTATATGAGAGTATCCGAGCTCACGCCTCCCATCTACCTGGTAGGGCGCAACGGTGACATGGAGCTCGACTTCTGCCACCGCCTCGGCATTGAAACCGAGCGTCGCCAAACCGACGATCCCGACGAGGGTTGGCGCTGGGTCGCCGACGAAATCGACGCCGGCCGTCCCGTGATGATCTGGGCTGACATCGCCGAGCTGCCGTATCTCAGGGTACGTTTATCCAACACCCGTCATGACATCGTCGTCATCGGCTACGACGAGAGGCGCGGCGTCGCCCGGGTGGTGGACAACGATCGCGAGGAGGTGCAGGAAGTCCCCCTAAAAGCTCTGGCGCGAGCTCGTGCCTCCCATGGCTTTCCCAATCCCAATCGCCACGCGACTTACCCGATACGCTTTCCTGATCGGCTGCCTGAGCTACTGCCGGTGGCGCGCGATGCAGCGGCAAGCGCGGCGCGCAATATGCGCGGCACGGATGCGACGCTGTTCGATCCGGCGGACCTGCCCGCCGATGGTGTGGTCGCCTCCGGCCTGAAGGGCGTCAATATCTTCGTCGACGATCTGGCCACCTGGGGAGATAGCCTGACTGATGACCAGCTTAACGCATCGCTAAGGGTCTTACCGGTCTTCGTCGAGAAAGCCGGCACAGGCGGTGGCTTGTTCCGCCGCCTCGAAGCGGAATTCTGCGCCGAGGTTGCCCGCCTCACGGGCGATCGATCCTTTGCCCGTGCCGCCGACGTCCTGCTCGACTGCGCCAACGCCTGGAGCCGTCTTGCTACATATGCCGCCGCCGATCAGCTTGACTGGCGGGCGCTCGTCGCCCATGCCGAACAACTCCCGTCATCCGAGCAACGCGCGGTGCAGGCGCTGGAGGAGGCGGCAAGCCCGTAGAGTCGGCGGTGAGCGCCGGCGAGACCCGACCCGCCGCTCGCGGATGCCGTCCATGAACCACAAGGCGAGCGAGCGCGGACTCGGTTGGGGCCAATAAGCTTGGAGGAATAGGGTAAATGATCTTACACGAACCTGAACTGATCGAGGAATACTCCGATAAAGGCTACTGGGGTGACAGAACCCTGCTGGATCGCTTTGCCGCCAATCGTGCCGCCTACCCGGACCGGGAAGCGGTGGTGGATCCCCCCAATCGTGACGAGCTGGTCGGCACACCGCCCCAGCGGCTCAGCTGGGCCGAGTTTGGTCGGGCCGTGGACGCCACCGCCGCCGAGCTGGCACGCCGGGGCTTCGGCAAGGACGACCTACTGGTGGCGCAGTTGCCGAACATCTGGGAGCTGGCCATGCTCTATCTGGCGGCGGCCAAGGCCGGCGGTCTGCTTTCCGCGTTGCCCCTGCAATGGCGAAGCAAGGATGTGGGCTATGTGAAAGAGATCACCGGCGCCAGATTCTACGCCTCGGTGGAAAGCTTCCACGGCTTTGATTACCGGGCCCTGGGGCAGGAGCTGGGCTTCGAGCACTACATTGGTCTGGCGGCGCTGACCGATATCGCCCATGGAAATCCGGGCCGGGTCCCGGAGGTGCCGGTGGATGCCAATGACATCTTCACCCTGTGCTGGACTTCGGGCACTGAGTCAAACCCCAAGGGCTGCCCCATGAGCCACAACAACTGGGAGTACATGACCAACCTGGTGTTCACCACCTGTGGCCTGCGCGAGGGTGACCGCATTCTGTGTGTGGCACCGCTGGTGAACATGACGGCGGTAGGGGTGAACTACCTCCCCTGGCTGGCGGCGGGGGGCACCCTGGTGCTGCATCATCCGATTACGCCGGAAATCCTGTTGCGCCAGCTGACCGAGGAGCACATCGAGTACACGATTCTGGTACCGGCAATGCTGAACATGATTGTCAAGTTGCCCAACGTGGACCAGCTGGATCTCTCCAGCGTGCGGACCATCACCACCGGTTCGGCGCCCCCCTCGGCCTGGTCGATGCAGGAGTTCAAGCGCCGCTGGGGCATCGAGATCGTCAACATCTGGGGCCAGAACGAGGGCACCAGTCTGGTAGCCGGCCCGGCCGATGTGCCGGACCTGGAGATGCGGGTGGATCACCTGCCCTGGTGGGGCAAGGCAGGAGTCCAATGGCCTTCCGGCGTCAGCGGGGTCGAGCTGAAAATTCTCGGCGATGAGGATGAGGAGATAACCGAACCAGGTGGCATCGGCGAGCTTTGCTATCGCAGCCCGGGTGTGTTCGCGGGCTACTTTCAGCGCCCGGATATTACCGCGGCTTCGTTCACTTATGACGGCTTTTTCCGCACCGGCGACCTTTTCATCGTGCGGGATGACAGGCACCTAGGGTTCTATGACCGCAAGAAGGACATCGTGATTCGGGGTGGTTACAATATCTCCAGTGTGGAGGTGGAGAACGCGGTGCTGGGCTTCGGCAAGGTACGGGACGTCGCGGTCATACCCCAACCGGACGAGATCATGGGCGAGCGGATCTGTATTTGCGTGGTGCCTGTTGACGAGGATAACCCACCGATCCTGGAGGAAATCAACGACTACTTGAGGGAGCAGGGCATGAGTGTCTACAAGCTGCCGGAAAAGATGAAACTGATCAACGCCATTCCCCGCAATCCGGTGGGCAAGATTCTGAAGAAGGAATTGCGAGCCCTGTAGCCGGTTCGCCGTCATGCCTCTCATTGGGTGTCTCCAAATGACCCCGTATTGTCAAAAAATGACCTCGCTAGGCTGCTGTCACACAACCATGGTCGGGAACAAATGGTGCTGCTGAAACTTCCACCGTTGCATAGACAGCCGGCTGGCCTAATTGCAACTGCGCATCCTGTCGGAGGAACTTTTAAGCGTTTCGACAACACCGGAATCGTCGACGAGTTTGAACGGGTTGCGGTCCAGCTTCGCGCGCGTCCGGTTCGGTGGAAACCACGGAAACGGGCGGGTTACCAACCCCGTCTCGCGCCTGCCATAACAACATAACACCAGTCAGGAGATCTTCGAAATGTCCGCTATAGCCCAGCTGAAAGCAATGCCCGAGGCCCGTGCGGCCCTCAGGGAGATTTTAGGCCAGTTTGGTTGGGGCGCGTTGGCGATTGGTGGCGTCCGGGCCGCGTGGCGTAGCCGGCTTAAGCGACAGGAGCTTCCGCGGCAATTCCTGCTTGCTCTATGGGAGCATTGGGGAGATCGTGAGGCGATTGTCGACGGTGATCGTCGGGTCACCTTCGGTCAATTCAGGGATCGAGTTCTCCGCCTGACCAATGGCCTGCACCGGCTGGGTATCGGCGAAGGCGAGGCGGTGGCCGAGGTGATGCACAACGGCGCGCCATGGTTCGAATTGATGCTGGCTTGTACGCTCAGGGACAATCCCATGCCGATGCTCAATTGGCATCTCCAGCCCAAGGAGTTGGCGGAATGTATCAACAAGGCCTCGCCAAAGGCTCTGGTATTGGGGGGCGCCTTTGTGGAAGCGGTACAGTCGGTTCGTGATCAGTTGACCACCGTCGAACACTTCATCGTGGTTGATGCTGACGAGTTGCCCGAGGGTATGATCGCCTACGAGTCACTGATCCGGGACAGCCGGTCCATACTCCCAAGCGGCAAGCTGGGCATGGCCCCAAAGACCTACAGCGGCGGTACCACAGGGACGCCGAAATACATCAACATCGACCGGGACCGGCTGACATCGGATTCGGCCGAGGCGCGGCGGGGCGCCTCCAAGGAGGAGGTGACCCGGTTGGGGTTGATGCAGATATCGGCCTTTCATTTCTACAAGATCGGCAAAATCCGGGATCCGATCAGCAACAACATCCGCACGCTGATTCCGGGGCCGCTGTATCATGCCGGGGTACAGATCGCGGTGTTGCCGTTCTTTCTCGGCGGCACCGCGGTGCCCATGAGCAAGTTCGATCCCGAGCTCATGCTTAAACTTATTCAGGACGAGCGTATCAACTGGACCTTCGTCGCCCCGACCATGCTCGAGCGCATCCTGGCACTGCCCGAGGCTCTGAAGTCCCAATACGACCTTTCCAGCATGCGGGTAATCATTTGCGCGGCGGCGCCTTGTCCGCCCAAGGTCAAGCGCGAGATCAACACGCTGTTCCGCCGCCAGGGAGCGTCGGATGATGTCTTCCATGAATACTACGGCGCTTCGGAGAGCGGCCTGATCAGCGTTCTCGCCAGCGAGGACTACCAGGAGAACCCAAAGCGCTACGACAGCGTTGGCAAGCTGCGGGCGGCGGAATGCCGGATCTATGACGAGGAGACCGGCACCTGGACCCCACCCGGCAAGGAAGGGAAGGTGCTCGTGCGCTCCCCGATGGCCCTTGCGCTGAACTACGTCGGCCTCAGCGAAGAGAAGATGAAGGAGAATTATATCGGGGTCGAGGGCAAGCTCTGGTACGACGATGGTCTGATTGGTTATGTGGACGAGGATGGTTTTCTGTACCTGACTTCGCGGATCAAGGAAATGATCATCTCCGGCGGGGTGAATCTTTTCCCCAATGAGATCGAGACGGTTATCAAGCGGCATCCGGCGGTTCTTGACGTTGCCGTGGTGCGGGCGCCGGACAAGGACCTGGGCGAGGTGCCGGCGGCGGTAATTGAGCTCAAAGAGCACCAGCAGGCCACTCGCAAGGAGATCATCGAGCACTGCAAGACGGAGGGGTTGTACGGTTTCAAGCTGCCAAAGATCGTGGACTTTGGCGAGCTGCCCCGCAACTTGGCCGGCAAGCTACCGAAAAAGCAGCTTGAGGAGAAATACTGGAAAGGTGTCGCCCGGCACGGTTAGCGGGCTGTTGGAAATGCCTTGCGCGCTCTGGCTGTTACCGACCTGTCAATCTTGTATAGGATCCGGCCGGCTCCCGGCTGATCATGGAGAACGTCAACCACGGGCGCATCTATCGCGAGGTGGGGTCAACGCCAGCGGCGGCGGCCCCGGGGACTGGCGATATCGCCATCCGGCTGACGGAAGCCCGGTGACGTGAATCGCATTCAATCGAGCCCCCGCGCAATCAGCTCCTTCATGATCTCGTTGGTGCCGCCGTAGATCTTCTGTACCCGGGCGTCGGCGTACAAGCGTGCGATGGGATACTCGAGCATGTAGCCGTAGCCGCCGAAGAATTGAAGGCACTCGTCGACGATCTCGCACTGCTTTTGCGTGCACCACCATTTGGCCATTGAGGCCGTCTCCGCGTCGAGTGCGCCGGCGATCAGGCGCTGGATGCAGTGGTCGATGAACACTTGGCCGAGAGTCACTTCGGTGCGCCGCTCGGCGAGCCGGAAGCGCGTGTTCTGGAAGTCGAGCAGACGCTTGCCGAAGGCCTTGCGCTCGCGCACGTAGGCCAAGGTGTGCTCCAGGGCCGCCTCGGCGGCAGCGATGGCGCCGACGCCGATGATCAAGCGCTCGCGTGGCAGTTGGTTCATAAGTTGGTAGAAGCCCTGGCCCTCTTCGCCGCCGAGTAGGTTCTCGGCCGGCACCCGCAGATCATCGAAGAACAACTCAGCGGTGTCCTGACCTTTCTGGCCGATCTTGTGCAGAAGCCGGCCGCGGCGGAAGCCGGGCTGCTCGCCCGGCTGTTCGACGACCAGCAGCGAGACGCCCCTGGCGGCCTCGGCCGGATTGGTCTTGCAGACGACGATCAGCAGGCCGCAGTGATGGCCGTTGGAGATGAAGGTTTTCGACCCGTTGACCACATAGTTCTCGCCTTGGCGTTCGGCCCGCGTGCGCACGGCCTGTAGATCCGAGCCGGTGCCCGGCTCGGTCATGGCAATGGCCCCCACCCACTCGCCGGAGGCGAGCTTGGGAAGCCAGCGATGCTTCTGCTCCGGCGTGCCGCAGCTGACGATGTAGTGGCTGACGATCTCATGAACGCCCTTGGCCCAACTGGTATTGCCGGCACGGGCCTGCTCCTGGAGGATCACGGCCTCATGGGCGAAGCTTCCCCCCGCCCCGCCGTATTTCTCCGGCACGTCGGTGCACAGGAGGCCGGCGGCGCCTGCCCTTGTCCACAGCGTGCGCTCGACGTGCTGCTGGGAGTCCCAGTGTTCTTCGAAGGGGGTGATTTCGGTGGCGATGAACTTCCGGACGTTGTCGCGGAACAGCGTTAGTTCTTCGTCCATCCAGGGTGATTGATTAAACGTCATGGTGTCCATGGCCTCACATTGAGAACCCGCCGCCACAGAGCAGCGTCTGACCGCTGATGTAGTTCGACTCCGGAGTGCAAAACAGATAGACGGCCCCGGCGGCCTCGGCCGGCGTGCCGGCGCGACCGAGCGGCACCATGGCCTCCATGGTCTTGAGCAGATCGGGGTTGACGCCCACCTTGATCTTGCGGCCTTCCACATCGATGCTCGCATCAGAGCCTGCTTCCGCCTCTGTGAGGCGCGTTTTGATCAGTCCGAAGGCCACGCAGTTGACGTTCACCTTGAGCCTGCCCCATTCCTTGGACATCGCCTTGGTCAGGCCGATCACCGCCGCCTTGGCGGCCGAATAGTTGGCCTGTCCAGCGTTGCCGCCGGTGCCGGCGATCGAGGCGATGTTGACCACCTTACGGAATACCTCGCGCCCTTCGGCGGCTTCTTTCTTGGCCTGCACGCGGAAGTATTCGGAGGCCGCGCGCAGAATGCGAAAGGGCGCCGTGGCGTGCACGTCCATGATCGCCTGCCACTGCTCATCGCTCATTTTCTGAATCACGTTGTCCCAGGTGTAGCCGGCGTTGTTGACGATGATGTCCAGACCGCCCAGCTGTTCGATTGCCGTGTTCACAAAGCGTTCGGCAAAATCCTCCTGTGTCACGCTGCCGATGCAGGCCACGGCCCTGCCGCCGGCGTCCTTGATCGCCGCGACCGTTTCCTCCGCCGGGGCGGCATCAAGATCGTTGACTACCACGCTGGCGCCTTCGGCGGCGAGTTTGAGGGCGATTTCCCGGCCTATCCCGCGCCCTGAGCCGCTGACGATGGCCACTTTATCTTGAAGTTTCATACGCAGTCCTGCTTTGTTGGTGATGGAAAGGACGTGTTTCAGGCCAGCGCCACCAGGGCGTCGCCGGCGAGCTTGACTTCACCCTGTTTATCGACCACGCCGATCTCGAGCCGGGCCAGTGTTTCGTGGCCGTCCTCGGTGATTTCAACGATCTTGCCGGTGCAACTCAGCCGTGCGCCGACTGGCGTGATGGCGGCGAAGCGGACCGAGAACCGGCGCAGCCGGGTCTGCGGTGCCCACTGGGTCAGAAAGCGGCCCAAATAGGCCATCGGCAGCATGCCGTGCGCGAACACGTCCGGCATGCCAGAGGCCTTGGCAAAGTCGATGTCAATGTGGATCGGGTTGTGGTCACCCGAGGCGCCGGCGAACAGTGCCAGCGTCGCGCGCGTGATGGGCGGAAGCTCGAGTGGCGGAAGCGCCTGGCCGACCTTGACCTGGTCACGAGTGGGGGCGTTCATGCTGCGTTCTCCTGCGGGTTGCGGACGACGATCACGCTGCGTGCCTCGAGCACGGTCTCGCCAGTCGCGTCCTTGATCAGCGAATCCTTGACGATGAATTCGAGCGCACCGCTCTTCTTGCCGTAGATGTCGCTAATCTTTGACTCGACGCTGAGCACGTCGCCGGCACATACCGGCGCGTGATAGGTGAAGCTTTGCTCGCCGTGCAGGATGCGTCCGATCGGCACGTTCAGCGTTTCGAGCAACGTGGTCATGGTTCCGGCATCGAGGTCGGCGCCCATCAGAAAGGTTGGTGGTGCCGGCAGGCTACGGTAGCCGGCTGCCCGGGCCGCAGACTCGTCGAGGTACTCGGGCCGCGTTTCGCCGGTGGCTTTGGCGAAAAAACGTAACCGCCCCTTCTCGACCTCGAAGCTGACGGTCGGCAGGCGCAGCCCGATGTGTTTAGTGTCGATCATAGTTCGTCCTCTTCAGGTGGCCTGGTACATCGTCACCACGCAGGCGCCGCCCAGGCCGAGATTGTGTTGGAGCGCAATGCGCGCGCCTTCGACCTGGCGGTCCGCGGCCTGTCCTCGCAGCTGTTGGACCAGCTCGGTGCATTGCGCCAACCCGGTGGCGCCCAATGGATGACCCTTGGAAAGCAGCCCGCCCGAGGGGTTGGTAACCACGCGCCCACCGTGGGTGTTGTCGCCGTCCTCGACCATCTGCTCGCCGCCACCTTCCGGCGCCAGCCGTAGTGCTTCATAAGTCAGCAGCTCGTTGGTGGCGAAGCAGTCGTGCAGTTCCACGGCGTCGAGCTCCTCCGGACCGATGCCAGCGGTCTCGTAAACCTGATCGGCGGCGGTGCGCGTCATGTCATAGCCGACCAGTTGCATCATGTTGCGCGCCTCGAACGTGCTCGGTGTGTCGGTGGTCATCGCCTGCGCCAGGATGCGCACTCGGTGATCGAGAGCGTTGGCCCTGGCGAAGGCTTCGGAGCAGACGATGGCCGCCGCCGCGCCGCAGGTCGGCGGGCAGGCCATCAGGCGGGTCATTGGGCCGATCAACACCGGGGAGTCCATCACTTCCTCCACTGTCACTTCCTTGCGGAACAGCGCCACCGGGTTGCGCGCGGCATGCCGGCTCGCCTTAGCGCGTATTTTGGCGAAGGTCTCCGCCTTGGTGCCGTACTTGTCCATGTGCGCCATGCCCGCGCCGCCAAAATAGCGGATCGCCAGCGGCACCTCGGGCTGTCCCACCAGGTCCTCGCAGATCCGGTCAAAGGGTTCGAAGGGGGTCGGCCGGTCGTTGTAGTAGCTGCCCAGCGCTCCCGGCTTCATTTGCTCGAAGCCCAGGGCGATCACGCAGTCGGCGGCGCCGGACTCCACCGCCTGGCGCGCCAGGAACAGGGCGGTCGAGCCGGTGGAACAATTGTTGTTGACGTTGATCACGGGAATGCCGGTCATGCCGATTGGGTAGAGCGCTCGCTGGCCGCAGGTGGAATCGCCATAGACATAGCCCACGTAGGCTTGCTCCACCTTGGCGTAGTCCAGCCCGGCATCGGCCAGGGCCTGACGCGCCGCCTCGGCACCCATCTGGTAGTAGGGCGCGCTGGCGCCGGGTTTCGCGAACGGCACCATGCCGACGCCGCTGATCACCGCTGTGTGTTTCATGCTTTTCTCCTTACCCTCTAGGTATCACCGTGCATTGCTTGTCGCACTGCATCCCGCACCACTTCCGGTCGCTCCATGGGCAGAAAATGGGTTGTTCCAGCCAGAACGTTCAACTCGGCGGAGGGTAGCAAGGCATGTAGGCGCCGGCGCGCCCTTGGCGAGAAGGTTGAGGCGCGTTCCGCGGCCAGTACGACCATCGGACACCGCAATCGTCGGACGGCGGGCCAGGGGTTGTGTTCGGTATGGGCAAAGGTGGTGCTTTCCCATTCCGGCGTACAGGCCAAGCGAAAACGATCATCATGGGCCACGAGGCCGTGCTCAACGTAGTTTTCCAGCCATGCTTCCGGCCAGGTTCTGAAGCCACCACGGCCACGAAAGTTCTCCAGTGCGGCGGCGCGCGAGTCAAACACCCTGCGGCGACGTGCGGCTCCGGCGGCCAGTGAAAACCGCTGTGACTGGCGTAGCAGCTTGGCCGACCACAATCGCCAGCCCTGCCAGGGATCCATGATCACCGGTTCCGCCAGGATCAAGCCCCGCACCTTGTCCGGTCGTCGGGCCGCGGCCATGATACTGGTCGTGGCACCGATCGAATGACCCGCAAGCCAGACAGGCTCATCCAGACTTTCCAGCCAAGCGACAAGGTCTTCGTAGTACGTTTCCCAACCGCGGAATGTTTTAATATCGGCCGCCTCGGCGCTGGCCCCGTGGCCCCGCATATCCCAGGCCAGCACGTTGCAATCGTCAGCCAATTCGTCGAGCAGCGAGCGGTAAACCTGGCTATGGAAGCCCGTCGCATGGGCCCAATGCAGGGTGGGGCGTTCGCGCGATCCGGGCCAGCGCCACAGCGCGATTTGCCGCCCGTCCGGGGCAGTGAATCCGTCACGCTCGATCACGTCACGCGTCTCAGTAGGATTTGGGTAAGCCAAGGACATGTTCTCCGATGTAGTTGAGCAGCATTTCGTTGTTGATTGGTGCAACCTCCATTAACCGTGCCGAAGGCCATAGCGTGATGATGTCGTAGTCCCGGTCGAAACCGTAGCCGCCGTGGGTCTGCAGGGCGGCCTCGACGGCTTTGACCGCCGCGCGAGAACCCAGCAATTTCGCCATGTTGGCATGAGAACCGGCATCGCCACCGGCGTCGAACGTCGCAGCCGCGTGGATCATCATCAGCCGTGCTGCCTCCAATTCGGCCTTGGCCTCGGCCAGCCGGTGCTGTATAGCCTGATAACCCCCGATGGGGGTGCCGAAAGGTTTGCGTTCGTTGGCGTAGGCCACTGCCTTTTTGAGAGCGTAATTGCCCAGGCCCACGGACATGGCGGTGACCAGCAGGCGCTCCGAATTCAGCGCCTCGAACATTCCGGCCAGGCCCTGTCCCGGGTTGCCGATCAAGCGACCCGCGTCGAGTTTGACGTCATCGAAAAAAACCAGGTATTGCCGCTCCGGCCAACCGACGTCGATATTCAGGGGCTGTAGTTCCACGCCGGGCGCGTCGGTATCCACCACGAACAAGGACATACCCTCGGTGCGTCGTTTGACTTCGCCGGCTTTTTGGGTGCGGGCCACGACCAGCATTCGATCGGCGTCCGCCGCACCGGAAATAAAAACCTTGCGCCCGGTCAGCCGATAGCCGTCACCATCCGGTGTCGCCAGCGTGGACATCGCGAAGCTGTTGGTCCCGGCATCCGGCTCGGTGATTGCGAAGCACAGTTTCTCGGCCCCGCTGATTGTCGGCTTGACGAACCGCTCTATTTGCCCGGGTGTGCCATTGCGGATGATCGGCACTCGCGCAAACCCAGTGAGCAACAGCATGGGCAGCACCAGCCCGGCCTCGGCCAGCGTTTCCATCAGCGCGACTAGTTCCACCTGGCCGCCGCCCGAGCCCCCCAGGTCCTCGGGAATGGTGATGCCAAGCAGCCCATATTCGCCCAGCGCTTCCCAGGCCTCCTGAGGGAATCGGTGATTATCGATGCATTCGCGCATGTATTCCCGGGAAAAGCCTTCGCTCACGACGCGGGTGGCCTCGCGAATGTCACGCATGCGTTCGGCTACGCGCGCTTGGTCGAACTGGGCTTCGGACGCGATGCTCATTATCGTCTCCCCCTTGCGCTCACCCCTCCGGGGTAAATAGGTTGCGTTTGCCATCGTGGTGCACGCGGCCCGTGCGATTGAGAAATTCCTCGTTCGTCATGGCATTGAGCAGGTCCGTGTCGGTGGGAGTGTTGGCAACAAACCGCCGGCCATCGCTCAGGCGGCCCAGCACAATACCCTGGACCGGGCGGTCGGCGCGGTCGTGCATGACAGTGTAGGTCTCGATGCGGGCCTTGCCCTGCGCCTGCTCCACCAGTTCCACGACGGGGCCGGCGTCGATCTCGGCTTGCAGCCCGGCCGGATCGATCGGCCGCCAACCGCCGACGGGCGGTCTTCCGCCGTAGAGCCCCAGCGAATGCTTGCTCATGTACCAGCCCACGCCGCTGACCAATCCGGTGGTGCTTCGGTCGGCGCGGATACGGTTCATGATCTCGGCGATGGCGTGGGTGCAATAGTTGTTGCCGGGCCCGCCATGGTAAGCCAAGCCACCCGTGACGGTCAGTGGCCGGGGATCATGCACGGAGATACCCAGCGCATCGCGCGCCATCTGTACAGCGCTGGGGAAACAGCTGTACAGGTCCAGGTGATCGATCGCGTCGATCCAGCCGCTCGCCGCAGGCGGTGATCGCCGGCGAGCGGGAAAGATCCGCCCGCTGGGAGACGAACCAATGATCGTGGCCGTTTGCCGCGGCCAGGGGGTACACCCAGCGTTCAGGGTCGATGCCCAGCCGCCGGGCCTTGGCCACGGACATCATTACCAGCGCGGCGGCCTGATCCACCGCGATGAGGGCGTTCATGTGCTTGGTGTAGGGCGCGCCGACCATGCGATTTTTGGGTGAGCGCTCGGCGATATCGGCCGCCGATAAAGGGTCGCGGCGCCAGGCTCGCGGATTGTCGACCGCGACGGCGTTGAATCGGGCATAGAATTCGCCCAGCATTCGTCGGTGCTCGGCTGGGTCAAGGCCGTAGCGACGCCGCAGCGCCTGCTCGAACAACGGATAGATCTGGATGGGCAGATTGAGCCCGTGGCGTTGTTCCGCCGAATTGGTCGGCTCGCGGTCATCGCCGAGCAGTCGCGGACCCTCGCCGGTGGCGGTGTCCAGCACTCCGGACAGGCCGGCGCCCTTGCCGCGCATCTGTGTGGCAAGCGCCTCGCCGCCCGCGATCAAGATACAATCGAGACCACCGGCGGCGATGCGATCGGCATAGTAACCGACCAGCCATTGACCCATGTTCCCGCCTATGGGTGTGTAGAAGCGCTCGCCGGGGTCGATGCCCAGATGCCGCGCCAGGGTGGACGGGGCATCGGAATAAGACGGCGCCAATATGTTGAGACACGTTAACGACTGGATCTGACCCAGAACCCCGGTCACACCGCAGTCCGCCGCCGCGGCTCGGGCAGCCTCGGCGACCAGGCCTATGGGGGTGCGCTCGGTATCCGGTTCGCGCGCGCTGATCTGGCCGGCGCCGACCAGCACCGGTGTTGTTTCCTCATGAGTCGTCATCGGCGAATAACCTCCGCAACGGTATCATCTCCGGGAAAAGGCCTGCTGTTGGACGTCAGCCTTGAGTCATCTGATAGCCATCCTGCCGGATAGGCCTTTTTGAAATGGTAATGAGCCATGGGCAGGTGTTTCGCTCGCCAAAGCATCTCGAAAGAGGTAGAAGGTCGAAGCATGGGCGCGTCGCCATGATGATCGAAGTAATAGCTGTTAGAGGCCGCGCAATTGTGGTTAAGGAACACCGTCCCTTGTTGGCGTCGTTGGATATTCCGGAAGTAGCGATCGTGCACGTCTTGACGAATCTCCACGCAAGTCGCGTCCCGCTTTCGGGCGGCCTGGATGCAGCGCGCCACGTGAATGGCGTTACCCTCGACCATTTTGAAATAGGATGAACCAATCAGCGCGTATGGACCCAGCATGATGTAGAGATTGGGGTAGCCGGGTACTGTCAGGCCCTCATAGGCCTGGTAACGGTTCCGCTCCCAGAATTCGCCCAGATCCACACCGCCGCGTCCCACGACTTCATAGGAGGGCAGATTGCCCTTTTCGAAAACCTTGTAGCCGGTCGCCAGGATCAGCACATCGATCTCGTGCTCAATGCCGTCGATGGTCTCGATGCCCTTGGGAGTGATGCGTTGGATAGGGGTGGTGATCAGATCGACGTTGCTACGGCTGAAGGTGGAAAAGTAGTTGTTGGAAAATGTCGGCCGCTTACAGCCGAAGCCATATCGCGGGGTTAATTTGCCCCATAACTCCGGGTTATCGGGCAATTGCTCGCGCATGTTGTTGACGCCGGCGCGCTGGGCCCATTGCACCAGCCAAGGAAAGCGCCGATAGTAAACCGCCGCGATGATCATCAACGATTCGGTCAGCGCATCGGTGGTGGTACGTACTCCCTGCTGGGCCAGGCTCGACCAACGAAAGACGGTGCGCATCCAGCCGGGCATACGGACATCCGGTTTCTTGAGTACCCAGATGGGCGTGCGCTGATAGACATCCAGATGCGCCACCCGCGGGGCGATTTCGGGAATCAGCTGCACCGCGGTGGCGCCGGTACCGATCACCGCCACCCGCTTGCCGGTGAGATCCACTTCGTGGTCCCAGCGCGCGGTGTGCATGCGCTCGCCCTGAAAATCCTCGACCCCTTCGATATCCGGCATCTTCGGCGAGATCAACCCGCCGGTGGCGGACACTAGGTGGCGTGCGGTGACACATCCCTTGTCGGTTGTCACCCGCCACAAGTGCTCGCCTTCATCGAACTCGGCACGCTTCACGCTGACGCCGAAACGTATGTAGGGATAGAGGCCGTATTTGCTGGCCACACGGCGGGCGTAGTTCTGCAGCTCGTCACCCGGCGCGAAGACCCGCGACCAGTTCGGATTCTGCT
The DNA here is from genome assembly GCF_009846745.1 of Alcanivorax xiamenensis. Classification (NCBI taxonomy): domain Bacteria; kingdom Pseudomonadati; phylum Pseudomonadota; class Gammaproteobacteria; order Oceanospirillales; family Alcanivoracaceae; genus Alcanivorax; species Alcanivorax xiamenensis. Next base: position 10,650 of record NZ_AQPF01000030.1, on the reverse strand, counting down.
CGAAGGAAAAAGAGTAGACGAAAGAAGTGATGTCCACCGCCACGCCGGGGTAGCGGTTGTCGCGCCAGGTGCCGCCGACATCGGCGGCACGCTCGATGATCGATAAGGATTTCATGCCGCGGCTGAGAAGCTCGATGGCCGCGCCCATTCCGGCGAAGCCGGCGCCGATGATCAAAATCTCGTGGTCGGGTTCAGCGCTCCCGTGGCGCGGCGCCCGCTGGCCACGACGGCTTTGTTGAATCCGGTCCTCCGCGACATTCATAGTGGTCCTCCTTCCAGTTTTTAGCAGGCCGCTTAGCCGCTATGCGCGAGGCGCAGTTTCGTCCGTGCCACGGCCCGGGTGCATGCTACGGGCGCCGACAAATGCCGGCGCATAAAGCCGACTATTTCGGTAACGTCCTGGCGCGCCTCCGGCAACATGGAATGAAACACCGGCCACACATGTGGCATATTCCAGCGGGCGCGCAGGGTCACGGCCACGCCGGCCTGGCGCGCACGGTGCGCTACCCGATAGGCATCATCACGGAGGGCCTCGGATTCGCTCACAGTGAGCATAAGAGGCGGCAGGCCACGGAAATCGCCGTATATCGGTGAGACATAGGGATCCCGGGGATCATGGCCGGCCAGATACAGATCGGTGGCCATCTTGATCATGCGTGGAGTCAGCATGGCATCGCTGGCCGCGTTGGCCTGGCGCGACGGTGTATCGCCAACCGCATCGGCGCCGGGTGAGATCGACACGGCGCAGGCTGGCATGCGGGGGGAGGAATCGGGCGAGGCGGCCTGCGCATCGCGCAGCCTCAGCAGCGTGGCCAGAGTGAGGTTGCCACCCGCGGAATCTCCGATCAGGGCCAGCGGCTCGTCAGGATAGTCCTCGGCCAGCGCCCTGTAGGCATGGTGGGCATCGTCGAGGGCGGCCGGGTAGGCCGCCTCCGGCGCTAGGCGGTAGTCGATCCAGAACACGCGTGCGTTCAGTCTCTTGGCCAGCTGCCCGCAAAGCTCAGCATAAGTAGGGAAACGGCCACTGATAAAGGCGCCACCGTGGAGATACAGCACGGTGGCCGTGGGCTGACTGGGACTGACACGCACCGCCGGCACGCCGGGTGGTACGGCCGGTTCATTGCCAATGGTGGTCTTGCGCGCGGTGACTCCGGACGGCAGCCCGCCCGGCAGGCGGGCCATCGCGGCGATGCGCCGTAACCGCATCACCAACTCGTCGGGACTAGCCGGCTCGCGTTTCATCAGTAGCCGAAAACCACGGTCGGCAACTCTTGCCGAGAATGATGTCATGATTTGCCTCCTGCCGGATATCAGCCCCCGGCCAGGCGATACGCCTCGCCCAGCGCGCGAGCGTATAGCCGCGGCGCGTAGCGCTTGAACCGCCACATGAAACGCCCGTCGAACTGCGGCACCACATAAAGTTGCTTTCGATCGAGGGCGTCCAGGGTCCGGCGTGCCACCTGGTCGCTGGTGGCGAAGGTCCACTTGCGCATGGCGGCATGGGCGAAATCGCCGCGGTGCTCGGGCAGGCGCGCCTTGTCCAGAATGTTGGTGGGTACCACGGTGGGACACAGGGCCGAAACATGCACGCCGGTGCCGGTCAGCTCGGCCGCCAGAGTTTCGGAGAGTGAAAGGACCGCGGACTTGGTCACGTTATACGCACTCATCTCCGGCGCCGCGCCGAAACCGGCGGCCGAAGCCACGTTGACAATGCCGCCGTAGCCCAGTGCGCGCAGCTTGGGTGCGAAGAAGTGACAACCATGAATGACGCCCCAAAGATTGACTTTGAGGCACCAGCGCCAATCGCCAAGCGGCACTTCTCCGATGCGGCCGCCTACGCCCACCCCGGCGTTATTGACCACCAACGTCATTGGCCGTCCGAGCAGCGATTCGGCCTTGTCGGCGAGCGTGGCCATCTGCTTTTCACTACCTACGTCGCAGCGGTAGGCGACAGCCCGACCTTCGCCCAATTCCGAGAGTATGCTGGCGGTTTGCTCGGCGCGCTGGCGGTCTATATCCGCGCAGATCACTGATCCGCCACGGCGCACGATCTCATAGGCGAAGCTGCGGCCGATGCCGCTGCCCGCCCCCGTGACCAGGGCCGCCGCCCCCTCGGAGGGTTTCAGTGTTTTACGCTTGGCACCGCTCACGCCGCCGTCACTCGTTCCGCTGTTGTGTCACGCCTGTTATCGTCATGCCATTGCCGGAATGCTTGGTAAGCCTGCTGGGCATCACCGGTTTCCTCGTAGGCGCGCTTCCAGGCGTGGATGACTTCCCGGTTATCGGCGTCCCATGGATGGAAGCGGGGGGAGAGAAAAGGCAGCGTATCGATCACAAAAGCTCGGGTGAAGATTCCAGGTGCGAAGTACAACCACTTAATGGCGCGCAGTGCCGAGGGGATGTTCGTGAGCTGCCGATCTTTCCAGAGGAAATACAGCCAGTTACCGTGCACCAGAGGCAGGAAAAGGGCTGTACCCAGAGCGAGCGTCGCCATGCGGATTGCGTAAGCGCGGACGCCGCCCCCGCTTACCTCTCCGAACACGTCGAAGCTGACTGACTTGTGCTCCGTCTCCTCCACGAAGTGCCAGAACAGCATGGCGGCGACTTCCTGCCTGGTATCGTCCCACAGTTCCGGATGATCGAGCATTACCTGGGAAATCACGGCCGTGAAATGCTCGAAGTTCGCGGCCATGGCGCACTGGGTGGCGCCGCCCAGGTAGCGTTGAAGGGGCTTTCTGATCGCCTTGAACACGGCCTCCGCCCGGTCTATTGGAATGCCGTGCGCGACCATCGCTTCATTCATGGCGTCATGCTCCCGTGCATGGGAGCGTTCCTGTCGAATAAAGCTGATCGCGGCTTTGCGCACTGACGGATCGTGAAGATTCTCGAGTTGCTTACTCGTGGCCTGCATGACCCAGCGCTCGCCGTCCGGCACCGCGGCCAGGATCGCGTTCATCCAGTGAGTGATCCACGGATCGTTGTTGAACCAGTGGCGCGGCACCGTCTCCGGGCTCATGCCGAAATTCAAATCCCTGTGTTCGACTTCATCGTAACCAATCTTGCGGCTCGCGATCACCATGTCGACCTCCTGAGTAGTTCGACTGTTGAGTCACTTTATTTGGGCGATTGACCAAATGTCAAGGCCCGAAAAAAGCAGTCAGTGGATATCTTCGCGCGCCGGGAAACAGATCGCGTCAGACCGGCGGGAAAGGCCGGTCGAGATACGGTACAAAAGAAAGGAAACGGAATGCCGGAGCGTGGTACCGGACCACTAGGGGGCAGGGGGTAGAGTGTGCCGGGAACCGGCGTGCTGCCGGTACTGATCGGGCGAAAGACCGAACCAGCGCTTGAAGGCACGCCTGAAATTGGCTCCGTCATGATAGTTCATCAACGCGGCGATGGCTTCGATCGAAAGCTTGCTGTCACACAGGTAGCTGATCGCTTGCCGGGATAGGATTTCGTCACGAATTTTCCTAAAACTACTGTTTTCCTCCTTGAGCTTGCGAGCGAGAGTGCGTTTGCTCATGAAAAGGGAGGCCGCTGCTTCGTCTTCGCTGAGCGAACCGGGGGGTCTCGATAGCATCATCTTCTTAAGCCGGGTCTGGTAGCTGGGCTTGTGGTTCTGAAGCTCGGCAAGCATTGATTCACATTGCTCAAGAGCCAGGCGGTAATTTTCATGATTGGCGGAGGCGTTCGGTTCCAGGCACAGTGCCATCGGCAGTTTTAGTGTGAACTTATCGGAGCCAAAACGAATGCGACCGGGCAAGTAGTCCGAGTACATCGCGTGGTACTCAGGTGTCCGGTGGGTAAAACAAATTTCAGCCTCATGTAGTGGGCGACCGACAACGAACTCGCCGAATTCAAGCAGCACCACGATCATGGTATCCGCCAGGCAACGCTCGATATCCGCGTCCAGCGGCACTTGGAAGTCCAGTCGGCATTCCAGGTGTTCTTCAGCTTCCTGCAGGTGTAGCTCGACGATGCTTGCGCGAGTAGGTAGGAATGTCTGAATCGCCTGTAGCGCGGTGAGCAGGTCCGGACTGCTCGAGGCGGCAAAACCGATGGCGCCGTGGGTCGCCGGGGTCAGACGCTTACCCAGCCGTAAGCCGAACTCAAACTGGCCCGACAACGCCAGTGCATTGCGTAAAATCCGCACCTGGTGAGCTGGCGTGAGCAGACTGTCCTCGCCCAGAAATTGCGCGATACCGAGACCGGTACCTTGCAGCAACGAGGGTAGCTGGCTGACGGTTAAGTCCAGCTCGCGGGCAATAAGTCGTGAATAGTTCGACGGAATGCCGCCTTCCGAAGCTTTCGGTTCACCCTTCTGCTGTGTCATTGATACGGTCCGTTGATAGGCATGCCTGTCTTTAAATGACCCCAGTGTGTCAATAAATGACCTCCCTGGCAAGCGAATCAACAACCACGATGCAGTCATTAAGTTACTTGCTGGAGAAAGGTCTTGGGTAAGATTACGTTCATTGAGCATGACAGTACCGAGCACATTGCCGAGTTTGAATCTGGTTCCTCGCTGATGCAGGTTGCTGTTAATAACGCTGTGCCCGGCATCGACGGAGACTGCGGTGGGGAATGCGCCTGCGGCACCTGCCACGTGATAGTGACCGATGAATGGTTCGGAAAGACCGGGGAAATAAATGATGCTGAAGAGCAGATGTTGTCCATGACTCCGGAGCGGGCAGAAACTTCTCGGCTGGGCTGTCAGATTCGAACCACTGAGGCGATGGACGGTATGACCGTTCTGTTGCCTGAATTTCAGATGTAGCGGGAGGTCACCATGTCAACCAAGTCAGGCACGAACGATGCCATGCAAACAAAGATGATTAATGCCACATCGAGATTGGTGCCTATGCACTTACAGATCAAGGCACTCAAATCTCTGATGAAAGCGAAGAAAAAGGCACTGGGGTCAACACGCCCACAGGTCAAGTTTCTCGAACAGCCCGTGCCTGACGTCAATACCCTGGCACTTGAGGATATTGACACCAGCAACCCTTTTCTGTATCGGCAAGATCAGTGGGGTGCCTATTTCAAGCGGTTACGTGATGAGGCACCGGTGCACTTCCAGAAAAGCAGCCAGTTCGGGCCATTCTGGTCGGTGACACGCTATGAAGACATTTTGTTCGTCGATAAGAATCACGAGCTCTTTTCCTCCGAGCCACAAATCATTCTGGGTGATCCTCCGGAAGGGTTGTCGGTGGAAATGTTTATCGCCATGGATCCGCCAAAACATGATGTGCAACGCCGGGCGGTCCAAGGTGTGGTGGCACCCCAGAATCTCAAGGAAATGGAGGGGCTGATCCGGCAGCGCGCCGCCGAGGTGCTCGACAGTCTGCCCCTGGACAAGGCTTTCAACTGGGTGCCGGCAGTGTCCAAGGAGTTGACCGGGCGTATGTTGGCAACGTTGCTGGATTTCCCTTACGAGCAGCGTCACAAGCTGGTTGATTGGTCGGACCGACTGTCCGGAGCATCTTCGGCGACTGGTGGCGAGTTTACCGACGAAGACATCATGTTTGACGATGCCGCGGACATGGCCTGGTCATTCTCGAGGCTTTGGCGAGACAAGGAGGCACGACGCAAGGCTGGCGAGCCTCCGGGTTTCGACTTGATCAGCATGCTACAGAGTAACGAGGATACCCGGGATTTGATTAACCGTCCAATGGAGTTTATCGGCAACCTGGCGCTGCTGATTGTTGGCGGCAATGACACCACCCGCAACTCCATGAGCGGCGGTGTGCTGGCCCTGAATCAGTTCCCCGAGGAATTCATCAAGCTGAAGAAAAACCCGGAATTGATTCCGAACATGGTTTCGGAAATTATCCGCTGGCAAACTCCACTCGCGCACATGCGCCGGGTTGCCACGCAGGACGTGGAGCTGCGTGGTCAGACCATTAAGAAAGGGGACCGCGTGTTGATGTGGTATGCCTCCGGTAATAGAGACGAACGAAAGTTCGAAAATCCCGACCAGCTTATTATTGATCGAAAGGACGCGCGGAATCATATTTCCTTTGGCTACGGCATTCACCGTTGCATGGGAAACCGTCTGGCTGAGTTGCAATTGCGGATTTTGTGGGAAGAGTTACTCAAGCGCTTTGATAACATAGAGGTCGTGGGTGAGCCCGAGCGTGTGCAGTCCAACTTTGTGCGGGGCTATTCCAAGCTAATGGTCAAGTTGACCGCAAAAAATTGAATTCACGTCCGGAGCCGATGTCATCCGAACAGTTCGATTATGTCGTGGTTGGGGCGGGCTCGGCCGGATGCGTCGTCGCCAACCGTCTATCCGAATGCGGCCGCCATTCGGTGCTGTTGCTCGAGGCAGGTCCGGAGAGCCGCCGCAATCCGTTCGTGAATATGCCGCTGGGCTTTCTGCAGCTGATCTTCAGTCGTCGCGTCAACTGGCAGTTCAATACCGAGCCGCAGTGGCACATGTATGGCCGTGCCTTATATCAGCCACGAGGTAAGATGGTCGGCGGGTCCAGCGGCATGAACGCGCAGGTCTACATTCGCGGACATGCCCGGGACTACGACGAGTGGGCACGGCTCGGTTGCGAAGGGTGGTCGTATGCCGATGTGTTGCCTTACTTCCGAAGATCCGAACATTTCGAGCCGGAGCTGGCGGCTCTTGAAACGGCGTTTCATGGTCGGGGTGGCCCGCTTAATATTGCCGAGCGCCGCTATACCAATCCGCTAAGCACGGCGTTCGTCAAGGCGGCGATGCAGGCGGGCCACCGGCGCAACCCGGATTTCAACGGACGTGAACAGGAAGGCGTGGGCTACTACTATGTTTATCAGAAGGACGGCGCGCGCTGTAGTAATGCGCGTGCCTATCTCGAACCCGCGGCGTTTCGGTCCAACCTGACTGTCCGCAGCGGAGCGCACGTCACGCGTGTGTTGCTCCAGGGCGGCCATGCCACCGGTGTCGAATATCGGAGCGGGAAGGGGCTGGCTCAGGTCCGTGCCCGGCGCGAAGTAGTTCTCTGCGGCGGCGCGTTTAATTCTCCGCAGCTGCTGATGCTTTCTGGAATCGGGCCGCGCGGTGAACTGTCCCGGCACGGGATTGAATTGCGTCATGAGCTGGAGGGCGTGGGACGGAATCTGCAGGATCACATCGACGTGTTCGTGCGTGTTAGAGCGCGCGACCGCCAGAGCATTTCCATGCATCCGAGCTACTGGTTCAAGGGCCTTCGGGCCCTGCTGCAGTATCTGAGCGGTCGTCGCGGTTTACTGTCGAGTAACGGCGCCGAGGCCGGTGGGTTTATTCGTTCCCGTGCGGAAGAGCCGATCCCCGACTTGCAACTGCATTTCGGGCCGATGCTGTACGCTGATCACGGGCGGGATATGAAGACCGCGATGAGCGGTTATGGTTACATCGTGATGATTTATGGGCTCCGGCCTTTGTCGCGCGGCCACGTCGGTTTGCACAGTGCCGATCCCTTCGCGGCACCGCTGATAGACCCCAATTATATGGCTGAGCCCGCCGACGTCGAGAAACTCGTTCGGGGGGTGCGTTTAGTACGCAGGATTCTGGAGCAGCCGGCTTTCGCGTCTCACCACGAGGTCGAGATATCGCCGGGACCGACGCTGCGCAGTGACGAAGAGCTCGCCAGATGGGTGAGGCGTAGCGGCGAGTCGGCCTACCACCCTGTAGGTACCTGTAAGATGGGATTGGATCCAATGGCGGTGGTCGATCCCCGACTGCGCGTGCATGGCCTCCGGTCCCTGCGGGTGGTTGATGCTTCCGTTATGCCGACCCTGGTGGGCGGAAATACTCATCAGCCGGCGACCATGATTGGCGAGAAGGGGGCCGAGATGATTCTCGAGGATTTCAAGGTGTCCCGCGGCCGATCGCGGTATTGAGTGCGGCGTGCTCGTCCCCATGGCGTTTTTAATCGTGAAATTGGACCCCAAGGCACAGTAAAAAAGAGACAGGCTATGACGAACAATCAGAAACAAACGACGGTCATCGTTGGCGGCGGGCACGCGGCGGGAGCGCTTTTGACAACACTGTTGCAAAAGAAGTATCAGCATAAAGTGATTCTGGTGGGCGAAGAGCCCCACCCACCCTATCAGCGCCCGCCTCTGTCCAAGAATTACCTGACAGGCGAAGTTGATCAGGGTTCACTGTATTTGAAGCCGATCTCAATATATGAAAACGCGGGTCATCAGTTGCGGCTCGGTGTGCGAGTCGTGCAAATCGATCGAAACAACAAGATCATCCGGTTGTCGGACCAGAGCACCTTGAAATACGATCAACTTGTCCTGGCCACGGGATCGCGTGTTCGGCGTTTGAATGCGCCAGGAGCGGACTTGAAAGGCATTCACTATTTGCATGATATAGCCGATGCGGATAACTTGCGTCAACGATTAGTTGCAGGGAAACGTTTGGTCATCGTGGGTGGCGGTTATATCGGTCTCGAGGTCGCCGCCAGCGCAAACAAGAGCGGCGTCGATGTCACCGTACTGGAAGCCGCTGATCGGCTTATGCAACGGGTTACTGGGCCGGAGATGTCCGCATTCTTTTACGCCAAGCATACTGACGCCGGCGTGGATGTACGTTTGAACACCGCGGTTACCGGCTTCGAAGCGGGAGAGCAAGGTTGTGTGACTGGCGTGAGATTGGCGAACGGCGGTATCGTGCCGGCCGATATCGTGCTTGTTTCCATCGGTGTTCTTCCGGAAACCGCTCTGGCCGAGGCCGCGGGCTTGCCCTGTGATGACGGTATTGTCGTTGACGAGTTTACTCGTACCGCGGATCCCGCTGTCCTGGCGATCGGCGACTGTACCCGCCACCGGAATCTGTTATTTGAAAAGATGCAACGACTTGAGTCCGTGGCGAATGCCGTCGATCAGGCCCGTACGGCGGCCGCGACGCTTATGGGTGAGCGCGTGCCCTATAAAAGCGTGCCGTGGTTCTGGTCGAACCAGTTTAACGTACGCTTGCAAATGGTGGGGTTATCTCAAAACCACGATCAGCGGGTGGTTCGCGGCAGTCCCTCGGATGAAGCATTTGTGGTATTCTATTTACAGGGAAGCCGGCTGGTGGCCGTTGACGCGGTAAATATGCCCATGGCCTTCATGGTCGGGAAGAAGCTCGTATATCAAGGCAAGGACGTCAGTGTTGAAGCATTGAAGGATCCGAGCACCGAATTGAAATCGTTGGCATAAGGCTTGATACTGAAGCAGCGCCGCCATGCGGTGCGACGCAGACCGCACGCGGCCCGGGTCTCTTTCCCGGCCAGCTGACCAAGGCCGGTGGTGCTCACCCGATGACTTGTGAGAAAATCAATGGGGCCGCGCGGATCTTCGGCGCGACGAGCCATTCCGGGGGGAGTCGTCGGTCTGATGCAGGCAATGGGCTCTCGCAATTCGGATTCGCGCCGCACCCCGAGGCCGGAGGAGAAAACCATGAAAAAAAAGCGCCAGGTCGGCCCGGCCCGGTCTGATCGTCAGTTTGTATTGACATCCGCCGCTCGACTGTTTCGGGAGCAGGGCTATGACCGGACCACGGTGAAAGAAATCGCAAAAGCGTGTGATCTGCTGCCCGGCAGCCTTCATTACCGGTATCAGGCCAAGGAGGATATTCTTGTTGATTTGATGCGCCTTGGTTTGGAGCAAACCTCGACTGCTGTCTCCGAAGCCGTGGCCGGTGCGGCGGAACCCGTGGAGCAATTGCGTAGAGGCATCAATGCGCACCTTCAGATGCTGGTCAGCGGCTCGGACATGGTCTATGTACTGTTGTTTGAGTGGCGTTCTCTGCGCGGCGAAGCACGTAAGGAGATGATCAAGCTGCGCGACCGTTATGAGTCCCTCTGGGCGACTATGCTTAAGTCACTGGCGGAGAAAGGGGTAATTCGAAAGGAAGTGGATCTGGATTTGCTGCGTCTTATAGGCCTCGGTGCGCTCAACTGGGTAGCCACTTGGTTTAGCGACGATGGTCGCTATACGCTCGAGGAGATAGGCGATTTTGTCTGGCGCATGATCCGCGACGCGGTGCTAAACGAAGGTATGTGATTCATAGTATTACCGCAGACCAGTGACATCTGCGAGCGCTTCCATAAGAAGGTTCCCCAAGAAGTTTCATCATTATGCCGGAAAATATACAACAGCCTGGAAGCGTTAAAGGAAGATCTGTACGTTACGCTGAATTGCTACAGCAATAATACACCACCAGGGGAGGAAGTGTTGCGGTAGAACGCCAGTCGCACCTTGTGGGATAAGAAGTCGATCCAGAAGTAAAAGTTAATAGGCTGAACTTCACCTGACAGACACCTGCTGAAGAATCGGCAACTGTCAGGTCAAGTCTGAATTACTACAAATAAGCCGATGATGGTCTCGGCCAGCGCATTGTCGTAGGAGTCGCCGGTGGTGCCGACTGAGGCATCGATACCCTCATCAGCCATACGTTCTGTGTAGCGGATCGAGAGATATTGGCTTCCCCGATCACTATGGTGGATCAATCCTTGCCTGTGCTTTCGTGACCACAGGGCTTGCTCCAGAGCGTCCAGTACCAGTGCCGTTTTCTTCGACGTTGCTACGCGCCAACCGACGATACAGTGTGCGTAAACATCTCAAGATATGGAGTCTCCGGTAAAGCCGGGGCGGTTCAGATTGGGATGCGGGCGGGTGCGGAAAGAG